>JAFDWD010000083.1 GCA_018268695.1 Actinomycetota bacterium
ATCCTGCGGCCGGGCGGGAGGCTCGTGCTCGGCGACATGATGTTCAAGGTCGCCCTGACCGACGACCGTGATCGCGCCGTGGTCAAGGCGAAGGTGAAGGTGCTGCTCGGCAGAGGCCCCGCCGGCGTCTGGCGGCTGACCCGCAATGCCGCGCGCCTGCTCACGGGCCGTTGGGAGAGGCCGGCCTCCGGTGAGTGGTGGTGCGAGGCGCTCGCCGAGGCCGGGTTCGCCGAGATCGAGCTGGAGCTCGCCGAGCACGAGGGCGGGATCGTCGAAGGCCGGCGATGAGGAGGGAGCCGCAGGTGATCCGCCGCCGCCGCGCCGCCGCCGTCGCCGTCCTCCTGCTGGCCGTCGGCGGACTGCTGATCTTCGTCCTCCTGCCCCGCGCCGGGACCGACGCGGCCACCGCCCGGGGCGGCGTCATCCTGAGCGTCCCCGGCGGCCGCAATCTCAGTCTGACCGAGGCGGAGGCCCGACGGATCGTCGCGGGAAGCCGTCCGCTGCCGGTTCCCTCCCGGCGGGTCGCGGTACGAGGCGATGCCAGGATCATCTACCGGCTCGACCGCCGGTCGGCGCGTCGCGAGCTCGCCGGGAGGCTGGCGTCCGACAGCGGAAGCGTGAGCGTCGTCGAGCGACCGGTCTCCGTGACGATCCGGGCGCCGGTGGTCAAGCAGGTGTACCCGAACAACTGTGAGACCGCCGCTCTGCAGATGCTGCTGGCGACCCGCGGCGTCGAGCAGACCCAGCGATCCCTGCAAAGCAGGCTTCGTCGCGACGGTCCCCTCGATCCGCGCACCGCCCGGGACGGCACCAAAGTCTGGGGAGATCCGAAGCAGGGCTTCGTCGGCCGCGTGGAAGGTGGTGGCGTCGCCGGCGGCTTCGGCGTCTACGGGAAGCCCCTGATCGCGCTCGCGGACCGCTGGGTCGAAGCGGTGAACCTGAGCGGCACCCAGCCTTCGGCGATCTACCGCCGACTTCTCTCGGGCCACGCCGTCCTGGCCTGGACCGCGCTGGCGGACGGCCCCTACGAAACCTGGCGCGGCCCGCGCGGCGAGCCGGTGACGGTGAACTGGGGCGAGCACACGGTGCTGCTGCGCGGACTGACCGGCGGACGCCTGATCGTCAACGATCCCCTGACCGGCGAGCGGCTGACCTGGACGAAGGCCGAATTCGAAGAAAAGTGGGCGCTGCTGGGACGCCGCGCGATCAGCGCCTGAGCCGGGGATGATCGACCGACGATCGCGAATCGTCGCCGTCGCGGTGATCGTGGTGGGGCTTGCGGCGGTGGCCGCTTTCGCCTACGACAGCTCGCAGAAGGGCAAGATCGCCGAAGGGGTGGCCGTCGCCGGGCTCGATGTCGGCGGCATGAGCGCCGGCGAAGCCGAAGCTGCGTTGCGTCGACAACTGCTCGCCCCTGAAGGCATCCGCTCACGGTCACCTACCAGGGTCGGAGCTGGTCGCTGTCGGCTGATCAGCTCAAGGTTCGCGTCGATGTGTCCCGCGCGGTGCGCCGGGCCGTCGCGGCGGGCCAGGGCGGTGGCCTGCCGGGCAGACTCGTCCGCGAGGTGACCGGCGGCGAAGTCGACGACTCGATCGCCGCCGACGTCGAATACTCGCATCCGGCGATCAATGCTTTCGTCCGCCGGATCGCCTCCGACCTCGATCGCGAACCGGTCAACGCCTCGGTCGAGCCGGGTCCCGACTCACTCAAGATCGTCGCGGCGAGGCCCGGCCGCAAGCTGCGGGACATCCGGCTGACCTCC
>JAFDWD010000840.1 GCA_018268695.1 Actinomycetota bacterium
GGTGGTGGCCGGGCTGCTGGTGCCGGTCGTGCTGCTCTACCAGGGCTGGACCTACTGGGTGTTCCGCAAGCGCGTCTCGGCCGAGGACTTCGGCGACGTGCGGAGCCCGCTCGGCCTGCTCGCGGAGCGCGACAAGGAGGACCCCGATGAGCTCCAGCCGGCAGGACCCGGAAGCCAGGGCTAGGGCGCGGGCGACGCAGCGGCGGCTCGGCAAGGCGAGCCGCGCGGCGCGTGCGCAGCTGGCCACGACGGTCGCCCTCGGCTGCCTGGCGACGGCGCTGATCATCGCCCAGGCGACGCTGCTCGCCCACATCGTCGTCGACGCCTTCCTCGGCGGCTCCTCGCTCTCGGCCCTCCTGCCGCAGTTGGCCTGGCTGCTCGCCGTCTCGCTCGCCCGCGGCGCGGTCGACCTCGGCTTCGAGGCGACCGGCCGGATCGGCGCCTCGCGGGTGATGGCCGAGCTGCGTTCGCGGCTCGTCCGCCACCTGCTGAAGGAGCGCCCCGGCGCACTCTCGGGCGAGCGCTCCGGGGAGCTGGCGGCGGCGACCGTGCAGGGTGTCGACGCGCTCGAGGCCTACTACGCGCGCTACATGCCGCAGGCGGTGCTGGCGGGGCTGACGCCGCTCGCGATCCTCGCCTGGGCGGCGCCGCGCGACTGGGAGGCGGCGGCGATCCTCGCCGTCACGGCGCCGCTGGTGCCGGTCTTCATGATCCTCATCGGGCGCCTCGCCGAAGGCGCGACGCGGCGCCGCTGGCAGCGGCTCTCGCGCCTCAGCGCCCGCTTCTTCGACCTCGTCGGCGGCCTCGAGACGCTGCGCGCGAACGGCCGCGCCGAGGCTCAGGCCGACTCGATCGCGGCCGCCGGCGAGAGCTACCGCCGGGAGACGATGGCCACCCTGCGGATCGGCTTCCTCTCCGCCCTGGTGCTGGAGCTGCTGGCGATGATCGGCGTCGCGCTTGTCGCCGCCACGGTCGGGATCCAGCTCGCCGAAGGCTCGCTCGGGCTGACCGCGGGCCTGACCGTCCTGATCCTCGCGCCCGAGGTCTACATGCCGCTGCGCCGCCTCGGCAGCGAGTTCCACGCGGGCGCCGACGCGATGGCCGCGGCGGAAGCGATCTTCGAAGTGCTCGACCGGCCGGTCGCGGTGAGCGCTCCGGCGGACCCGGTCCCGGCGCCCGATCCGCTGGACGCGCCGCTCCTGCTGGAGGGCGTCGAGTTCTCCCACCCGGGGCGCGAGCCGGTGCTGCGCGGCGTCGACCTGCGGCTGGCGCCGGGGGAGACGGTGGCGCTGGTCGGGCCTAGCGGCGGCGGCAAGTCGACGCTGCTCTCGCTCCTGCTGCGCCTCGCCGAACCCGACGCGGGCGCGATCCGCTGTGGCGGCGTCGACCTGCGCGACGTCGATCCGGAGGCATGGCGCCGGCGGATCGCCTGGGTGCCGCAGCGGCCGACGATCTTCGCCGGGACGATCGCCGACAACATCGCCCTCGGCCGGCCCGACGCCCCGCGGAGCGAGATCGAGGACGCGGCGCTCGACGCGATGCTGGGCCCGGTCGTCGACTCCCTGCCCGACGGCCTCGACACGCGGGTCGGGGACGGGGGCCGCCGGCTCTCGGCCGGGCAGGCCCAGCGGATCGGCCTCGCCCGCGCCTTCCTGCTCGACGCCCCGCTCCTGCTGCTCGACGAGCCGACCGCCCACCTCGACGCCGAGACCGAGCGCGAGGTCGTCGCCGCAGTCGAGCACCTGGCCGCGGGCCGCACCGCCCTGATCGTCGCCCACCGCGAGGCCGCCGTCCGCGGCGCCGACCGCGTGGTCGAGCTCCGCGACGGCCGCATCACCACCCCTTCCGAACCTTGCACGCTTGTCTCGTATAGCGAGACAAGCGTGCAAGGTTCGGAAGGGCTCGGGGAGGTGACTGGGTGAGGGCGCTGCGAGAGATTCTCGCGGTGGCGCCGCCGTCGCGACGGCGGCTGGTGCTCAGCGTCGCCCTCGGGGCGGGCGCGGTGCTTGCCGCGGTCGGGCTACTCACCACCTCCGGCTACCTGATCAGCCGCGCGGCCCAGCGGCCGGAGATCCTGGCGCTCGGCGTCGCGATCGTCGGTGTCCGCTTCTTCGGCATCAGCCGGGCGCTGCTGCGGTACAGCGAGCGGCTCGTCTCTCACGATCTCGCCTTCCGCGCGCTCACCGACCTGCGCTCCCACCTCTTCCGCCGACTCGTCCCGCTCGTGCCGGCCGGCCTGCCGGGGCTCGGCCGCGGGGAGCTGCTGGGGCGCTTCGTCGGCGACGTCGATTCCCTGCAGGACCTCTACCTGCGCGGCCTGATGCCCCCGGCGGTGGCGATCGTGGCGGGGGCCGGCGCGCTCATCGTCGCCTTCCTGATCCTGCCCGCGGCAGCGCTGGTGCTGGCGCTCGGGCTCCTTGCCGCCGGGGTGCTGGTGCCCCTGGTGACGCGGGCGGCGAACCGCCGCGCCGGGCGGCGCCAGGCGGCGGCGCGGGCGGAGCTGACCGGGCAGGTGCTGGAGGTCGCGACCGGCTCGGCTGAGCTTGCCGTGGCCGGGCGCGCCGACGACTGGATCGCCCGCGCCGAGACCTCCGGGGCGCGCCTCGCCGAGCTGCAACGCTCAGACGCGGTGGCGGGCGGCCTCGCCGCCGGGCTGCTGACGGCGATCGCCGGCGCCGCCGTCGTGGCGATGCTCGCGGTGGCGATCCCGGCGGTCGACTCGGGCGTCCTCGCCGGCGTCATGCTGGCCGCGCTGGCGCTCCTGGCGATGGCCTCCTTCGAGGCGGTCGCGCCGCTCGGCGTCGCCGCCGCCGGCATCGACGCCTGCGCGACCGCGGCGGGTCGGATCGAGGCGGTGATCGACCGCGAGCCGCCCGTCGCCGAGCCCGCGCGGCCACTCGCGCCGCGTCACGGCGTCCTGCGCTTCGACCGCGTCCGCTTCCGCTACGAGGACGACGCCCCCTGGGTCCTCGACGGCGTCGACCTGGCGCTCAGCCCGGGCCGCGCGGTCGCGCTGCTGGGACCCAGCGGCGCCGGCAAGAGCACCCTGGCCGAGCTCGCGGTCCGCTTCCGCGACCCGACTCTGGGACGGATCGAGCTCGCCGGCGTGCCCCTGGCCGCGATGGCGGGGGACGACATCCGCGCCGCGATCCGCCTCGCCCCCCAGAACGCCTACCTCTTCACCTCGACCCTTCGCGACAACGTCGCCCTGGGATGCGCCGGCGCCGGCGACGCCGCTATCTGCGACGCCCTCGAGGCGGTCGGCCTCGGCCCCTGGCTCGACTCACTCCCCGACGGCCTCGACACCGAGGTGGGCGAGGCGGGCGCCAAGGTCTCCGGCGGCCAGCGCCAACGCATCGCCGCCGCCCGCGGCTTCCTCGCCGACGCCGACTTCCTCGTCTTCGACGAGCCCACCGCCCACCTCGACCCCGCCGGCGCCGCCGACCTCCAACGCCGCATCGCGAGCCTCGCCGCCGCCGACGGCCCCGGCGTCCTCGTCATCACCCACGAGCGCGCCGCCCTCGATGCCTTCGACGAGGTGCTGGAACTGCGCGCAGGCCGGATCGTCCCGGGGTAGGCCGGCGCTCGAGGCAAGGGACGCAAGGCGTGGCGGCGAGAGCGGCCGTCTCGGCCACGGCCCTGGCTGGCTGTGGCCGTCGCCGAGACGGCCGGGGGATGTGAGGGAAGCGATTGGGCCGGGTCGTACGCCAGGCCCCGAACGGTCAGGAATCTGCGGTGTTCGAGATCCGTCGTATGGGCGGATAACGAACACGGCAGATTCCTGACCGTTCGAATCCCCCGCTCTTCCACACGGAACCCTCACGTCCTGGGCGTCTCATCGCGGTCACAGCCAGCCAGGGCCGCGGTGAGACGCCCAGGACCGATCTAGGACTGCGGCTGCCGCACCGCGCGGCTCACCAGGTGGTACTGCGCCGATACGCCCTCGTCGTCGTTCTCCAGCCTCGGCGGGGTCACATCGACGTGGAAGTCCGGGTAGCCGAGGGCGACGTCGTGGGCGCGGTCGATCAGGAAGAGGACGCCGCCGACGTTGCCGAGGCAGATGTCGTCGGGGCCGCGGGGGATGGTGGAGTGGACGAGGCGGACTTCGGGCTCGCCTTCGGCGTCCGCGACGTGGCGGAGGACGAGGTTGCCGAGGTGGGCGCGCAGGTGGACGATCGCGTCGACCGCGGCGGGCGTGGCCCAGACCCGCTGGGAGGCCATCTTCTGGGTCTGTGCGGCGCGGATGTCGGCGCTCACGGTCATCGACACCATGGAATCGCGTGGCGCCCCCGCGCGCATGCGGTCAACTCCACATCCTCGGGTGTGGCGCCGTGCCTCAGTCCCAGGTGCGGGGCCAGGGACGACGGTCGGCCGGGGGATGGACGCCGACCCGCGCGGCCGCCGCCACCGCTTCGTCGGCGGTGACCAGCAGTGGATCCAGCTCCAGCGCGGCGAGCTCGGCGTGGGCTGCCGCCGCGGCCGCGGCGCCCCCCAAAACGGCTTCGAGAGACGTCAGTCCGACCGGCGGCAGGTCGAGGAGCTCGAGGCGGTCGAGCAGGTCCTCCGCGTCTCTCTCCCCGAGCGGGCAGAGCCGCGCCGGCTGCCGGTCGGCGGGCGCGCCCACCCGGCCGCAGCGCAGCACCGGGCCGAAGAGGGGATCGGATTCGACCGCCACCCGCAGCGCCGTCACCGGCCCCTGTCCCTCGACCTCCCCGACGGCGATCCCGTAGCAGTCGAGCAGCCGGACGGCGGCGGCCTCGTCCAGCTCCTCGCCGCCCTTCTCCAGCGCCGCCGCGAGGATCGCCGCAGCCTCGTCGGAGCGCGGGACCTCCGCCGAGGCGGGCGCCGACGGAAGCCGCCTCCACTCCGCGATCATCGCGGGGTCCGACAGCTCGCTCGCCAGCTCCAGCGCCTCCTCGACCCCGTCGACCCGAAAGGCGCCGACCTGGTCGAAGAGCCCCACCCCGGGCGCTTCGGCGGCGGCCCGCTCGGCGATCACGACGATCGGCATCAGCGCGCCGACCCGGCGGGCGACGCGGGCGAAGCGCCGCGGGTCACTGAACGATTCGACCTGCAGCAACGCGACGTCGGTGTCGGGATCCTTCTCCCAGTACTCGAGCAGGTCGTTCGCGGTGATGTCCGCGCGGTCGCCGAGGGAGACGAAGGTCGATACGCCGATCTCGCTCGCCACCGCGCCGCGCAGCAGCGCCTCGCCCGCCCCGGCGCCTTGGGCGACGATGCCGACGCCGCCGGGCGGCGGCCGCTCGGCGCTCGCGGTCAGGTTCAGCGTCCGCCCCGGCCGGTTGTCCAGGACCCCGAAGGAGGCGGGCCCGACCAATCGCGTGCCCGAAAGGCGGCAGATCTCCAGCAGCCGGTGCTCGGCCGCGCCGTCCCCGCGCTCCCAGCCGTCCGGCTCGCCGCGCACGACGACCGCCCGCACCGCCTCCCCGGCCGCCCGCGCCCAATCGAGCGTCGCCTCCGGCGGCCCGTCGATCGCCGTCACCGTCACCGGGTCGAAGAAGCCTGCGACCGCGGCCCGGGCGGCGACGCTGTCGCGCTCCTGGAAGCGCTCGATCGCCTCCGGCGCCGGGGAGATCGGCATCTCCACCACCACCGAGCCCGGCTCGGAGCGCACCTCGACCGGGAAGCCGCTGTGGCGGAACATCGAGATCATCGCGTGGTTTTCCGGCAGGACGTCGGCGAGCATCCGCACGAACCCGCCCTCCGCGGCGCGCTCGGCGAGCTGGGCGAGCAGCACGCTGCCGAGTCCCTTGCCCTGCAGGGACGGGCTGACGGCGAAGGCGATCTCGACCAGCTCGTCGTCGATCGCGGCGAGGAAGCCGTGGCCGACCGGCCGCGCCTCGGCGCCGCGCAGCGCCAGCAGGCCGAAGCGCCGCCGGTAGTCGACGTCGGCGAGGATCCGCGCGACGTCGTCCAGGTCCGGCGCGCCGGTGAAGAAGCGGAAGGCGAGCGAGCGTTCGTCGAGCGAGGAGAAGAAGTCGAGGAGCAGCGGCGCGTCGTCGGGTCGCACCGGGCGCAGGTGGACCGTCGAGCCGTCGCGCAGGACCACGTCGGACGCGAGGTGGGCGGGGTACTTCACGCCCGCGCGCCCTCCAACTCGCCCAGGAGGTCGCCGTACTCGGCCAGTCGCCCCGCGCCGAGGTAGCGGCGGCGGACCCGGTCGTGGGCGGCGGCGCCGAGCCGCGCCGCGCGCAGCGGGTCGCCGAGGAGGCCGAGCACCGCGCCCGCCAGCTCGCGCGGATCGCGCGGGTCGACCAGCAGGCCGCTCTCGCCGTCGACGATCTGCTCGCCGATGCCGCCGATCCGGCTGCCGACCACCGGCCGCCGCTTCCACATCGCCTCGGCGACGGTCAGGCCGAACCCCTCGGCGAGGCTCTTCTGCAC
>JAFDWD010000841.1 GCA_018268695.1 Actinomycetota bacterium
AGAGCGCCCAGCTATACGCGCTCGCCCGCGGCTTCGGCCTGCCGGGGACGCCGCCCGAGCCGCTCCCCGAGCCCTCCGACCTGACGCTCCTGCGCTCGGCCGGCACCCGCGCCGAGGCCGAAGCGATCGCCGCCGAGGTCTCCCGGCTGATCCACGCGGGTGCCGTCCCCGACGAGATCGCGGTCGCCCTGCGCGATCCCGGCCGGCGCGGCCCCGAGGTCGAAGCGGCGCTGGAGGCGAACGGGATCGCCGCCGCCCTCGAGGCCGAGGTCCCGGTCGCCTCGACCTCGGTCGGCGGCGCCGTCGTGGCCCTGCTCGAGACCGCCTTCGGGACCGGCCGCGCCGCCGATCTCCTGCGTTACCTGCGCGGGCCGTCGGGCTTCTCGCCCGGCCGGGTCGACTGGCTCGAGCGGGCGATCCGCCGCGAACGCATCGCCGACGCGGAGACCGCCCTGGCGCGCTGGCGCGGCAAGGGCCGGGGGGACGGCCCGGGCGACGGCGAGGAGCGCGAGATCGGCGAGGATCCGCGTGACCTCCGCCGCCTCCGCGACGCCGCCGCCGAATCCCCCGCCGCGCTCTGCGTCGCGGTCGGCGCGCTGGCCGCGACGATGGCCTCGCGGCCGTTCCGGACCGGCGAGGACGGCCCGCGGCTCGGCCCCGGCGACGGCCTCGAGCTACGCGCCGCCGGGGCGATCGCCGCGGCGCTCTGGGACCTCGCGGAGCTCGGCCCCCTCGCCCCCGCGCCGGAGAAGCTCGCCGAGACCGTCGCCGCGCTCGACTTCCGCGTCTGGAGCGGGCCGGTCGAGGGCCGGGTGCGGATCGCCGACCCCTACCGCCTGCGCGCCGCGCGCTTCGACCACGTCCTCGTCGGCTCGCTGCAGGACGGCGAGTTCCCCCGCCGCGATCGCGGTGGCGACCCCTTCCTCTCCGAAGTGCAACGCGAACGGCTCGGCCTCGACACCCGCCAGGACACCGAAGCCGAGGAGCGCTACCTCTTCGGCGTCTGCCTCTCCCTGCCGCGCCGCCGCCTCTTCCTCTCCTACCGCGACAGCGACGAGAACGGGGCCGCCGAGTCCCGCTCGCCGCTCTTGGAGGAGGTGCGAGCGCTGATCGCCCCGGCACCCGCCGACGACGACGCCGACCCGGTGGAGGCGGCGATCACCAAGGAGCGCGGGCTCGCCGACGTCGTCGCGCCGCTCGCGGAGGCGCCCTCGGTCGACGAGCTGGCCCGGGCGCTCGCCACCCATGGACCGAAGGCCGAGCCGCGCGCGCTGCTCGGCGCCGTCGGGATCGGGGACGCCGGGCTCGTCGCCTCTCTCGACGACCGCCTGCGCCGGGCGCGCCGGGCCGAGGCCGCCTCGCGCGCGCCGGGCCCTCTCGCCAATCCCGCCGTGCTCGCCTCGCTCGCCGCCGTCGAGGCCTACGGCGGCACCACCCTGGAGGGCTTCGACGAATGCTCCTACCGCTGGTTCGCGAGCCACGAGCTGGCGCCCGAGCAACTCGACCCCGTCCCGGACCCGCTCGTCCAGGGAGGCCTGATCCACGCGGTGCTCGAGCGCCTCTACCGCGAGCACCCCGGCGGCGACGCCGTCCTCCCCCGTCCCTCCACCCTGGCGCTCTGGATCGACCGCGGGCGGGCGCTGCTGGCCGAGGAGCTCGCCGAGCGGGAAATCGGCGGCCACCCGGCCGAGCGGGCGATGGCGCGACGGGTCGAGCGGCTGCTGGAGCGCTACCTCGGCGAAGAGGCGGGGCGCGACACCGGCGGCTTCGAGCCCTGGCTCCTGGAGGCCCGCTTCGGCGCGCACGAGGAAGCGGCGCGGCCGACGCTCGACCTCGGCGGCTGGGGCCTGCACGGGGCGATCGACCGGGTCGACCGGGCGCCCGACGGCCGCGCCGTCGTGCACGACTACAAGCTGGCCGCGAGCGTCACCCCGCGCGACAAGTTCGAGGAACGGGCGAAGCTGCAGCTGCCGCTCTACCTGCTGGCCGCGCAGATCCACTGGGGCGCCGAACCGGTCGGCGGCATCTATCACCCGCTGCGTGGCACCTCCAACCGGCGCCCGCGCGGGCTCGTCGCGAAGTCCTCGGCGGGCGACCTGGCCGGCTACGACCTCTACCGGCCCGACGTGGTCGACGACGAGGCGCTGGACGAGATCCTGGAGACGACGCGCGAGCGCGGAGCCGCGATCGTCGCCCGCATCCGGGCCGGGGAGATCCGCCGCGACCCCGGCCCGCGCGAGGGCCTGCGCGGCCACGACGTCTGCCCGACCTGGTGCTCGTTCGCGCCGATCTGCCGCCGCGACCGGGCGCCCTCCTATGTGGAGCAGGAAGAGAACGAAGCCGGGTGGGAACGGTGAGCGACACGACGCCCGAGGCGGGCGCCCCGCCGATCGCGGCCGCGCCCGAGCCTGCGGTCGAGCGCACCCCGACCCCCGAGCAGGCTGCCGCGATCGGCGCCCGCGCCCACAACGTCCTCCTCGAAGCGGGCGCCGGCTCCGGCAAGACCGGGGTCATGGTCGAGCGCTACGTTCGCCTGGTCGTCGACGAGGGCGTCCCCCCCGACGCCGTCCTCGCCTTCACCTTCACGGACAAGGCCGCCGCCGAGCTGCGCGCCCGGGTGCGCGCCGAGCTCTCCCGCCGCGCCGTCGGCACGGGAGCCGCGGCGGGGCGGGCCGCGAGCCTCCTCTCGAGCATCGGCGGCGCCTGGATCACCACCATCCACGGCTTCTGCAACCGGATCCTCGCCGCCCACCCGGTCGCCGCAGGCGTCGACCCCGGCTACCGCGTCCTCGACCAGCCGGAGGCCCAGCGCGCCGCCCGCGATGCCTTCGACGCCGCCCTCGCCGAGTTCCTCTCGGGTGGTGACCCGGCCCGCGAGGAGACCGTCGCCGCCTACGACCTCGAAGGCCTGCGCGGCGTCATCGTCGCCATCCACGACGAGCTGCGCAGCCGCGGCGTCGCCGACCCGACGCTGCCCGACCCACCCGTCTCCGACCCGACCGAGCTGATCGCCCGCGCGATCGAGGCGGCCGGCGAATGCCTCGAGGAGCTGAAGGAGGGCGACGGCAAACGGGCCGCGCTCGAGGAGGCGCTGGCCCGCCTGGCCCAGCCCGGCCCGCCGCCCTCGCTGGGGGAGCTGGAAGCGCTCCGCCCCGGCGGCACCGCCAAGGCGCTGGCCCTCTTCCGCGAAGCGATGGACGACGCGATCTCCAGCACCGCCGAGGCGGGCGACGGCGGCGTCGCCTACGGCCACCTCGCCGAGCTCCTGCGCCTCTACACGGTCGCCTTCGAGGCGGCGAAGGAGCGCCGCGCCGGGATCGACTTCGAGGACCTCCAGATCCTCGCCGCCCGCCTGCTCGAGCGCGCCGAGATCGGCCAGTCCTACCGCGGCCGCTTCTCCCACCTGCTGGTCGACGAGTTCCAGGACACCAACCGCCTCCAGCTGCGGCTGATCGAGGCCCTGCAGGGGCCGAAGTCCCAGCTCGTCGTGGTCGGCGACGAGCTGCAGTCGATCTACTCCTTCCGCCACGCCGACCTCGACGTGTTCCGCCGCCGCCGCGAGCAGATCGACGCCGACCCGGGCGCCGAGCTGATGCGCCTCAGCGGCAACTTCCGCTCGCGCCCGGAGGTGATCGGCGCGGTCAACCTCTTCGGCGAGGCGCTCCTCGGCGCGGGCTACCGGCCGCTGCGCGTCGGCGCGCCACCCTCCTCCCCCGCCCCGCGCGGCACCGGCCCGGCGGTCGAGCTGCACCTGACCGCGCGCGACGGCTGGGATGGCGACGGCATCGACCTCGACCCGGCGATCGACGGGCGCACGCCGCTCAACTGCCTCGCCGAGGCGCGCGCCCTCGCGGCGCGGCTGCGCGACCTCCACGACGCCGGCGTCGAGCGCGGCGCGATGGTCGTCCTGCTCCGCGCCTTCACCCACCTCGACGCCTACGAGGACTCCTTGGCGCGCGCGGGGCTGCGCCCCTACGTGGTCGGTGGGCGCGGCTACTGGTCCCAGCAGCAGGTGGCCGACGTCTGCGCGCTGCTGGCGACGATCGCGAACCCGCTCGACGACGAAGCCCTCTTCGGCGCCCTCGCCTCGCCCGCCTGCGCGGTCGCTCCGGACACCCTCTGGCTGCTGCGGGCGGCGGCGGGGAAGCGGCGCCACGTCTGGCCGGCGCTGGAGCGACTGGCGCTGCGCGACGAGGTCGAGATCGCCGCCCCCGAGCGGCTCGCCGACATCCCCGCGGGCGAGCGGGAGCTGCTGGCGGAGTTCGCCGGCCGGATCGTGGGACTGCGGGCGCGCGCGCCGCGGCTCGGCCTTGCCGGGCTGATCGAGGCGGCGGTGACCGAGACGGGGTACGACCTGGCGACGCTGCTGCGGCCGGCGGGCGAGGCGCGCCTCGCGAACGTGCGCAAGCTCTCCCGCCTGGCGGCGGCCTACGAGGAGCGCGAGGGGCGGGACCTCCGTGGCCTGCTCGACTTCCTCGCCGCCCGCGCCGAGGTCGACACCGAGGCCCAGGCGGCGACCGCCGCCGAGGGCCACGACGGCGTCCGGATCATGACCGTCCACAACGCCAAGGGGCTCGAGTTCGAGGTCGTCGCCGTCCCCGACCTCTCCCGCGGCCTCCTCTCCGGCGGCCGCCGGCCCGTCCTGGCCCTGGGACGCGAGCAGCCGCCGCGGGTGGGCCTCCAGTGGCGCCGCCTCGGGCGCGCGGCGATCAACCTCTACGACTACGGCGAGCTGATCGAAGCCGGTGAGAAGCGGGACTCCGAGGAGGGCCTGCGCCTCTTCCACGTCGCCGCCACCCGCGCCCGCGAGCGCCTGATCCTGAGCGGCGTGGTGAAACCCGAGCCGGCGAAGGAGACGAAGCCGGGCACTCCGGTGGTCGAGCGCCTGGTCGACGCCCTCGGCGCGCCGCGGCCGGCGAAGGAGGAGCCCGACGAGGATGGCGACGCCGAGGCCGACGCGCCAGGGCCGCCGCAAGAGCGCTTCGCGATCTCTGTTCCCGCCCCCGAGCCGCGCCCCGGCCTCGACGAGGCATTCGGGCCGAGCGAGATCGCGGTCCATCTAAACCTGCCCTCGCCCGAGCGCGCCGCCGAGCTGCGCGGCCTCCACCTCGACGCGGCCGCCGAGCGGGAGCTCGGATCGGGTACCCCGCCCTTGGTGGAGCGTAGGCCGCCGGTGGTGCCGAGCCGCCCGCTCTCCTACACCGCCATCTCGGCGTTCGAGGAATGCGCCTATCGCTTCTACATGGAGCGGGTGCTCGGGCTGCCGTCCAGTGCCGACGGCGTCAAGCGGGTCGGCACGGAGGGTGACGAGGGGCCGTCCGCACGCGAGGAACGGAGCGCCCGTGGAGCCGCGGTGCACGCGCTTCTGGAGTGGTCGGAGGCGAACGCCTGGGAGGAGCCGACTCCGGACCTCGCCCGTCGCCACGCCCTGGCGGCCGGCCTACACCTCGACGCGGCGGGCGCGGCGGAGCTCCTAGGGCCGGTCCGCGACTGGCTCGGCTCGCCGCTGCGGGAGGAGATCGCGGCCGCCTCGCGGGTCCGGGCAGAGGTGCCGATCCTGCTCGGCGCGGGCGGCACCGTGCTGCGCGGCTCGATCGACCTCCTGGTCGAGCGCGACGGCGCCCCGCCGCTGGTCGTCGACTACAAGACCGACCGCCTGCGGGGCGACG
>JAFDWD010000842.1 GCA_018268695.1 Actinomycetota bacterium
GCGGCCAGGGCCGAGGGCGTGGCGGTCGCGGCGCCGACCGTGGCCGAGCCCTCACCCGAGCCGGTCGACGCCAAGCGCGTCGTCGGCCGCCCCGCGCCCGCCGACTTCCTGCCCCGGCCCGAGAGCGCCGAACCCCGCCTGCCCGACCCCTTCGAGGAACGCATCACCGCCTTCCGCCTCCGCGCCGAGCGGGTGATGATCCGCCTGCAGATGCTGGAGGCGGGCGCCGACCCAGGCGCCGGCCCGACCGAGGTGGTTCGGCTCAGGCCTTAGCGGGCACCTGGCTCGAGGCAAGGGACGCAAGGGTTTGCGGCGAGAGCGGCCGTCTCGGCCACGGCCCTGGCTGGCTGTGGCCGTGGCCGAGACGGCCGGGGATGTGAGGGAAACGGCTGGGCCCGGGAGGTGCGCCGGGCCCCGAACGGTCAGGCATCTGCGTGGTTCCTTACTTGGCGATACGCCAAGTTTCGAACACCGCAGGAGAGCTTGCGCTGTTCCTAAGCTCGGCATAGCCGAGCTTTCGAACACCGCGAGAGCTTGCGTGGTTCCTTGCTTCGCCATGGCCGAAGTTTCGAACCACGCAGGGCCTTGCGGTGTTCGAAACCCGTCGTATGGGCGGATAAGGAACACGGCAGACACGGCCCCTCGGACGGCCGCCCGGCCCCGCGCAACGCACAGGACGTGACCGGCGACCGAGGCCTTGGCCTGCCTCGGTCGCCGATCGTCCCAGCGCGGTTTGTCCCCGAACTCGCCCGGGTTCAGCCGGCCGAGGCGACGACCGGAACCGCGCCGAGCTCGGTCAGAGCGCCTTGGAGGGCGCGCCGGCCACGGTGATGAAGGCCGTGGATCGAGCTCTCGGTCTTTTCCAGCGTGCCCGCGATCTCCATCGGCGAGAGGCCGACGAGGTGGCGGAGCACCAGCACCTCGCGCTGATCCTCGGGGAGGGATTCCAGCGCGATCCTGATATCCCGGCCCATCTCGCCGCCGTCATGCGTCGACTGCGAGTCTGAGAGCCGGACTTCCTCGGTCGGGATCATCCTCCTGGCGCGGAGGTGATCGAGTGAGGCGTTGCGTGCCACCCGCAGGATCCAGGCCGCGAAGGGAACGCTTTGCTCTTGGTATTTGGTGATCGCCGTCATCAGCTTGGCGAACACGTTGTGGGTGATGTCCTCGGCCTCGTAGGAATCCTTGACGAAGGTGGCCACGTACCTGCGGACGTCGTCCGCGTACCGCACGTACAGATAGTGGATGCCGTCCGCATCCCCTTCCTTTGCCTTCGCCACGGCCAACTGCGTCAGGCGACTGTCTCCTGAGTTACCACTCGCGCCGTTCAGCGCCGTGCACATTGGTTTCTCCTGCATGCTCACCGCATGCGGATACTGCTCGGGTTTCCTTGTCCAACTGCCCCCAAAGGTCCCTGGACGAGCCCCCTTGGATCGGTGCCCTAGCCCGACTCCGATGAAACTCACAATAGGTCGAACCTGGTACTTGTCAATCCCGAATATCCGGCCGTCTCTAAACCCCGGTGTGTCCCGCGCCGATAGCGATAAAGAACTCTCATATAGAGATACGATGGGTTCTAGGCTGAATTAAGTAGGGGTTCTCGACGAAGGTGTGAGAACCCCCGGTAATGGGGAGTTGATGAGATATGCAGGTTGCGGTTGGCCCATTCACCCGGCAGGGCATCGAAGAGCGCCTCGGCCCCGATCTGCCTGCCGCTGTGGAGATCGCGTTGCTCTACTACGTCGGCAAACTGCGCTCCGGCCGCGGTGCTCCGGAGTTCCCGTCCTTCCTGCAAAACGCCAGTTTCGAGGGTCCCGTCTCCGAGGTCGAGCTGAACGTCGGGCCGGAGGTCGAAAACGTGCTCTCGGCCGAGGCCGAGCGCCGGCACACGACCGTCGACCGCCTCGCCGCGCACTCCGTCTTCCTCTATCTGGCCGAGCTCGATCGGCTCGAGGAGGAAGGGGCCGCGGCGACCAACTAGCGCCGATTTCGGCCGCCGAATTACTGGGTAAATCGCGGACGTTGGGGACCTTTGAACCCCATCCACCATCAATACTTTCCGCATTACCCGGAACCTTCTCTAGAACACTCGTCTCCTCCGAATCTCCTACTTTTCACGCCTGCCGGACGGCCGAAATCGGCACTTCCGGCAGGCGTGGTCGCGACGCCCTAGGCGTGGACGACGCGACTGGAGGCCTTGGCCTCCTCGACGGAGCGGACCTTCACCGGCGCTCCGTGACTGTGTAGGGAGCGCTCCAGGGCTTCCAGGCCCAGAACCACTTCCAGGCCGAGGCGGGCGCTCGAGCGCGGCCGGACGCCGTCGCGGATCGCCGCGGCGAAGTCCTTCAGCTCCAGTGCCAGTGGCTCGGCGGCGGCGATCTGCGGGGCGACCATGTCCCCGGTGCGGTAGGTGAGGCGGTACTCGCCGAAGTTGGCGGGCGGCTCGGCGAAGTCGAGGCCGCGGTCGTAGACGCGGACCGCGTCGTCGGCGGAGGTGTCCTCGTACTGGACCATTTTGCGCGAGC
>JAFDWD010000843.1 GCA_018268695.1 Actinomycetota bacterium
GGCACCCAGATGGTCGCCAAGGGCCACGACTTCCCCGAGGTGACGCTGAGCGCGATCCTCGACGCCGACGCGACCCTGCGCTTCCCCGACTTCCGCGCCGAGGAGCGGACCTTCGCGATGGTCGCCCAGCTGGCCGGGCGCTCCGGCCGCGGCGAGGCGGGGGGAGAGGTGATGGTGCAGACGCTCGCGCCCGGCGCCTCCTCGATCGAGCACGCCGCCGCCCACGACTCGGCCGGCTTCCTCGAACGCGAGCTGGGCCGCCGCCGCATCCTCCGCTACCCGCCGTACTCACACCTCCTGCGGGTGAACCTCTCCTCGCCCGACGAAGGGAAGGTCGACGAGGCCGCCCGCGCGATCGCCGCCGAACTCCGCTCCCGCCTCCCGGCCGAATCGGAGCTGCTCGGGCCGGCGCCGATGTTCCGGGTGCGAGGACGGCACCGCCGCCGCATCCTGGTCAAGACCCAGGACCGCGCCGGGACGGTCGCCGCGGCGCGCGCCACGGTCGAGCGGCGGGCCGCCGACCGGGCCCTGAAGGACGTCTCGATCGGCGTCGACGTGGATCCCCAATAGGTACGCTTCGTTCGTGAGCGACGAGCAGGCGATCGACACCGACCCGAACGAAGAGGAACTTCACCGCAAGCTCCTCGAGCGGCGCGAAGCGGCGCTCGCGAACGTGGTCAAGTTCGGCGATCCGGTGCTGAAGAGCCGCGCCTCGGAGGTCCACGAGTTCGGTCCCGAGCTGCGCGCCGAGGTCGAGCGGATGATCCACATCATGCAGGACGGCATGGGGGTCGGCCTGGCCGCGACCCAGCTCGGCGTGCTGCGCCGCCTCCTCGTCTTCCAGGTCGGCAACGACAACGAGCCGACCGCGCTGGTCAACCCGAAGGTCGAGTGGACGAGCGACGAGCTGACGATCGCCGAGGAGGGCTGCCTCAGCCTGCCGCGGGTGACGATGGACGTCGAGCGCGCCCTGCACGCCCGCTTCACCGGCCGCGACGTCGACGGGGAGCCGGTGACGATCGAGGCCTCGGGGCTCGAGGCGCGCGTCCTTCAGCACGAGATCGACCACCTCGACGGGATCCTGATCCTCGACCGCACCCCCCGTAAGCAGCGCAAGGCGGCGCTACGGGCGTTGCGCGCGGGGGAGAGCTACCACCCGCCGGTCGAGTACGAGGACGAGCCGGACGAGCTCCGCGAGCCGCGCACCGACGCGTGACCGCGTGAGGACCGTCTACCTCGGCACCTCGGACTTCGCCGCGACCGTCCTCGAGCGGCTCGCCGCGTCCCCACACGCGCCGGCACTCGTCGTGACCCCGCCCGACAGCCGCCAGGGGCGCGGAAGGAAGGTCTCGCCCCCGCCGGTGGCGGAGCTGGCGCGCGAGCGGGGGATGGAGTTGCTGCAGGCGGCGAGCGTCAACGAGGCGGACGCGCTGGAGCGGATCCGCGCGGCGGAGCCGGAGGCGATCCTCGTCTGCGCCTTCGGCCAGCTGATCAAGGAGCCGCTCCTGAGCCTCACCGAGTTCCTCAACGTGCACCCCTCTCTGCTGCCGCGCTGGCGCGGGGCGGCGCCGATCGAGCGGGCGATCATGGCCCGGGACGCGAAGACCGGCGTCTGCGTGATGCGCCTGACCGCGGGGCTCGACTCGGGCCCGGTGGCGCTGCGTGCCGAGGTTGACCTGGGCGAGGACGAGGACTACGGGACCCTGGCGCCGCGCCTGGCCGCGCTGGGAGGCGATCTCCTGATCGAAGCCCTCGACCTGTTGGCCGACGGGACGCTGGCCTTCACCGAGCAGGACGAGGAGGCCGTCACCTACGCCGAGAAGATCACCGGTGAGGAGCGTCGCCTCGACCCCGCCGAGCCCGCCGCGGACCTGGCGGCGAAGGTGCGGGCCCTGACCCCGCACGTCGGTGCCTACCTGGAGTTAGAGGGGGGCGAGCGGTTGGGGGTGCGGGCGGCGAGTGCGCTCAGCGTGGAGGCGCTGAGCGAGGTCGGTGGCCAGCCGCTCCCGCCCGGCGAGGTCGGGCTGTACGACCGCAAGCCGGTGGTCGGCACCGGCGATGGCGAGCTTCAGCTTGATGTTGTCCAGCCCGCCGGCGGCAAACCCATGCCGGTCGACGCCTACCTGCGCGGCCGGCCCGTGCCGAAGCTCGCGTGAGCGTCTCCGCGCCGCGGGCGCTCGCCTTCGAGGTCCTGCGGGAGACCTTCGAGCGCGGCGGCCACACCGAGCTCGCCTTCCGCGCGGGCGCCGAGCGGCTGGGACTGGCCGGGCGCGACCGGGCGCAGGCGCAGCGCCTCACCTACGGCTCGGTGCAGCGGCGGGGCACCTCCGACGCCGCGATCGAGCGCCTCTCCGGCCGCGCGATCCGGCTCCTGGACCCGCCCGTGGCCGCGTCCCTGCGCCTCGGCCTCTACGAGCTGCTCTTCGCCGACGCGACCCCCGACCACGCCGCCGTCGACCAGGCGGTGGAGCTGGTGAAGATCGCCAAGGCGGGCCACGCCTCCGGCTTCGTCAACGCGATCCTGCGCCGCGCGGCGCGCGAGCGGGCGGAGCTGACCGAGGCCCTGCTGGGCGACGACTCGACCCCCGAGGCGGCCGCGGTCGCCCACTCGGCGCCACTCTGGCTGGCGCGGATGTGGTGGGAGGAGCTCGGCGCCGAGTCGGCACGGGCGCTGCTCGCCGCCTGCAACGAGCCCGCCGAGGTGGCGATGCGGGCGCGCGACGCCGAGGCCCGCGCCGACCTGGTGGCCCGCCTGCGCGGCGAGGGCGTCGACGTCTCGCCCGCGCCCGGCCCCTGGCCGCTCGACGCCGCCGAGGCGATGGTCTTCGCGGGCCGGGTCGGGGACACGGTGCCGCCGCTGGTCGGCGAGGGGGCGCTGACGCCGCAGAGCCGTGGCTCTGCGGCCGTGGTCGAGGTGCTCGACCCGCGGCCGGCCGAGACGATCCTCGACCTCTGCGCCGGTCCCGGCATCAAGACCGGCCAGA
>JAFDWD010000844.1 GCA_018268695.1 Actinomycetota bacterium
ACTCAGCGCTTCTCACGCTCTCACGCACGGAAGCGTGGACTTCGCGACATCTCCCGCACGTCTCCCGGGACGGCGTCGCACTTCCTCCACACCTTCCATACCGCGGCCGTTTCGGCCACGGCCACAGCCAGCCCCCTGCACGCTTGTCTCGCATAGCGAGACAAGCGTGCAGGGCCGTGGCCGAGACGGCCGTGCTCGCCGCAAGCCCTTGCGTCCCTTGCCCGGGACCCGGCCGAGCTTGGGATCGTTCGGCTAGACCGCGGGGGCGGGCGGGAGCTCCTCGGCGAGCTCGAGACCTTCCCTCGAGTCTTTGCCCGCCGGCGGGTTGCCGGTGACGAACACGACCGGGACCGCCAGGAGGCTGACCGCACCGGCGGTCCAGAAGGCGGTGGCGGTGGAGGCGGCGCCGACCACGAGGCTGCCCAGGGGCGGGCCGAGCGCGAAGCTGACGTCGAGGGCGGCGAGGAAGACGCCGAGGCCGGCACCGCGTTCCTGTGGTTCGACCCGTCGCGTGACCAGAAGGCTGAGCGAGGGGTAGAGCAGCGCCAGGCCGAGGCCGAGGAGGGCGCCGCCGATCGCGGCGACGAGGAAGCTCGAGGCGGCAGCGAAGATGCCGTAGGAGGCGGCGACCGCGGCGATGCCCGCCAGCGCCACCGGGCGGGGCCCGATGTTGTCGGCCCAGACACCACCGGCGAAGCGGCCGAGGAAGGTGGTGATGGCGACCACGGTGAAGACGCTGGCGGCACCGCCGAGACCGGCGCCGCCGGGAACGCCGCGGGCGGTCAGGTGGACGATCCCGAAGGTCTCGAAGACGGCATTGCCGTAACAGACGAGGACCATCGCGACGGCGGGCAGGAGCGCCCCGCGGGGGACCTTCGCGTGTGGCGAGTCGGCGCTCGTGGCGGACGGACGTGGGCTCGGGCGGAGGAAGGAGACGAAAAGCGCGGCGAGGAGCGCGAAGAGCGTGCCGCCGAGCCAGACGCCGTCGTAGCCGAGGTGCTCATGGGCCCAGACCGCCCACTGCGGCCCCAGCGCCAGGCCGAGCCAGAGGGACATCCCGACCGTCGCCATCGCCCGACCGCGCCGCTCGGGCGCCGCCGCGTCGGCGGCCCAGGCCATCACCGAGGTGATGTAGAAGGCGTCGCCGGCGCCGATCAGCAGGCGGCCGAGAACGACCAGTGCGAGGAGCCCCGGACCGACCAGGACGGCGGAGCCGGCGCCGAGGATCAAAGCACCGACGATCGCCAGCGATCGGCGCCCGTAGCGGTCGCTCCAACTGCCCGCGATCGGTCGCAGCCCGACCGCGACCACCCCGGTGGCGCCCATCGCCACGCCGAGCGCCGCGCTGGAGAGGTCGAGGTGGTGGAGGATGTAGCCCGGGAGGACCGCGACGTAGCAGCCAAGCGTCAGGTAGGCGCAGGTGGACGCGGCGACCAAGAGCCACAAAGTCCGTCTTTCATCTGGTTGGATCCGATCTTCCATTAATAGGATCCACGGTATCCGTATCGACTTCCACATGCACCTCTACCGCGACGCCGCCGAAGGGCGAGCGGTCGTCGGCGAGTTCCCGATCACCGAGTACGGGGAGGGCGAGGGAGTGGCGCTCGGCGAGACCGCCGGGACCGTGGACGACGCGCTCACGTCCCTGCGCGTCGGCGGCCTCGACCACGGCTGCGCGCTGAACAGCTTCGAGCTCCCCGGCTACCCCTTCCCGCCCCAGGGAGGCTGGCCGCCGATCCCTCCCTACGCCGAGTACGCGGCGGAGCTGCGGGCGGTCGACGAGTGGATCTGCGCGGTCGGCGGCGCCCACCCGGAGGTGCTGCCCTTCGTGACCGTGAACCCGGCCGTGCTCGGCGCGACCGAGGCTGCCGAGCACGTTGCGCGAATGGCGGACGAGCACGGTGCCCGCGGCGTCAAGCTGCACACGATCGCCCTGCGGGCGTTCCCCGCCGAACCGTCCTTGGCGACGACCTTCGCCGTCTGTGCCGAGCGCCGCCTGCCGGTGGTCGCCCACTGCGGGCCCGACCGCCACGGAGCGGGCTGGGCGCTTCCCGCCGCCTTCGCCCCGGTGCTCGAACGCCACCCCGACCTGCCGCTGGTCCTCGCCCACCTGGGCGGCGCCGCCTGGCGCGACGCGATCGAGGTCGCGACGGCGTTCCCGTCGGTGCGCTTCGACCTCTCCGAGATCGTCAGCTGGACCGGCATCGCGCCGGGCGCGCCCGACCGCGATGAGCTGGGAGGGCTGATCCGGGGGATCGGAGCCGAGCGCGTGCTGCTCGGCTCCGACTTCCCCTGGTACGAACCGGGCGACGTGATCGCCGCGGTCGAAGAGCTGCCGGGCCTGGGCGAGCCGGAGCGTGCGGCGATCCTCGGCGAGAACGCGGCGGCGCTACTGGGGATGGACTGAGCTCGCGCCGAGCTCCGCCTCGATCGCCGCCGCCAGCTCGAGCAGCGCGAGCTCCCCGTTGTGGACACCGACCAGTTGGAGGCCCACCGGCAGGCCGTCCTCGGTGAAGGAGGCGGGGACCGAGATCGCGGGCAGGTTCGTGGCCGAGATCCGCGTGCAACTGCGCATCCAGGTGTAGTAGCGCTCCATCTCCACGCCGGCCACCGTCTCCGGATGGCGCCACTCGACCGGGAACGGCGGCAACTGGACGGTCGGCAGCGCCAGGGCGTCGTACCCGCCGACGAAGGCCCCGACGCGGCGGAAGAGCTCGGTCCGCAGGCGCCCCGCCTCGGCCAGCTGGTCGGCGCCGAGCGCGGCGCCCCACTCGACGTCCTGGCGCACCTCGGGCTTCGTCAGCTCGGGATGGGCGCGCACCTCGGCGCCGTGGGCGGCGAAGAACTCGAAGGCGCGGAAGGTCTCGAAGACCTGGTCGGCGCCACGCAGGTCGGGCTCCCGCGGGACCACCTCCACCCCCGCCGCCTCGAGTCGTTCGCGCGCCGGCGCCAGCGCGGCGGTCACCGCCGGGTCGATCGGCAGGCCGTCGACGGTGTCGCTCCAGGCGATCCGGGCGCCGGCGAGCGGCCGCGCGGCGAGGCTCGCGAACGGGGTCGGGTCGGCGGTGAGGGAGAGCGGCGCCCGCGGGTCGGGGCCGGCGATCGCGGCGAGCAGCAGCGCCGCGTCGTCGACCGTGCGGGCCATCGGCCCGAGCAGCGACATCGGGTCCCAGGCGTTGCCCGGCCGGGTCGAGGCGACGCGCCCGGGTGAGGGTCGGAGGCCGACCACGTTGCAGAACGAGCCCGGGTTGCGGACGCTGCCGCCGAGGTCGGAGCCATCGGCGATCGGCACCATGCCCGCCGCCAGGGCCGCCGCCGCGCCGCCGCTCGAGCCGCCCGCGCTGCGTCTCGGGTCGTAGGGATTGCGGGTGGCCCCGAAGACCTCGTTGAAGGTGTGGGACCCGGCGCCGAACTCGGGCGTGTTGGTCTTGCCGATCACTACCGCGCCGGCGGCGCGCAGGCGGGTGACGATCAGCGCGTCGCGGTCGGGGACATGATCGGCGTAGATCGGCGAGCCGTAGGTGGTGCGGATCCCGGCCGTGTCCATCAGGTCCTTGACCGCCACCGGCAGGCCATGGAGCAGGCCGGGCGGCTCGCCGCGGGCGAGGCGGGCGTCGAGCTCGGCGGCCTCGGCGAGGGCGCGGTCGGGGACGAGGGTGACGATCGCGTTGATCTCCGGGTCGACCGCCTCGACGCGGGCGAGGTGGGCTTCGGTCAACTCGGTCGCGGACAGCTCCCCGGCGAGGACGAGGTCCCGCAGCTCGCGCGCAGATCGAAAGTGGAGCGGGAGATCCTCGATGGACTTGGATACTACACTCACCGAAATGGATACAAGCGCCGTGGACCTGGGTCGCATCGACCTGCCGGAGCCCGACCTGCCACGGGAGATGGACGCCTGGCTGGCAAGAACGCTGACACCGGAGCCGTGGCCGTACGTGATGGGCCCGATCATCGACCGTGGCGCGCCCAACGGGGTCGCCTGGGTCGGCGGTCGCGAGGTCGCCCGCTGGGGTGATCCGGGCCGGCGCGAGATGGCCTTCTCGATCGCCAAGTCGGCGCTCGGCACGGTCGCCGGGCTGGCCTTCGACGACGGGCTCCTCCCCGACCTCGACCGGCCGGTCGTCGAGAGCGTGCCGCTGAGCGCCTTCGGCGGCGACGTCTACGGGCCCGGCGTCCCCGACGACCCGGCGGCGGCGCGGCAGATCACCTGGCGCCAGCTCCTCACCCAGACGAGCGAATGGCGCGGCACCCTCTTCGACATCCCCTGGTGGGCCGACCCGCAGGGCAAACAGCTCCCCGGCGAGCCCCGCGTCGCCGCCGGCACCCGCTTCTCCTACAACGACGTCCGCACCAATCTCTGCTCGCTGGCGCTCACCCACCTGCTCGGCGCGAGCAACGCGGCGACGCTCGGGGCGCGGGTGCTCGAGCCCCTCGGCGTCGGCGCGGGCTGGGGCTGGCACGGCCTCCACCAGATGCGGACCCGTCTCGGCAACGGCGAGGAGGTGGTCGTCACCACCGGCGGCAGCCACTGGGGCGGTGGGCTCTGGCTGACCGCCGAGGAGCTGGCGCGCTTCGGCCGGCTGCACCTGGACGGGGGCGAGTGGGAAGGCCGCCGCCTCCTCAGCGAGGAGTGGTGCGGCCGGATGCTGGCGCCCGCCGACGCCCGCCCCGCCTACGGGCTGATGTGGTGGCGAAATCCCGAGGCGGGCGTGCCCGCGGGCGATCCCGATGCCGCCCCGGCCGGTGAGGACGCCTTCTATCCGGGCGCCGGGATCCGCGGCTTCGCCGCCCACGGGACGGGCGAGCAGATCGTCTGGTGCGACCCCGACCGTGACCTGGTCGTCGTCCTGCGCTGGGTGACCGACGTGATCCCCGTCCTTGCCGCGGTCACCGAGGCGGTCCCGCCGCGATGACCGGTCGGCCGCTGATGGCGGAGATGACCTGGCCGGAGGTCGCCGCGGCGGCCGAGCGCGGCGCGGTCGCGCTCTGGTCGGTCGGGGCGACCGAGCAGCACGGGCCGCACCTGCCGCTCAGCGTCGACACGCTCCTCCCCCACGAGCTCTCATTGCGGATCGCCTCTCGGCTCGACCTGGTGATCGCGCCCCCCCAGGTGTTCGGCTCGCGCAGCCGGCCGCTCTCGGGCGGCGGCCAGGGCTTCCCCGGGACGACCTCGCTGCGGGCCGAGACCTTGATCGCGGTGGTCGCCGACGTGATCGGCGAGCTCGCCCGCAGCGGCTTCCGCCGCATCGCGATCCTGAACTGGCACGGGGAGAACGTGAACCTCCTCTGGGCCGGGGTCGACCGCGCCCGCGAGCGCGGTGAGCTGGGCGAGGCGAAGGTGATGCTGATCGAGCGGGTCTTCAACGCCTTCGACGACGAGGAGCTCGACTTCCTCTTCGCCGACGCGCGCGAAGGCTTCCCCGGCTGGCCCGCCGAGCACGCGGCGATCATGGAGACGAGCCTGGTGATGGCCCTGCGCCCCGACCTGGTGCGGACCGAGAAGATCGCCGACGATCGCAGCGCCGAGCGGCCGTTCTACGAAGTGATCCCGACGCCGCCCGAGCACATCGCCCCGAGTGGCGTCCTCGCCGAGGCCTCGAAGGCTTCGCCCGAGAAGGGCGAGCGGCTGGCCGACCTGATCGTCGAGCGCCTCACCGCCGCGATCCGCGAGGCCTTCGCCCTCTGATCGACCGCCCGGGCAAACTCACCACCAGCGCTGCCGGCAGGCCGCGGTCATCGTCTCGGTGCCGTCCGCGGTGACGATGAACGACTCCTCGTGGCTGATGCCGCCGGTCTCCGGCGTGCCGAGGACGATCTCGATCGACATCGTCTGCCCCGCCTGGAACGGGTCGGTCTCACCGGCGGCGATGAACGGGCCCTCGGTGGTGAGCCCGATCTGGTGGCCGAAGGCGGGCCAGAATCCCTCGAAGTAGGCGTGCGGTTTGTAGCCGCGCTCGACCAGCCATTCGGTGCCGAGGTCGTGGACCGACTCGTGGGTGACGCCGGGGCGGACCGCCGCGACCAGGGTCTCGACGAAGCCGAGCGCGTGCTCGAGCACCTCGTGCTGGGCATCGGTCGGCGTCGCGCCGACGCAGGTGGAGCGGGCGAGGTCGCAGCCGTAGCCGCGCACCGGCCCGAAACCGTCGACCCGCAGCAGGTCGCCCGCCTCCAGCGGCCGCTCGGCGTTGAAGCTCGGGATGCCGCGCGGCGCCTGCGGTTTGCACGGGTTGCCGGACCCGGCGACGACGTCGGCGGGGAAACCGCCACCGCGGAGCAAGACCGGCAGGCCGGCGGCGACCAGGTCGGCCTCGGTGCGGCCGGGCTCGGCCGCCTCCATCATCGCCGTCATCCAGGCGCCGCCGACGGCGGAGGCGTAGCGCATGCAGTCGAGCTCGGCGGGCGACTTCACCCGGTGGAGGGGCTCGATCAGCTCGTCCGCCGGGACGAGGTTCAGCGCCTCCCCCGCGGCGGCCTCGATCTCGCGCCGGTGCCGGTCGAGCATCACGCCCTCGCCCGCGATCCCGAGCCGCTTGCCGAGGAGGCCCGCGTCGGCGAGCGCGCTCGCCACGCCCAGCGTGATCCGCTCGACGGTGCGGGCATCGTCGACGGCGCATTCGCCCGGCAGTGCCCGCTGGTCGAGGACGAGGATCGGCGGCCCGTCGACCGGCAGGACCAGTGCCGAGAATCCCTTGTCGCCGAAGCTCGGCGAGGCCCCCTGTTGCTGGAAGCCCGACTGGTGGTCGGCGAGCCAGCGCACCGCCCAGGGCCAGGTGCGGCTGCCGAAGGCGAGCAGGCCGTCGAGCTCGGCCTCGGCGAGGGCGGCGCGGGCGCGGTCCTGCCGCTCCAGATACTCCTCCCGCGCGGGCAGCGGCGGCGCGGCGGAGAGTTCGGGGGCGAAGGTCGGTTGGGTCTCGGACATTGCGCGCCTTTCCGGATTGGATCCTGTCTTCCTTGGATTGGATCCTATACTGCGCAGATGCAAGACCTTCCCCGCCCCTTCCCCGATGCCGAGTTCGCCACCCGTCTGGCCAAGGTGCGCGAGTCGATGGCCGTCGCGGGCCTCGACGTCCTCTACGTCACCAGTCCGCCGAACGTCCTCTATCTGAGCGGCTATGACGCGATCTGGTACCCATGGCGGCTGCCGCTCGGCTGCGCGGTCGTGCGCGAGCCGGCCCAGCTCCTCTTCTTCGACTGGATCCGCCACGAGGGTTACGCGAAGCTCCATGCCCGCTGCGACGAGCTGATCCTCTTCGAGTACGGCGAGGCGCCCGCCGACGTCGCCGGCGCCTTCCGCGAGCGCGGGCTCGGCGAAGCCAAGGTCGGCCTCGAGCGCTACGGACTGAATCCCGCCGCGCCGATCCTCGACGCGGTCGCGGAGGAGCTCGCCGCGGGCGGCGCCGAGATCGCCTCCGGCGACTGGATGGTCGACGACGTCCGCCTCTACAAGTCGCCGGCCGAGCTGGAGCGGATCCGCGCCGCGGGCGCGATCGCCGACGCGGCGATGGGCGAGCTGCGGGAGCGGCTCCGACCGGGGATGACCGAGCTGCAGGCGGGGGCGGCCCTCACCTCGCTCCTGGCCGACGCCGGCTCCGAGGTCCCGGCGACGCACCCGTTGGTCGTCTCCGGCCCGACCGGCTGGGTCGACACCCACTCTTTCCCCGGTCGGCGGGTGCTGGAGGCGGGCGACACGGTGTCGATCGACTGCTGCGCGGTGATCGACCGCTACCACGCGAACCTCTGCCGCACGTTCTCGCTCGGGCCGCCGCATCCGGAGGCGGTGCGACTGCTCGACGCCGCGGCCGGCTCGGTCGACGAGCTGGCACGACTGGCGGTCCTCGGCGAGGGCCCGGAGACGGCGATGGCGGCAGCCGAACGCTGGGTCTACGACCGGGTGCCGCAGGAGAAGGTCTGGTGGGTCGGCGGCTACTCCCTCGGGCTGGGGTTGCCGCCGAGCTGGGTCGGCCACACCTACCTCGCCAACGACGGGCTCAGCAAGGTGACCTGGCAGCCGGGCTACGTCTCCAACTTCGAGACCGTGATGGTCGACAAGGAGGGCGGCTTCGAGGCGGCGGCGATCGACACCATCGTGATGACCGAGGACGGGCTGGAAATCCTCTCCGACCTGCCCCGCGGCGTGCTCGAGGTGGCGCTGTGAGTGACGCCGCGGTCTGCGACCGCATGTTCCTGCTCACCGTCGGCTGGGAGTTCGCGCCGGAATCGGTCTCGCTCGAAGGCGGCTCCCGAGAGTGGCTGAAACTGCCGCTGATCGCGATCCTCGTCCACTCTCCCGCGGGCTGGGTCCTGCTCGAGACCGGCATCGACGACCGTCCCTACCGCGGCGTCGAGTCGGCGCCGATGTACGGCACGCACCTGCCGGAGTTCGACACCGAGGGCGACCAGCTGCTGGAGGAGATGGGAAGGCGTGGGGTCGCTCCCGAGGACCTGGTCGCGGCCGCCGTCTCCCATCTCCACGTCGACCACAGCGGTGGGCTGCGGCACCTGGCCGCGGCCGGGGTGCCGGTCGCGATCCAGGCGCGCGAGCTCGAGTTCGCCACCGAGCAGGCGGGCGCGGCGGAGTTCTACCGACGCGAGGACTACATGCTCGACGACCTGCGCTGGCGCCCCCTCGACGGCGACGCCGAGATCGTGCCCGGCGTCGAGGCCGTCGCGACCCCGGGCCACTCCCCGGGCCACATGTCCTACCGGGTCCGGATGGCCGAGAGCGGCACCTGGCTCTTCGCCGTCGATGCGATCGACCTGCAGAAGGGGATCGATACCGACACCGCGATCGGTTGGTCCGCCGACCCCGTCGACGCGCCGCTGCGCAGCGCTTCCCACGGTCGCCTCGTCGCGCTCGCCGAGGCCGAAGGCGCCCGCCTCCTCCCCGGTCACTGCCCGGAGACCTGGCCGCCGCTCTGCACCGCCGAGGGCTACCGTTAGCGCTACGCGAGCGCCGACCGGTCGAGCACCGGCTCGCCTGAGACGAAGCGGTCGAAGACGTTGCCGAGGAGGCGGCTGACGTCGTTGTCCCAGCCGTCGTGGGCGAGGCTGCCGGAGAAGCTGATCGAGCCGGTGGAGAAGACCGCTCCGCCCGCCTCGCGGGGGATGAGGACGAGGTCGGCATGGACCTTCGGGTTGCGCGCACCGCCGAGGATGCGGCTGGTCATGTTGTAGTTCTCGCGCGCCTCCAGCATGTCATCGGAGTGCCCGGCGGAGGTGGCGACGACGATCGTCTCGTCGGGGGTGCCGAGCAGCGGGTCGACCGTGTCGATCTCGGTCCCGGCGACGCCGCCCATCGTCCCGTAGCGGCCGAAGTCCTCTTCCTCCACCCCGGCCAGGACCCAGGCGGCGGGTGAGCCCGGCTCGACGACCTTGAGGTAGCCGGCCGAGGCGCTGGGCGGCCCGGCGGCGACCATGCCGACGCCGAAGGTCTTCTGCGGCGCCCGGCCGCCGAAGCGCCAGAGGCCGCCGAGTCGGCCGGTGAAGCCGAGGTGGTACTCGCCCGGGGCCGCGCACCAGGCCTGGGTGCCACCCCACCGCCGGATCTCGATCACCTGCGGGTCCTCGGGGTCGTAACCGGTCACCCAGTACATGCCGTTGCCGCCCATGTACATGAGCCGGCCGCCCGTGCCGACGTAGCTCTCGTAGGCGTCCAGCATCTGCTCGCTCGGGTACTCCGGATGGGTGCCGGTGAGCACGCAGCGGTAGCGCCCGAGCAGCTCCGCGCCGCCCTCGTGGAGGTCGCGGTCGGAGATCACGTCGAAGAAGCGGCCGGTGCGATCGAGCCAGTCGACGATCTGCATGTCGGCGGTGAACTGCCAGACCGGTCCGTCGCCGTCGTAGACGGTCGGGCGCATGGTCAGCAGCGGGCGGCGCCAGGAAGAGTGGCAGACGCCGGCGCCGTCGGAGTGGACCTCGTATAGAGACAGGCCGAGCTCGCGGTGGGCGTCGCGGAAGCGCTCCCAGTCGTCCAGCGCCGGGACCATCTGGTTCCAGACCTGCGTGCGGGGCGAGTCGACGCCGACGTGGTCGTTGCCGTAGGCCAGGTAGCTGTTGGTCGAGAGCACGAGCAGCGCGGGCGCCGTCGCCGTGCCGGCGGCCGGGCGGACGATCAGCGGCACCAGGTCCTCGCCGTCGTCGGTGTCGGTGAGGTGGATCGCGTAGACGCCGCTCGCCAGATCGGCCGGCAGCGGGACCTCGGCCTGCGGCTCCCACCGGCAGTCGGTCATGTCGGTGCGGTGGAAGTGGACGGCGGCGTACTGCTCGGGGGCGAAACGGAAGTCGTCGACCTGTCCGTCCCAGCCGCTGCTGGTGACGGCGCGGGCCGGGTGGTTGACCAGGTTGAGGTGGCGTCGGCCGGGGGACGTGTCGAGGAGCACCGAAGGCCGTTCGACGCCGGTGCGGCCGATCGACCCGGACGCGTCCCAGGCGGCGAGCGCCCCGATCGCCGGCGACTCGACCTTGCCGTCGAAGCCCTCGATCGGTCGCCCGTCCGGATCGAGCGCCGCGGCGGCCAGCAGGAGCGGGGCCGCGGCGGGCCGCGGGGCGCCGCCGAGGACCGCCTCGACCCGATGCGGGCCACCGCGGCCGGTCGCCAGACGGTTGCTCGTGAACGTGCCGACCGGGTCGACCGCGAGGTTCGCCCGCCCCGCGTCGGGATCGATCGTCGCCGCCAGGCGATACCAGCAGCCTTGCTTCAGTGCCTCGGGCGCCGCCAGTTCGAGGGCCCCGGCGTCGGTCGCGCACCACAGGCGCGGGCGTCCCTCGGCATCGAGTCCGAGGCTAAAGCCGGCGCTCCCGGCCTCGTCGCGCTGGGCGAGGACGGCCTGCCGGCCGGCGCCGGGCCGGGTCGGGCAGATCGTCACCGTGACGGTGAGCGCGGAGTCGAACTGGTCGGGCCCGAGGGGAGCGGCGTGGCCGTAGGAGCCGACGGCGGTCTTCTGTTCGATCCCCTGGCGCTCGATCGCCTCGAAGCCGGCGACCGGATCCGCCCGCCTCTCGACCCCGAAGCCGGGGATCTCGAGCGCGTAGAGGCGCACCAGCTCGGCCCGCCAGCGGGCAGCGGTCGAGGAGACGTGGAGCTTCACCGTCTCCCCCGGCGCGGCGCTGATCGCGTCGAGGTAGCCGATCGTCCCCGGCGCCACCAGCACGTCACCCGCGGTCCCACTCATCCCGCACCTCCTTCGTCCAGCGCGCCGTAGTCGGCGAGGCGGCGCAGGAACACCGCGTGCTCCGCCTCCGCCCGGGTCGCGAAGCGCTCCTTGTCGTCGACCGGGGTCGGCGGCCCGCCCTGCTCCGCCGCCCGCACCCCCACTTCGAAGCCGTCGCCGTCGTCCAGCACCAGGTACCGCGGCCGCTCCGGGTCGGGGTTCCGCCGCAGGAAGTCGAGCACCTCGATCAATCGCGGCGAGTGGGGGCCGAACGGGCGCTCGCGGTGCTCGGCCACGAGCCCGTCGTCGACCAGCCCGTACACGCGCCGTCGCAGGATCTCCTTGTCATGGATCGAGAGCGCCATCAGACCTCGTGCACCACCCTTCCGTCGATTGCCGTCTGCAAGACCCTCGCCTCGGCGAGCTCCGCCGGCTCGCACTCGACCGGGTCGACCGAGAGCGCCGCCCAGTCGGCGAGCAGGCCGGGCCGCAGCGCCCCACGCTCACGCTCGGCCCAGCAATAACGGGCGGCACCGGTGGTCCACATCGCCAGCGCCCGCTCGCCGTCGATCGCCTGCTCGGGGCCGAGCGGCTCGGCGAAGCCGCGGGCGGCGCGGGTGCGGGCCTGGTACATGCCGAAGAGCGGCGCCAGGGGGAAATCTGGACCGTCACTGCCGCCGGCGACCGCGACCCCCGCATCGTGCCAGTCGCGCAGCGGCGAGGCGGCGGCGGCCCCCGCGCGGTCGAGTCGGTTGGCCAGGTTGGCGGCGACCCGCCACTGCATCCCTGGCTGGATCGAGGCGAAGACGCCGAGCTCGCGGGCGCGGCGGAAGTTCTCTTCCGAGGGCCAGAGGTAGGCGTGCATGACCGAGAAGCGCAGCGGTGCGATCGGGGCGATCTCGTCGGCCTCGGCGAAGGCATCGAGCGCCAGGTCGATCGCCGCGCCGCCGACCGTGTGGACCGCGAGCGACCAGCGTTCCTGCGCGCAGAAGCGGGCGATCGCGCGGAAGGTCTCGGTCGGCGCGGTCTGGTTGCCGAGGTAGCCGTCGGCGCGGGGCCACGGCTCGCGCATCAGGGCGCTGCCGAAGGAGCCGGTGCCGTCGAGGTACACCTTCACCCCGCCGACCCGCAGGGTCTCGTCGCCGAAGCCGGTCCGCACGCCGGTACCGCGAAGGCCGGCCAGCAACTCGTCCACCGGCAGGTCGGTGTCGGCGAGCGGCATCGCGAAAGTGCGGATCCGCAGCTCGCCCTCGGCGTGGGCAGCTCCGTAGCTACCCATCTCCGCCGGCGTCAGTCCCGGCTCGGCGGCGCCGACGATGCCGACGGCGTGGAAGCGCGGCTGGATCTCGCGGAGGGCGGTGCGCCGCTCCTCCTCGCCGACCGGCGGCACCAGCCGCCAGACCATGTCGGCGGCGGGCCGCTCGATCAGGATCCCGGTCGGCTCACCCGTCGCGTCGCGTGCGATCTCGCCCCCGACCGGGTCGGCGGTCGAGGCGTCGATCCCGGCCCGCCGAAGCGCCGCGCTGTTGGCGATCGCATCGTGCGTGCGGCGATCGAGGAAGACCGGCCGGCCACCGGTGACGGGGTCGAGGTCGGCGCGGGTCGGCAGTCGCTTCTCGGTCAGCTCCTCGGCCTGCACGTGAGCCGCGACGACGAGCCATTCGTCCTCTCCGCCCGGGCGCGAGGCGATGTGGGCGCCGATCCGCTCGACCATCTCGGCCACCGACCTCGCGTCGCTGACGTCGAGCCGACGCAGCTCGAGGCCGGCGATGAGCATGTGGACGTGGGCGTCGATCAAGCCGGGTACCACCGTCCCGGGGGCAGTCCGCACCTTCCCTCCGGGCAGCGCCGCCAGCGCCTCCTCCCGGGTCCCGACCGCAAGGATCCGCCCGTCCCGGATCGCCATCGCCTCGGCCAGCGGGCGCGCCGGGTCCATCGTCCGCAGATGGCCGCTGAGGATCAGCTCCGTCAAGGGATGCCGAAGTACTCCCGCTGCTCCCAGTCGGAGACCTCGGCGAGGTACCGACTCACCTCGGAGGCCTTCAGGGTCAGGATCCAGTCGACGATCTCCTTGCCGAAGGCATCGGCGAACGCCCCGTCGGAGCGGAGCTCGTCCATCGCCGCCATCAGGCTCGCCGGCAGGCGCGCCGCCTCGGTGGCGTAGGGGTCGTCGGTCGGCGGCCCCGGGTCGACCTCGCCGTCGATCCCGGCCATCCCGCTGACGACCTGGGACGCCATGTACAGGTAGGGGTTGGCGGCGGGCTCGCCGGAGCGGTTCTCCAGCCGCGTCGCCGGATCCCCCGGCCCGCCGACCGCGCGCACCATCGCACCCTTGTTGTCGATCCCCCAGCAGATCCGGTCGGGGGCCAGGGTGAAGGGGCGGTAGCGCTTGTAGCCGTTGATCGTCGGCGTGGTGAAGACGGCGGCCGCGGGGGCGTGGCGGAGCAGGCCGCCGAGGTAGCGCTGTCCGGTCGAGGAGAGGAGCGTGCCGCCCTCGGCCGCAGTCGGGATGAAGGCGTTCTCGCCGCTCTCCAGATCGACCAGCGACTGATGGAGGTGCCACCCGGCCGAGGCGGTGTCGGCGCCCGCGGGCCGCGACATGAAGGTCGCGTGGTAGCCCTTGCGGCGGCAGATCTGGCGGATCGCGGTGCGGGCGAGGACGACGTCGTCGGCTGCCTGCAGGCCCGCCCGCGGGGCCATCGTCAGCTCCAGCTGGTTGGGACCGAACTCGAGCTCCAGCGAGCGCAACGGCAGGTCCAGCGCCAGCAGGCCCGCGCTCAGATCCTGCACCAGGTCGTCGAGCGCGTCGAGATCCTCCTCGCGCAGCAGCTGGGCGCCGCGCGCCACCGGGCCGAGGCCGGGCGCCTCACCGGGCCGCCCCGGCGCCGCCACGTGGTGGTCGCCGAGCCCGTCTTCGATCGCCCGGAAGACGTGGAACTCGATCTCGACCCCGATCGTCACCCCGTAGCCGCGCGCCGCCAGGCGGTCGAGCGCAGCGCCGAAGATCTGCCGGGTCGAGAACGGCACCGACCGGCCGTCGGGGAAGCGGAGGTCGCAGAGGACCCAGCCGGTGTTCGGCGCCCAGGGCAGGACGCGGAAGCTCTTCGGGTCGGGCACGAGGACGATGTCCCCGGCCCCGCCCAGCCCTTCGATCCCGGTCCCCGCGTCGCGGGTGAAGACCGGGTAGACGGACTTGCCGGAGGTGTCCTTGAGGACCAGCGAGGAGGGCACGCGG
>JAFDWD010000845.1 GCA_018268695.1 Actinomycetota bacterium
CCCGCCGCCGGTTGCGAGCGTCGCGCGTCGTCCGCACCTTCCCAGCCCGATCCCAGCGGCGCAGCGTGTCGGTGCTGACCCCCAGCATCTTCGCCGCCTCGCCGATCCCGACCGTCTCACTCATGCCTATGCACTGTATAGGCACCGAACGGGGAAGGTCAGCGCGCTCCTCACCAGGGAGGCGATCGCCTATCCGTCCCCCAATGTCGGCGGAGGCTCAGGGACCCCACGACCAGCGTCGATAACTGACCCGTGGCGAGCGAGCCGATCAATGCCTGGCGGGACAGCCCGCGCCTGATGGCCTACAGCGCCGCGGTTATGTTCGCCGGCGCCACGCTGATCGACTCCGCCGAGACCGTGATCCCGGGCGGCCAGACCTTCTCGATCCTGCCGGGGATCGGCGCGCTGCTCCTCGTCCTCGCGCTGGTGACCGTGGGGCCGCGACTGCCGGTGCCCGCCCTGGCGGCGCTGGGGCCCCTCGGCGTCGCCGGGATCGCCGTCGCCCTCGGCACCACCAGCGGCGCCACCGACGGCGCGATCCTCTACAGCTGGCCGGTCCTCTGGGAGGCCTACTTCTTCGGCAGGCGCGGCACGGTGGCGATCATCCTCTGCGTCGGCGTCGCCCACGGCCTGGCCCTGACCTCGATGCCCGAAGGCGCGGGCAACGTCGACCGTTGGATCGACGTGATGTCGTCGGTGACCGTGATCGGCACCGTGGTCGAGATCCTCGCCGCCCGGAACCGCAGGCTCCTCGCGCAGATCTCAGGCGAAGCGAGGGTCGACGAGCTGACCGGCCTCCTCAACCGCCGCGGCTTCGAGGAGCGCGCGGGGGTCGAGCTTGCCCGCTCCCACCGCGACCACTCCCCGCTGGCGATCGCCTGCTTCGACCTCGACTTCTTCAAGCGGGTCAACGACGAGTTCGGCCACGACACCGGCGACCGCGTCCTCGTCCACCTCGCCGCCTGCTTCAACCGCGAGGCCCGCCAGATCGACCTGGTCGCGCGGATGGGTGGCGAGGAGTTCGTCGCCCTGCTTCCCGGCGCGAACGCCGAGGAGGCGGGCCGCTTCGCCGACCGTGTCCGCCAGGCCCTGCAGGCGACCTCGCCCGACGGCGCGCCGCGGGTGACGGCCAGCGCCGGCGTCGCCTCCGCCGTCGCTCCCGAGCACCTCAGCGAGGTGATCCGCGCCGCCGATATGGCGCTCTACGCGGCCAAGGCGCAGGGCCGTAACCGCACGGTCCTCGATCGAGGGTGGCAGACGGGATTCGAACCCGCGACCGCCGGCACCACAAGCCGGAGCTCTACCAACTGAGCTACTGCCACCGCGCGGCCACGAAATCTACCGAGCCAGGCGAGGGAGCGGCTAGAACCTCTCGACCAGGGGTGCGACCTCGCGGCCGATCAGCTCGATCGCCTCGGTATCGCGGTGCAGGAGATGCTGGGCCATGATCCGGTGGCAACCCGCCTCATGCAGGGCGCGCAGCTGCTCGACCGCCTCCTCGACGGTGCCGACGATCCACGAGTCATCGGCCTCCTCGGCGAGGAACTTCTCGCCGTCGTCGCCTTTGTTCTGCCACTCCGACAGGCGCGAGGCACGGTCGACGACCTCCTCGCGCGTCTCCCCCACGATCCATCCGGTCATCAGCGAGAGCGGCAGCGTGGCCGGGTCGCGGCCCTGCTTCTCGCAGGCGGCATCGAGCTCCCCGCGCAGCTCGCGGATCCGGTCGGCGGTCGAGAAGACCGTGTTGTACTCGGAGGACCAGCGCACCGCGATCCGCAGGCTCCGCGGCCCGCCGCGCCCGCCGACGATCAGCGGCATCGGGCTCTGCAGCGGCTTCGGCTGAGCGTCCAGCCCGTCGACCTTGAAGTGCTCGCCGTCGAAGCCGAACGGCTCTTCCCTCCACTGCCTCTCGACGATCTCGAGCTGCTCTTCGAAGGCGTCCATTCGCGGGCCGATCTCCGGCAGGTCGAAGCCGTAAGCCTCGTGCTCGCGATCCCACCAGCCGGCACCGAGCCCCGGTTCCGCCCGCCCGCCGCTGATCTGGTCGATCGTCACGAACGCCTTGGCGAAGACGGATGGATGCCGGAAGGTCGCCGGCGAGACCATCGTCCCCAGGCGCAGCTTCTCGGTGATCGCGGCGAGCGCGCCCAAGGTGGTCAACGCGTCGAGCGACCCGCGCTCGGCCCGGTCGAGCACGGAGTAGTAGTGGTCGGAGCGAAAGAGCGTCCCGACCCCACTCCGCTCACAGGCCTCGGCGATCGCCACCCAATCACCCCAGGTGACGTCCTCCTGCCCCTCGATCATCAGCGTGACTTCCACCGGAACCTCCCCTACCCGACCGCGCGCTCTTTATCTGCTGGGCCAGATCGAATAGACCTTGCGCACCGTCTCGTGGACCTGCCACTCGCCGCGCCAGCCGTCGAGGAGGACGAACATCGTGCCCGGCCCCAGCTCGTGCTCGGTCCCGTCCTCGTCGGTGATCGTCGCCCGCCCGGAGAGCAGGTGCATCATCTCGTTGATGCCCTCTTTGGTGCCGGGGAAGCGACCCGGGGTGCATTCCCAGACGCCGACCTCGGTCTGCCCGTCGATGTAGGCGGAGAAGTAGGACTCGTGCGGGTCGCCCTCGGTCGCCAGGGGGTGAGCCGTCGGCTCCGACAGCTCCATCGTCCGGATCTCCTCCTCGGAGAGGCCGATGCCGTTGACGGCGGCTCCCAGATCGGGCATCAGGCGGCGACCGGCAGGCGGTCCAGCTTCGCGACGGTGTCGGTGCAGGCCTTCGCCACCTCGCGGCCCTTCACCTGGAAGTGGTCGTGGAAGAACTCGCGGTGCTCGGCGTGCTCGTGGAAGTGGTGCGGGGTGAGCACGGCGGAGAAGACGGGGACTCCGGTGTCGAGCTGGACCCGCATGAGGCCGTCGATGACCGCCTCGGCGACGAACTCGTGGCGATAGATGCCGCCGTCGACGACCAGCCCGGAGGCGACGATCGCCCGGTAGCGGCCACTTTCGGCGAGGCGCTTGGCGTGCAGCGGGATCTCGAAGGCGCCGGTCACCTCGTAGAGGTCGATCTGGTCCGCGGACACCCCGCGCTCGGCCGTCTCGGCGAGGAACGAGTCACGGCACTGGTCGACGATGTCGCGATGCCACAAGGACTGGACGAAGGCGATCCGCCCGTCCTGCTCGATTCCGCTGCTCTCCATCTTCGACTCCTCTCGCTCGACTGCGCTCTGGCGACGAGGGTACCGCTAGTCCCCCGCGTTGAACTCGGCGATCGCGATGCCGAGCATCACCATCCCGAGCGCGAAGATCATGAAGACCTGCAGCGCGATCGGCACCTCCCAGCCGAACCAGGTGATCGGCGGGTTCAGCGTCTGGCTCGCTTCAGCGCTAAGGTCGAGGTTGTTGAAGACGAGCGTGCGCATCGGCGTCACCGCGTAGGTGATCGGGTCGAGCCGGTTCAGCACCGCCAGCCAGCCGGGCAGGTCCCCGGACGGGAAGAGCGCGCCGGAGATGAAGAACATCGGCGTGACGATCATCTGCATCACGCCCATGAAGGACTGGATCTGGGTGATGCGCGCCGCGATCATCACCCCGAAGGCGGTGATCGAGAAGGCGAGCAGCAGCTGCAGGGCGAAGACGCCGAGCACGAGGCCGACGCTGTAGGGGACGTCGACCGCCCAGGCCAGTGCCAGCAGGATCAGCCCCTGCAGCGAGGCGACGGTGGCGCCGCCGAAGACCTTGCCGACGACGATCGAGCTGCGCCGCACCGGCGCGACCATCATCTCCCGCAGGAAGCCGAACTCGCGGTCCCAGACGATCGAGGCGGCCGAGAACATCCCGGTGAACATCACCGAGATGCAGAGCACGCCCGGGTAGATGAAGGTCTTCAGGTCGACCCCGTCGGTGCTCGCGGCCGAGAGCTGCTGCAGCCCCGAGCCGAGCACGAAGAGGAAGAGCAGCGGCTGCACCAGCGAGGTGACGATCCGCATCCGGTCTTTCTGGAAGCGGATCAGCTCGCGGCGCCAGACGATCTTCACCGCGCGCACCTCCGAGCGCCAGGAGCGCGGCGGGACGCG
>JAFDWD010000846.1 GCA_018268695.1 Actinomycetota bacterium
ATCGACGTCGCCTGGCACGAGACCAACAGCCCCCACGAGCTCTCCGTCACCATCCAGGACCCCGACGGCACCGAGCTCGGCGAGGGCCTCACCGCCAACTTCGAGACCGGCCGTCCTCCCGGCATGCCCCAGGGCCAGGAGCAGCGCCTGGTGATGTCGATCGCCGCCACCGCCACCTTCACCGCCGCCGGCCCCCACGCCGCCGTGGTCGAGGTCAACGGCGAGGAGCTCGGCCGCGCCCGCTTCTACCTGATGGAAGGCCTGCCGGACGGCGGAGAGCTGGCGTAGAGCATCCGGCCGCCGAGCAATTCGGTGACCGTGACGAGGCGGAAGCCGCGGGCGCGCAGGCCGGCGATCACCTCGGGCAGGGCTTCGACGGTCTGGCGATGGTGGCCGCCGTCGTGCATGAGGACGATCGCGCCGTCGCTCGCTTTTTCCACCGTGTGGTGGACGATCGCGCCGACGCCGGGGTGATGGTCGTCGGCCGAGTCGAAGGTCCAGAGGATCGTCTGGAGGCGCTGGTCGAGCGCCGCCGCTTCGACCTTGGCGTTGACCAGCCCGTAGGGCGGGCGGAAGAGACAGGGCGTGAAACCGGTGGCGGCGCGGATCGCTGCATCGGTCGAGGCCAGCTCCCGCAACCCTGGATCGTGCGGGTGGTGGTAGGAGTGGTTGCCGATCTCGTCGCCCGCGGCGAGGATCTGGCGCATCAGTTCCTCCCGCCCGGCGACGTGGCGTCCCTCCTCGAAGAAGGTCGCGCGGGCGTGCATCGAGTCCAGGGTCGTGAGGATCGCCGGAGTCTGGGTCGCGCTCGGGCCGTCGTCGAAGGTGAGTGCGATGACCGGACGGCGCGGGCCGACGGAGACGATGGTGCCGGGGTGCGAGGTGCAGCCGATCGGCGCGGTGCCTTCGCCGTAGAGGGTGCCACCGTCGCCGACGCCGGTGCCCGCGCCCGCCACCGAGGTGCCGCCGACCAGGGCCAGGGCGAGGGTCAGCACGGCGGCGCGGACGAGCGCCCGACCGCTCAATTGAAGACGTAGAGGAGGAGGAACGCGAGGATCGCCCAGACGGCGCCGGCCGCCTGGATGCCGGGGTCGCCGGCGACGATGCCGGACATCGAGCGATCGTCGTTGCGGTCGTAGATCAGGTAGAGGTAGCGGAAGATCGCGTAGACCACGGGCGGGATGGTGAGCATCATCTGGTTGCCGATGATCGGGGAGTTGACCGTGTAGATCGCGTAGGAGATCACGGTGCCGGTGGTGACCAGGGACACCATCTGGTCGAGGAAGGGGAGCGAGTAGTGCTCGAGGACGGGCCTGGTCGAGGTTCCTTCGTGGAGCTCGGAGACCGCCTCCTGGCGGCGCTTGGTGAAGCCGAGGAAGGCGGCGAGGAAGCCGGTGCAGAGCAGCAGCCACTCGGAGGCGTGGGCGTCGACGGCGCTGGCGCCGGCGGCGACGCGAAGGACGAAGAGGCCCGCCAGCGTCATCACGTCGATGATCACGATCTGCTTGAGCCCGAGGCTGTAGGCCATCTGGGCGACGCCGTAGCCGACCACCATCAGGCCGACCTTCCAGTTGACGGCGAAGCCGATCGCGATCGCGACGATCGC
>JAFDWD010000847.1 GCA_018268695.1 Actinomycetota bacterium
CGGGCGCTGATGCACCGGCCGCGCCTGCTGATCCTCGACGAGCCGACCGCCGGCGTCGACATCGAGCTGCGCCTGGAGCTCTGGCACTACGTCCAGAAAATCAACTCAGAAGGCGAGACCATCCTCTTGACCACCCATTACCTCGAGGAGGCCGACCAGCTCTGCGGGCGGATCGCCTTCATCGCCGACGGCCAGGTCGCCGCGCAAGGGACGAGCGAGGACCTCGCCGAGCGCTACGACGTCGCCAACCTCGAGGACGCATACCTTGCCCTGGTCGGGCGGCGCGAGCTCTCGCGTTCGCACGTCGAGGGCGGCGTCACCGCCTGATGAGCCCGGCACAGATTCGCTTCCTCAGCCTCTGGCGGCGCGAGGTGTCGCGCTTCATGAAGATCAAGCGCCAGACCCTCGGCGGGCCGCTGCTGGAAACGTTCCTCTACATCTCCGTCTTCGGCGGCGCGCTCGGCTCGCGGATCAAGGAGCTGCACGGGATCGAATACATCGTCTTCGTCATCCCCGGGCTGATCATGATGGCCCTCGCCACCAATGCCTTCACCAACAACTCGTCCTCGATCCTGCAGCAGAAGTTCATGGGCGCGATCCACGACCAGCTATCGTCGCCCGCCTCGCCGCGCGAGCTGCTGCTGGCCTTCTGCCTCGGCGGCTTCGTCCGCGGCCTGATCGTCGCGACGCTCACCTTCATCGTCTCGATCGTCCTGACCAGCCTCGGCGTCGCCCACGTGCTGGTGCTGATCCCCGCCCTCTTCCTGGTCGGCTTCTTCTTCGCCAACCTCGGGGTGCTGATCGGCGTGCGGGCGGAGCAGTTCGACGACGTCGCCTTCGCCCAGACCTTCATCCTGACCCCGCTGATCTTCCTCGGCGGGGTCTTCTACTCGGCCTCGCTGCTGCCGCAGCCGTGGGAGACGCTGACGAAGTTCAACCCCGTCTACTACATGATCTCCCTGGTCCGCTACGGGTTCGTCGGCTTCACCGAAGTCAACATCCCGCTGGCGTTGGGAGCGCTGACGCTGGCCACGGGGGCGCTTTTCATGGTCAATCTGCGCCTTTTCCAACGAGGCTACAAGCTCCGCTCCTGAGCGCTCTGGGCGCCCGCTGCCAAGCCGTCCAGGATTAAAGGGGCGATTACCTTGCCTCTCTAGAATCGCTCGCCGATGGCCACCAGGACCCGTAGGCGGCGACGCCAACCGCAGAAGGCGCGCTGGCACAAGATCGTGATCCCGATCGTGCTGATCGTCGGCGCGCTCGCGACCGCCGGCGGGATCGCCGCTGCCTGGGCGCTGAACATCTACCACTCGGCACCGCCGCTGAAGAACCTCAAACCGGTGCAGAAGGGGCGCACCTCGGCGATCTACACGTCCGAAGGGAAGCTGATCGGCTACATCCACTCGGAAAACGTCCGGCAGCCGATCTCCGGCACCGAAATCCCGAAAATCCTGAAGAACGCGACGATCTCGATCGAGGACAAGGACTTCTGGAAGCACGGCGCGCTCGACGCCGCCGGCATCGCCCGCGCCGCCTGGAAGGACCTCCTCGCCGGGGGCAAGCCGGTGCAGGGCGCCTCGACGATCACCCAGCAGCTGGTCCGCAACCTCTACATCCGACACCCGGAAGACACCCTGGAACGGAAGATCAAGGAAGCGGCGCTGGCGGAAGAGCTCTTCGAACAGCACAGCCGCAGCTGGATCCTCAACACCTATCTGAACACGGCGCCGTACGGGACCAACGACGGCCAGACCGCGCTCGGGGTGGAAGCCGCCTCCCAGACCTACTTCAACAAACCGGCCTCCGAACTGAACCTGACCGAGGCCGCCCTGATCGCCGGCCTGCCGCAGGCGCCCTCCGAATACAACCCGTTCTTCAACCCCAAGGCGGCGCTCCAGCGTCGCAACGAGGTGCTCGGGACGATGTGGGAACAGGGCTACATCACGCGGGAGCGCTATCTGAAGGCGCGGACCGCCGGGATCGGTCTCGACAAAGGCAACCACTACACCCACGTCAACGACCCGTTCCTCTACAACCTGGTGGAACAGGAACTGATCGAACGCTACGGGATCAACACCGTCCGCAACGGTGGTCTCAAGGCCTACACGACGATCGATCCGCAACTGCAGGAATACGCCGAAGGGGCGGTCGCCAGCTGCACCGAATCGGGCGTCTGCTGGTCGGGTGGCGGGCCTGCCACCGGCCTCGCCTCGGTCGATCCGAAAACCGGCGCGATCCTGGCTCTCGCCTCGACCCCGGGCGAAGAAGGCGAAGAAGAATTCAACTACGCCTGGCAGGCCGAAAAGCAGCCGGGATCGTCCTTCAAGCCCTACGTCCTGGCGACCGCGATCAAGCAGGGGATCGACCCCAGGGACACCTACTACGACGGCACCGGCCCGATGACGCTGGACAACCCCGGCGGCGGCACCTGGACGGTCAACAACTCCGAGCCGACCGAGGGCGGCACGATGTCGCTGGAAGAAGCCACCTGGCAGTCGGTCAACGTCATCTACGCGCAGCTCGACCTCGACGTGGGCCCGGAAAACGTCACCCAGACCGCGCAGGAAATGGGGATCGAAGCCGAACTTCAGTCGGTCCCGGCGGAGGCGCTCGGCGGCCTCTCCCACGGCGTCTCTCCGCTCGAACAGGCCGACGGCTACGCGACCTTCGCCAACGGTGGCGTCCACCACAAGCCGACCGCGATCAGCAAAGTCGAATTCCCCGACGGGAAGGTCGAAGAAATCGAAAGCGAGGACGGCGACCGCGCCCTGACCCCGGGGCAGGCCTACGACGTCACCAACGTCCTCAAAGGCGTGATCACCCAGGGCACCGGCGCCGGTTACACCAACCTCGAAAGCGGCTGCTCGGAAGTGGCGGGCAAGACCGGCACCTCCGAGGAAGAGTCCGACGCCTGGTTCGTCGGCTACACCCCGGAATTCTCGACCGCCGTCTGGGTGGGGCACCCGCGCAGTCGTGAATACACCGGCTTCGGCGGTCCCACCGCCGGCCCGATCTGGAAGTACTTCATGGATCGCGCCACCGGGGGAGAATGCCCGGCCTTCGAATCCCCGGAAACGCTGCCCGAACTCTCGGCGTTCGACGGCGGCCATACGACCAGCAGCGGCTTCAAGCCCAAGGTCGGATCCGAAGAATCCGAATTCGAAGAATTCGAAGAATTCGAAGAAGGCGAAGAAGAAACCGAAGAAGGGCTCGAAGAAGAAGAAGAAGCCCCGGTCGAAGAAGAAGCCGAAGAAGTGACCCACGCCCCCGCGGGCGGCGGCGTCTCCCCGGAAGGTTGAGCGCCCTGGCCCTCTGCATTTGAGCCCGCTATGCGGCCCCAAATGCAGACGGTGACCTCCTACTTCGTCAGGTCGCCCTTCTCCACAAGCTCGATCCGGTAGCTGTCGGGATCGCGGACGAAGGCGATGCGGCTGCCGGTGGTCCGGCCGCCGGGGCGGTAGGGGGGCTTCTCCGGCTCGATGCCCTGCTCGGCGAGGGCCGCGAGGGTGGCGTCGAGGTCGGCGACGGCCAGGGCGATGTGGTTGTAGCCCGTGCCCATCTCGTAGGAATCGACGCCGTGGTTGTAGGTGAGCTCGAGGATCGGGTTGCCGTCCTCGAGGGCCATGAAGACGTTGATTGCCTCGTCGCCGATCGGCATCCGCCGCGCCTCGGAGAACCCGAGCTTCTCGTAGAAGGCGACCGATCGGTCGATGTCGCCGATCCGGTAACAGGTGTGGAGGAACGTGTTGGGCATGCCGGCAGCTTATCCTCCGGTCGATGTGGTCTCTGGGTCGCGCAGTCCTGCTCGCAGCGGTCGTGCTCGCCCTGGGGGCGGGCGTCGCCGCGGCCGCCGTGCCGGCGGTTCCGCCGCCGACCGGGAACACGGTGACGATCGCGGTCGAAGAAGTGGAGGGGAGGCTGGCCTTCGTCGGTCCCGAAACGGTGGTCGAAGGCGACGAGCTGGAAGTCGTGAACAAGACCAACCCGCAGAAGGTCGGCCCGATCACCTTCTCGCTGGTCCGTCGGGGCTACCTGCCGAAAACCAGGCACGCGCAGGCGCTGTGCTTCACGCCCGGCCGGATCTGCTGGGCGATCGCCGAATGGCAGGGCGTGCACGGCGAAGGGGTGCCGACCGTCAATCCGGCCGAAGCAGGCTCCCCCGGCTGGGACACGATGGGCACCAAGACGATGCCGGGCGACTCCTGGTTCTCGGGCACCGAACGCGGTGGTCGCCTCGCCCAGGAGGTGACGGCGAAGGCCGGCACCCGGCTCTGGTTCATGGACGCGATCCACCCCTGGCTACGCGGGACGATCAAGGTTGTCGCTCCGGAATAGAAATCCTTTGCAAGGGGATCAGGAAAACCCTTTCCAGGCCTAAAGGAAGCGCCGGGTTTGTCGATTCATACGTGGCATGGCCGTAGATGTCCCAGCACGCGATGAGATCCGTCCTCCGGGGCGCTCGGAGGCTCGTGCGAGCGCCGTTCTGCTGCTCGCCGGTGCCGGGCTCGTCGCGCTCTCGCTGATCCTGCCGCACCCACCTGGCGGCGATCTCCCCGCCCTCATCGCGACGGCCGCCGCGATGGCCGTGATCGGCGCCGCCGTCTGGTTCTTCTCAGCGCGCGTGCCGGTCGCGCTCGTCCACCTGCTCCTCGCCGGAACCGCCTTGGTCACCGCGGTCCTGATCTGGGAGTCCGGCCTCGCCGTCGGCCAGTACGGATCGATCTTCATCTGGGGCACCCTGGTCTCCGCCTACTTCTTCTCCCGGCGCGCGGCCGCGGTCCACCTCGCCTGGCTGCTCTGCGTCTATGCCGTCTCCCTGGCGCTGGTCGAAGGCACCGGCGGCTACTCGCCGGTCACCCGCTGGATCTTCACCTTCGTCTCGCTGAGCGTCGTGATGCTGTTCGTCAACAGCCTCGCCTCGCGCCGCGCACGCGCCGACACCCGCGCCCGCCACTTCTTCGACCTCTCCCAGGACATGCTCTGCACGATGGACGTGATGGGGAGGTGCATCGAGGTCAACGGTGCCTGGGAGCGCGCCCTCGGCTACCGCCCGGCGGAGATGCGGGGCCGGCCGCTGCTCGATCTGACCCACCCCGACGACCACGTCCACGCGACCGAACAGGCTCTGAAGGTCTTCTCCGGAGGCGAAGTCGAGGGCCTCGAGACCCGCGTGCGGGCCAAGGACGGCAGCTGGCACTGGCTGCGGACGAGCTCCGTGTTCGAGCCCGACGAGGAGCTCGTCTACGCGCGCTCCACCGACGTGACCAGGCAGAAGGAGATGGAGGCCGAGCGGGAGACGCTGATCGCCGAGAACGAGAAGCTGGCCCGCTCCGACGCGCTCACCGGCCTGCCCAACCGCCGCGCGCTCGACGATCAGCTGCCGCGGGAGATGGCGCGGGCGCTGCGCGCGGGGACCGAGCTGTGCCTGGCGATCATCGACATCGACTACTTCAAGGCCTACAACGACACCTACGGGCATCTGGCCGGGGACAGGGTGCTGCGCGACTGCGCCGCGGCCTGGGACGAAGCGCTCCGCGGTCAGGACACGATCCTGCGCTTCGGCGGCGAGGAGTTCCTCGTCGTCCTGCCCGACTGCCCGCCGGGCGACGCGGTCGAGATCGTCGAGCGCCTGCGGGCGGCGACGCCCGCGGGCCAGACCTGTTCGGCGGGACTGGCGGTGTGGACGCCGGGCGAGACCGTCGACGATCTCGTCGCCCGCGCCGACAAGGCGCTCTACGAGGCCAAGGAGTCGGGGCGCGACCGGCTCGTCAGCGCCGTCGCCTGAGATCATCCGGCGGTGCCCGACGATGACCTACGCCGCCGCTTCCGCGCCGCTCGCCGCGATCCTGAGCGGACGGTGCTCGAGGGCTTCCACGCGCTGAAGCACGCGCTGCGCTTCGGGGCCGAGGTCGAGATCGCGGTGGCGAGCGATCCCGCGGAGCTGGAGGCCTTGGCCGCCGCCCTGGCGCCCGATCTGGCGGGGCGGTTCGAGGCGGCGGTGGAGACGGTCGACGGCGAGGCGCTCGCCGGCCTCGTGCCGCAGGCGCCGCGGACGGGGGTCGTGGCGATCGCGCGGCGCAAGCGCCCCGACCTCGCGGCGGCCCTCGCCGACCCGCGCGAGGCGCCCTTCGTCCTGCTCGAGCAACCGCGCAACATGGGGAACCTCGGTGCCTGCGTCAGGGTCGCGGCGGCGGCCGACGCCGCCGGCCTGCTGACGATCGGCGAGAACGATCCCTGGCACCCTGACGCGGTGCGCGGCGCGGCCGGGCTTCACTACGCGCTGCCGGTTGTGGCTTCGGTGGCGAGCGCGCCCAGGGGGGAGGGCC
>JAFDWD010000848.1 GCA_018268695.1 Actinomycetota bacterium
GTCGCCACGTCAGTGCCGAAGCCGGTCTCGACGAAGTTGATCGCCGCCAGGACGGAGGGGCCGTGGGCGCCGAGGTGGTAGCGCTCCGCCGCCCCCATATATATGGACACGAGGCGCCGGGGCACCTGGGCGCCGAGGCCGCCGACCGGTTCGACACCGGCGCAGCCCGAGCTGCCGCCCAGCATCACCGCGAAGCCGAGCAGGGCGCCGACCAGGATCGCCAGGGCGGCGAGCGGCAAGCCGAGCAGGAGCTTCGGCGAGCGCGGGGCAGGGATGCCTGCGGCCTCCATCCCGTCGCCTCAGTCCGGCGGGGAGATCGAGGTGACAAGCCAGCTCCCACCATGGGGGGAGACGGTGAAGCCAACCGAGAACGGCGGGAAGCGCCCGTCGCCGATCGAGGCCGCGGCGACGACGCCGAGGTCGCCGCCCAGCCGGAGGCGCAGCCCGAGCAACCGCGGCCGTAGTCCACGCCGCGACCGGGGCACCCTCCCCGCCGCGTCGGCGAGGGCCCGGCGGACCGCGGCACTCTCCTCGCGGATGCCCGGCGGTCGACGCCGGTAGGCATCCGCGGCGTAGACGCGGGCGAAGCGCCGCGCGAGACCCACGGCGCCCGCCAGGTCCGCCAGGACCGGGCCGCGCCTGCCGGTCAGGAGCGCGCGGGGATGGGATCGGGTCAGTCCGCCGGCGCCGCCGCAGCCGCCGAGGACGAGCACCAGCGCCGAGACGGCGAGGGCGAGCCTGCCGAGGGATAGGCGAACGGGACGGGCGGGCTTCTCGGGGCGGGCGCGCATTCGCCCCCACTGGCCAGCAAGCGAGGCCCGTGCACCGGCCTGCGGCCGCCCGCGAAGAAATTTCCTCGGCACCCGGTGCAGATGCCTCCCGCGCTGGCCAACAGGGGTGCCGACGCGCGCCGAAGGGCCGAGAGCGAAGCCAGGAATCCTCTCTAGCGCCGCAAGAAGGTTTGCAGCAATGGATGAAAATTAGGTATTTTCAAGACCCGGTCTCGGAGGATCGCGATGTACAGACAAGCCGTAACTGAGGAGTTGGCGAGATCCCAGTTCGACGCTGCCCGGCTCGGCTTCCTGCAGTTGCTGCGACGCAAACGGATGTCGCCGCAGTTCATCGAACGCGAGGGCGAGGACCTCTTCGCCCAGGCCTGCTTCGAGTACAGCCGCCGGCTCGCCGAAGGCGAGGAGATCCGCAACCCGGTCGCCTGGATCGTCACCTGCGGCTGGCACCGCACGGTGGGCCTGCTGGAAACCCGGGACTGGCGCCCGCGCATGGTCTCCACCGAGCGGGTCGGCGAGCTCGGCGAGGACGAAGGGACGCCCGAGCAGGAGTTCCTCGCCGAGGACCGCTACCGCAAGGTGCGCGAGGCCGTGGAACGGTTGCCCGACCATCAGCGCCGACTCCTCGCGCTCTCCTACTTCGAGGGGGAAAGCGTGCGGGAGGCGGCGCGCCGACTGGGCTGGACCGCGTCGAAGGCCCAGCGCGCCCATGAGACCGCCCGGCGTCGCCTGCTCAGACTGCTCGATGTCGAGTGGAGCGACGAGCTGGCGATCGAGGTCGGCCTCGCCGCCTTCCTCTCGGTCGGCGGCGGCGGGTGCGCGCGGCATCTACGGCTGATCGGCGGCATCGAAGGTGCCGTCGACGCCCTCTGCCATCCGACGGAGCTCGGACATCGCCTCGCCGAGCTGGTCAGCTCGCCGTTCTCCCACGGCGCCTCCCCCGGCCCGCCCGAGGCCGCGGGCGAACTCGGCGTCCGCGCCGTGACGAACCTCCAGCGCCATCCCGGCTCCCTCCTCGGCCGCGCCGGTAGGCGTCTGTCCGATCTGGGCGGGAGCTTCTTCACGAGCGGCGCGGCGCAGACCGGCGCCGCGGCGGCCGAGGGAGGCGGGCGGGCGATGGAAGTCTGCAAAGCGATCGCCGCCGCCTGCGTGATCGGCGGCGGTGCTGTGACCGGCGCCCTGATCGCCGGGGAAGCAGACCACGGGACCGCCCCGGCACGGGCGGCGCACCATCGCGTCGTGGCGATCAAGCCTCCTCCCCGCCAGGAGGGTCCCGCGGGAGGGGCCCTGACGGGAAGCCAGGCCTCCGTACCGACCGCTCAGACGACGCCGGAAGCCTCGGAACCGTCGCCCGCGCCGGCGCCACACCCGGTCGAACGGCACCACGCGCCCGAAAGCCATAAGTCCGAACCGGAGGTGAAGAAGGCGAAGCCGCCCCCGGAACGACCCGAAGGGGAGTTCGAACCGTCGCCCGAAGCGGTGACGCCCGCAGCCGAACCTGAACCCGTCGTCGAAACCGGGACCGGCGTGACCGACGCGGCGAGGACGACGAGCTCGTCCTCGTCCTCCTCCTCCGGCGGGGGCGGCGCGAAGCCCAAGCCGGTCCCTGCCAACTCACCCGAAGAGTTCGAACCATGAAGCCGAGGTATCCCAAGATGAGAACCATCCGATTCACCGGCGCGGCGATCGTGTCGATCGCCTTCGCCCTGACCATCCTCGCCCTTGCACACCCCGGCCGTGCCTCGGCGGGCGAATTCACGATCGCCGACTGCGGCGCCGACGGCGGCGAATACGCGACGCCCGCCTTCGAAGAGTTCGCGACCCGGGGGATGCGCTGGCGACGCGCGTGCGATCCCCAGGGTCCGGGACTGCGCGGCCTGGTCACCGCGAACGTCTCCGGCAAGGGCCAGGTCGCCCAGGGCGCGCAGTCCGCGTTCGTCCTCGAAGCGCCTCCGGGCACGACGTTCTCGCGCTACCGCTGGTCGGGCACGATGCACCGGCGCGACTGTAGTTACGCCCTGCAGCTCTACGCGCTGACGCCGAACGAACAGGCCATCCCGATCAAAAACGTCAGGGCCGGTCACAACTGCCCGCGCCCCGACGAGGCACAGGCGAGCGGCTGGCCGCAACCACGCGGCTACAACGTGAAAGGGACGACGGCGGTCGTCCAGAGGGTGATCTGCAAGGGGGGCGAAGGCAGCAAGACCTGCTCGGCGCGAGGACTGAACTACGTCCAGACCTACACCGCCGAAGCGACCGTGGTCGACGAATCTCCACCTTCGGTCTCGATCCTCACGGACGACCCGCTGACGCGCGGTGAATGGGTCGCAGGAACCCAGGCCCTTCCGCTCGAAGCAGCCGACAACGTTGGGGTCAGATCGGTGCGGCCGTCATGGGGCGGGCGCGGTGAATCGCGTGCGTGCGATTACTCGCAGAGGATCCCCTGCCCGAGCGGACCGGGACAGCTCGAAGTCAAAACCGAGCATCTGCCCGAAGGCACCCAGGAACTCCACCTGACCGCCGAAGACGCTGCGGGTAACACGGCGGACTCCTCGCCGGTGACGGTCCACATCGACAACTCGCCTCCCGGTGCCGTGCCGCTCGCGGTCGCCGGTGGCGAAGCCTGGCGGAACCGCAACGGCTACGACCTCGCCTGGCAGAACCCGCCCGAACCCGACCGCGCCCCGATCGTCGCCGCGCACTGGAGGCTCTGCCGGGCCGGCGGGAGCGAATGCACCACCGGCGAAACCGCGGGCACCGCCGTGTCGGACCTCGACGGCATCGCCGTCCCCGCGCCCGGGGAATGGGAACTGCAGATGTGGAGGCAGGACGCGGCCGGCAATCAGCAGCCCGAAAACGCCTCGATCCCGGTCAAGCTCCGCTTCGACCCCGAACCGCCACAGCTCGGCTTCGAACCGATCTCGGCGGCCGATCCGACCCGGGTCTCGCTCAAGGCCACCGATCCCCTCTCCGGCGTCGCCGGAGGGGAAATCGCGCTCAGCAGGGTCGGCTCCGGCGTCTGGCAGACGCTTCCGACGACGCAGGAAGGCGAACACCTGACCACGCGGATCGACGACGCCTCGCTGCCGGCAGGCGAATACGAACTGCGCGGGACGGCCAGCGACCACGCCGGCAACCTCGCCAGCACCGCGCTGATGCTCGACGGCGAACCGATGAAGGTGATGCTGCCGTTGCGCACGCCCATGTCGTTGGGCGCCGGGATCCTCGAGACCCGGACGACGCACCACCACGGACGGCACGGCAAGAGCCGCAGCGTGACCGCGCTCGTCTCCCACTCGCAGTCCAAGTACGGCAAACAGGTACGGCTCGCGGGCCACCTGGTCGATGCCTCCGGCGGTCCGCTCGGCGGCGCCCAGGTGAACGTGTTCTCACTGCCGAAAGAAGGCGCCGAAGCGCAGATCGCGACTCTGACGACGGACCCCGAAGGAAACTTCGGTTACGAAGTCGAGGCCGACGCGTCCGAGGAACTGCGCTTCGCCTACGCCGGCGACGCCACCCACCTGCCGGCCGAAGGGAGGGTCGCACTCGATGTCAGCGGCGCCTCGAGTCTCGAGGTCGACCACCGTCACGTGTTGAACGGCCGCTCGGTGACCTTCAGCGGAAGGGTCCGCGGCCGACCTCTGCCGGCGACCGGGAAGCTGGTCGAGCTGCAGGTGCAACTCTCCGGGAAGTGGCAGACGTTCCGCAGCACCCGCACCGAATCGGATGGGCCTGGCAGGTCTCCTACCGGTTCAAGCGGACCTGCGGCATCCAACACTTCCACTTCCGCCTCTGGCTGCCGGAGGAGGCGGGCTATCCGTTGACGGCGACGGCGAGCCGGCAGGTGACTGTGAAAGTGAGGGGGCGTCCATGCGTGACCGGCTAGGAAGGACCCAGACCAAGGAGGACAGGAGATGCTGAGAGCCCTGCGTGCCCGATTGAGCTACGCGAACGTGATGGCGACCGTCGCGGTCTTCATCGCGCTCGGCGGAACCTCTCTTGCGGCGCTCAAAATCACCGGCGGCGAGATCGCCCCCCGGACCATCACCGGCCGCAACCTTCGCTCGAACTCGATCGGTGGCCGCGTCGTCAACGAGAAGAGCCTCAAGCCCGTACCCCGCGCCCACAACGCGGCGCGGCTCGGTGGGCTGCCGGCCGAAGCCTTTCTGGTCGGCTGTCCGGAAGGGACGATCCCGGTCTCGGGTGCGTGCGTCGAAACCCAGGCTCATCCGCCGGCCCCGTATTCGACCGCGATCTTCACCTGCGAAGCAATCGAAAACCGGACGACCCCGGGGCGGCGCCTCCCCACCGAGGGAGAGCTGGTGACGGCGCTCTCGCACCAGGGAATCGAACTCGCGCCGGGCGGTGAGCTGACGAGCGAAGTACAGGCGTCAGCGGCATCCCCCGGCCAGATCGAAGACCTCTATGTCGCGGACACCGTCGGCCACGTCGGCCTCACCCCAGACACCGCCGTCGGGGCGAAGGGCTACCGCTGCGTGGCGCCCCCACTCAACTGAAGTGACCCAAGAACAGCACGACACGAAGGAGAACGGACGATGGCACGCTCGATCGGTCATCTGATCTCGAAGCTCGACCACCACCACGGCCCACCAAGAAGACCCACGCGTGCCCTCGCGATCGTCGCGATCGTCGCCCTTCTCGCGACCGGCGTCGCGCCCGGCTGGGCGCTCGCCGCGCAGGCAGACAGCGAAGGCGAAGGTCAGGGCACCACTCCGCCCCGGTTGGGCAATCCCGAAATCGAACCGGGCGGCTCCGAAACCGTCCTCGAAGCCCTCCCCGGCTCTTCGGGCGGAGAAGAAGTCGAAGGAGACGAAGTGGTGCCGCCGGTCGAAACCGAACCGGCGATGGAAGCCCCGGCACCGGAAGCGGCGGCGACCGAAGAAGCGCCGATCGAAACGGAGGTCGAAGTGCCCGCGCCGACCCCCGCGCCGATGCCGGCCCCCGCCTCGGCCACGCCCGAATACGTCCCGTCGCCGCCGGCTCCGACCTATGAAACCGCGCCGCCTCCGCCGGCTCAGTCGGTCGAAAACGAAGCGATCGTCGCGCCGACGGGATCCGGGGAACCGTCCCACACGAGCACCGACGCCACCCAGCCGAAGGTCTCGCCCCCGATCGAAGAACCCGCGGCCCCGAGCCCGGTGCCGACGGAACCAGCGCCGACCGCGACCGCGGTCCTCGCCCCCGACCCCGGCGCGCGCGGGCCTGGCCGGATCCCGGCGGGACGCACCTCCTACACGGTGCATCCGGGCGACTGCCTCTGGTCGATCGCAGCGGCCCTCCTCCCTCCCGGTGCCGACGAAGCTCAGGTCGCCGCCGAGGTGGCCAGGCTGTGGCACCTGAACGCCGGGCGGATCGGTACCGGCGACCCGAACCTGATCCTGGTCGGCACCGTCCTGCGGCTCGCATAGGTAGGCAAGGGTCGTGGGCGTGACCGGGTGAGGACGGCGCGGTGGCGAAAGGACGACAGGAGCCCGCCGGGCGTTTCGGGTCGGAGGCGGTCCCGATGCGCCTGGCGGGCGAGCGCACCGCCGCGCGGGAACGCGAGGACCGCCTCTCACTGGTGATCCGCCGACCCGGGCGCGGCGTCAGGATCGCGCTGGCCCTCGGGGCGATCCTGATCGTGCTGGCGGTCGTGGTGGTGCTCGGCCGGGCCTGAAGGGGCGACGCACGCGGTCCCCGATGCCCGAGCCCGACCGATCGGGCGGGCGCCCCGCTACCGGCCGATCTCGGTCTGGATGCTGATCTCGTTCAGGATCGGCGTGTAGAGGTCCGCTCCGGCCTCGCCAGCGTCGATCGTGACGACGAGCGAGTAGGCGATCGGAACCTCCTCGCGCAGTTCCCGGTCTCGCCACCACCCCGAGACCGGCCAGACCGCGAGCGCCCGGGCGTCGGCGAGCGCGGCAGCCGCGATCCGCGCGCGGTCGGACTGCACGGTCCCCCGGCCGCGCGCCTGCGGGCCTATCTCCCACGGTAGATCCTCGCTGCCGTCTTCGTAGCCGCCGTCCTGTTCGCGCTCGAGCCTGTTGATGCGTTTGCGGAAGTCGTCCTCGTCCTCGAGAGGCCGTTGGAGACCCCAACGCAGGCCGGCGGACTGGTACCGGCGGAAGCGGTTCTCGTTCGGCTCGACGAAGTACGAGAGCGTGACCGAGATCTCGACCTCGAGCTCCGCGAGGGCGAGTAGCTCGGCGTCGGGCAGCGGCAGGCGGATGAAGTGCATTTCCCGCCCTCCTTCGACGCGTCGCTCCGGATAAAGGCGCTGCTCGAGGATCAAGGTCGGCCGTTCGAGGATCGAGCGACTTGCGGCGACCGCGTCCGGCCGGCCGTACCCGAAGGCCCGCACCCGGTCCTGACGGACGGGGAACTGAGCCCGCATCGCATCGCTCCAGCGTGCCGAGTGCACCAGGAGCGCCCGGATCGTCTGCGGCCAGCGCATCGGGTTCGCGCTCCAGATCTCCGCCAACATGCCGCTGACCTCGGCGGTCGCCGCGCTGGTCGCCGCCGTCAGCCCGAGCCACGGGCCGATCGCGTGTTCGTGAGAGGTCGTCAGCACCTGCAGGTCCGGGTCGGCCCTCGCGTCGGAGCCGTTGGTACTCAGGTTGCCGCCCTCCGCGACGACCTCCGGCTTGATCGCGCGGGAACCTCCGACGTCGCCGCGGGAGACGGGCCCGAGCTGGCCTTTCGCGGAAAAGGGGACGCGGGGCGGTTCGGCCACTGCGACCGCGTCGAGGTCGGTCATCGCGCCGACGGTGATCGCGTTCAGGGCCTCCCCCGGTGAACAGAGGCCGACGACGAGGTTGCGCGCCGGATAGTCCGCCGGGATCGGCGCCCCGTTCAGCGGCTCGTTCCCGGCGGCGACCGAGATCAGGCGGCCACGGCCGCCGTGATAGGCGAGCAGGTCGACCGCGCCGCCCCAGGCGGTCCGGTCGCCGGGCCTCGCCGTCGGCGCGCCGACCGAAAGGTTGAAGACCCGGCGCGGGGCCGCCGTCGCCTCGGCCTCGAGGACGGCGTCGCGGGTCCGGTCGAGCATGAATTCCGGCGTCGTCGGTTGTGCTTCCCCGCCGAGGAGGATGCGTTGGTTCTGTAGGCGGCAGCGACCCCTCAGAGGGCCGCTGGCCCCGAGCGGGATCGTGAGGTTCCCGTAGAGCGCGACCCCGGCCATCCGGGTGCCGTGACCATGCTGGTCGGTCGCCGATTCCTCCCCAGGGATCGAGGAGGTGCCCGGTGCCGCGAGGGCCGGTTCGAGCAGAGGATGCCTCTCGGCGACCCCGGTGTCGAGGACGGCGACGACGGTTGCCTCTTCGTCGGGTCCCACCATCTCTGGGATCGCAGGTCCGGTGTGGGGGTCGAGCAGTGCCGGCACGCTCGGCCGCTCCGGTGGGCTCAGGTGGTAGACGTCGGGCATCTGGGTCGGCAGGTCCATCAGTGCCGCGCCGCTCAGCTCGAGCATGTAGATGTCGTGCTCGGTCGCCGCGAAGGGGTCGAGCGCCGCGGTCGAGAGCTCGTAGTGCCCGAGAAACTCGATGATCGCCACCTGGACGCGCAGGCGGTGCGCCGCCGAGGCGAGCTCCCCTCCCCCGGCCCAAAGCTCCACCCAGACCAGCTCGGCGGGGTCGAGGGTGGCGGGACTGAGCCAGCCGTCGCTGAGGTCGGCGAGCGTCGCCAGCCTGAGGTTCTCCAGGGGCGCGACGAGGCGCAGGTTCTTGCGCCCGCCGCTCGCCGTGGTTTGCTCGGGATCCCCGTACTGGGCGATCTTCCGGCGCAGCGGCCGCAGGTCGGCGCGCATGTTGTGGATCAGCGCACCGTCGGGGGTGCGGTCGACGACCACGCTCTCGGTCCGTTTGTCGCCGAGGCCGCCGACGTTGGCGTCGACGTCGGGGGCGATCTCGGCCTTGACCAGGAAGCCGACCGAGTTCTCGGGCCGGGGCAGCCGGGACAGTTCGTCCATCTCCTCCCCCAAGCGCGCGATGTCCGCCTCCAGATGCGCCGCGTGACTCACTGGTTCGCGCACGGGCGGGGATCGGTCTCCGCGTGGTCCCGAGACCACACGGTGTGGCCGGCGCTCCGGCGGAGGGAGCGGCAGGTGGTCGTGATACTCCGGCATCAGCCGGTCGTGTCGCGCTGCCCGGCGATCTCTTCGAGCGCCTCGACCAGGTCGCCCTCGCGAAGCTCGTCGCGCCCGCCCAGCACCATCGACTTCACAGCGTTGGTCACCGCCGTGGTGACGTCGGCGTAGCTGAGGCCGCGGGCCTTCTGCGTCAGCTCCTCGATCGCCGTCTCGGAGAGGCTGTGGCTGGAGGTCCGCAGTTCGAGTAGCCGTCGCAGTCCGTCGTCGCTCGGCAGATCGAAGAGGACGACATCGTCGAAGCGGCGGAAGAGCGCCCGGTCCAGGGCGCCGCGCTCGTTGGTCGCAGCGATCACGAGCGAGGGCCCCTCGTCACCGTCGAGCAGCTGGAGGAAGGTGCTGACGATCCGTCGCGCCTCGCCGACGTCGTTCTCGTCGCCGCGATGCTTGCCGATCGCATCGAACTCGTCGAAGAGGTAGACGCCGCGCTTGCGTTGGGCCTGTTCGAAGATCTCGGCCAGGAGCGAGGCGGTCTTGCCCATGAAGCGCGAGAACAAGGTCTCGACGCGGACGCGGAACAGCGGCAGGCCAAGCTCCCCGGCGACGACGGTGGCCGCCAGCGTCTTGCCACAGCCGGGCGGGCCGTGGAAGAGCAGGCGCCGTCGTGGTGCGAGCCCCCACTCCTTGAGCTGCCGTTCACTTCGCGACTCCTCGAGGAGACGGTCGATCGCACGTTCGGCCTCGCCCTCGAGGACTATGTCGCGGAGGGTCTCGTGGGGGTATCGAACCGCGAGGATGCCCTGCAGGCTCTCCGACGGCCGGACGATGGGGGTCGGCCCCGGTTCGGGCTCGACCACCTCTCCCGCGGCTTCGTCGATCAGGTCGCGGATGCGGCCCGCGACCAGTCGATGGCCCGAGCGCGACTCGCGCGCGGCGACCTGCAGCGCGATCCTGCGGAAGCGGTCACCGTCGCCCGAGACATGGGCGCGGATCAGCTCTTCGATCATCTCTGAGGTAGCCATCGGGAATCAGCGAGTTTGGACTTCCTGAGCAGCGTAGTGCAGCCGGCCGTCGCTTCCGGACCGCCGCCGGAGATGCCGCCCAGCTTGCGCAGATGCCTTCGCCGACTCAGGGGGCCCAGGCCGCGGGGAACTTCGCCTCAGTGAGGCATGTGGACCGCGGCGCGCGCATGCAGCTCCCGCGTCCTGATCTCCGCTTCGCGGGACGCGGTCGCACGGATGATCTGGTTGACGCGGCTCGGCACCTTGCCGATCGCGACCGCCATGTCGGCCCTGCTCAGGGTGTTGCTGAGCGCCCAGGCGACCATCAGGTCGTCGCGTTCGCGGAAGCCACGGGCGCCCCGGTTCTGGGCGGCACGTAGCTCGCGCATCTTCTCGACCTGGCTCTCCAGCGAGACGTCCGGCAGCGGCTGCGTCGGGGTCAGGTCGCCTTCGGGCAGCAGCTCGTCCTGTGGTCCTCTCATTCCTCGGATAATAAATTATCCGAGGAATCTGTCAACCGCCTGCCGGTGACGACCGTCGCCGATCGACGTCGGCCATCTCCCCGCTCCCTGTCGCTACCTTGGAGCGCATGGCCGACGACGACGCGATCGAAGAACGCGGCAGGCGCCCCGACTACGCCTGCGAGCAGAAGCCGCTCGGTCGGGGCGGCTACGCGGAGGTCTTCCCCGCCCTCCACAAACCGAGCGGTGTGAGGGTCGCCTTTAAGCGCCTGCGCAGGTCGATCGACGAGACCGTGCCGGAGCGGATGCGGCGCGAGATCAAGGTGATGGGGCTGCTCGACGACGAGCCTCACGTGATGCCGGTGCTCGACTTCTCCGCCAAGCACGACTGGTATGTGATGCCGCTCGCCGAGGGCGACGCCGTCGCGCTCCGCGCCGAGCTGCTCGCCGGCACGGCCCTGGTCGAGATGCTCGCCGCCTGCGTCGCCGCCCTGCGCGCGGCCCACGATGCCAACTACGCCCACCGCGACATCACCCCGCACAACGTCCTGCGACTCGAGGACGGGACCTGGGTGCTCTCCGACTGGGGCCTGGCCCGGGCCCATCGCGGGCACACGACCCGGCTCCTCACCGGCAGCGGCGGCCAGGTCGGCACCGAGGGCTTCGTCGCCCCCGAGGTGATGCGCGGCGAATCGCCCGGCAACGATCCCGCCGCCGACGTCTACAGCCTCGGCCGCGTCGCCGGCTGGGCGCTCGAAGGCAGGTTCCCGCTGGCCGGGGAGCCGATGATCCCGTCCGGTCCCTTCCGGCGGCTGGTCAAGGAGACCACCCGCGAGGATCCGCGCGCCCGGCCGTCCCTGGCGGCGCTCGACGCGATGCTGACCGAGCTCGACCTCGGCCCGGCGCCGCTGCCGGTGGATGAGGCCGAACGGCTGGTCGAGGCAGGGCGCGAAGGCGATCCCGCCGCCTGGGAGGGGCTCCTGGCGCTCGCCCTCGACAACCTCGACGACGACGAAGTCGTGCTCGACCAGCTCCGGCACGCCCCGCAACGGGCACTGGGCGGGCTGGCCGAGGAGGACCCCGGATCGGTCGAGCGGGTCGCCGAGGCGATGCGTCGCCACCTCGACGAGAGCTTCGGCGAGCGCTCCTTCTCCTCGCTCGACGCGATGCTCTCGTTCATCTTCCGATGCTGCCGGGCCGCCGCCGCCACCGCGGACATGGGGTTGCTCGAGGACTGCGCCGGGACGCTCTTCGCCGCGGAGGCCTCCTGCCATCAATACGGACAGCGCCACGAGACCCGTAGCTGGCTGGAGGGCCTCCGGGGCGAGGCGGCCCGCACCGTCGCCAGGGCACTCCGCGCCGACCCGGCCGCCGTCGACTGGTACACCGACGAGGGCTGGCGGCCCGGGCCGGGGACCGACCGGGCGATCCGCTCCTCGCTCTCCGCCGCGTCCTCGACGCGGTCCTAGCCGCCGACTCCCCGCGTCCGACCGGGAACTGGCGGCGCGGGCCTCGCAGGTGGGCCGCCCCCGCGCGGGCGGTCGAGGTCGGCGCCGGCAGGAGGTGACCGACCGGCCGCCTCGAGGGACCGGGGGGTCCCCGCCGTCCCACACGCCGGGACGGCGAGCTGAACTTTTCTTCCACCGCACCCGGTGCAACCGGGCTCCGCGCTGGCCAATGGGCGGGCAAGCAACCCGCCCACGCCAAAGGAGCCCGCCTTGGAACCCGAAGCTCTCACCCACCTGCCCGCCGGCGAGCTGGTCGCCGGGGCCGCCGCCAAGGTCGGGGCGCTCACCCGACTGGCGGCCGTCGCGGTCAAACCCGACCCCGACGGGCTGCCGGGGATGCCGGCCGCGACCAAACTGGTCGACGGCCTCGCCGCCTTCATCCTGCTCGCCTGCGTCGCCGGCTTCCTGCTCGGCGTCGGTCAGTGGGTGCTCGGCAGTAAAACGTCGAACTTCAGCCAGTCCGACTCGGGCAAAAGCAAGGTCCTCGTCTCGGTCCTCGGCGCCTTCGGCGTCGGCGCGGTCGCGGCGATCATCAACTTCTTCCTGAACGCCGGGACGGCGCTCAGATGAGGGCCGCCGACCCCGGCCGCGGCCGGATCCTGCGCCGCGCAGTGCCCCTGTTCGCCGCGCTTCTCGTCGGCGTCCTGATCGGCCGCGCGACCGCGCCCGGATCCCCGTCGCCGACCCCGCTCCGCACCCCGGCGCCCGCCGCCTCCCCGGCGCGCACGGAAGCGGGGGTGCCGATCTCCTTCCCGGAGACCCCGGCGGGGGCGGCGACCGCGGCCGCCGCCTACCAGCAGTCCTTCGCCGCGCCCGAGATCCTCCGCCCCGGCCTCCTGCGGGCCCGGGTCGATGCGGTGGCGACGCCGGACTACGCGGCGAAGATGCTCGAAGCCAACGGCCCGGGCCTCGAGCGGCTCGCCGCCGGCCCGATCGGCGTCGGCCTCGCGCACGGACTGCGGACGCTCTACGCGGCGGTGCCGATCGGCTACCGGGTGCTCGGCTACGAAACGGGCCGGGCCGAGGTCGAGACCTGGGGCCTCACCCTGCTCGGCAACGCGGGCTCGGTGCAGCCGGCCGCCTGGTTCGGCCTCAGCCACACCGAACTCGCCTGGGTCGGCGGCCGCTGGCGGATCGCGGCGACCGAATCGGGCTTCGGGCCGACGCCGCGGCTGGCGACGAAGCCCGGGCCGCTCGGTGGCTACGACGTCCTCGACCTGGCGCGCTCGCTGCGCAGCTATGCGCCCGCGCCGTAGGACGATGACGCGCTCGCGGACGAGGATCGGGACGGCGGCGCTCGCCGCGGTCTGCGCCCTGTCGCTGGCGCTGATCGGGCTGCTCGCGCAGCCGAGCCCGCCGGCGGCGCGGGCCAACGTCGCCTGCGGCCTCGGCACCGGCCCGGTCGGGGCAGTCACCGGGGCGGTCGGACTCGGCAACCCCGTCGGCGACGCCTGCGACGCCGTCACCGGTGCGGTGGGAGGTGCGATCACCGCACCGGTGACCGGCGCCCTGAAGGGCCTCGGCGACGACGTCTTCGAGCAGCTGACCAGCTGGGTGTCGGAAGGCGCGAGCTGGCTGATGGGTCAGGTGATGAAGGCGATCGACGCGTCGACGACGCCGCGCCTCGACACCGAAGGCTTCCTCACCGCCTACGGGCGGATGGCGGCGATCGCCGCGGTGCTGGCCTGCGCGATGCTGCTGCTGGCGATCCTCGAGGGGATCGCCCAGGGCAGCCCGGGACTGCTGGCGCGGGTGGTGCTGGTCAACGTGCCGCTCGCCTTCCTCGGCACCTCGCTCGCCTTCGCCGTCGTCCAGCTCCTGCTCGGCGTCACCGACGGGCTCTCGGCGGCGATCGCCGACGCCTCCCACCACGACTCGACCCGCTTCTTCGAAGCGGCGATCGGCGACCTCGGCCACATCGGCGGCCAGGCGGGGAAGGAACTCGGCAGCGCCGGCGGCACCGCCCCCTCCGAAGGGCTCGGCACCCAGGCGGCGGGCGCGGTCGCCGTCCCCCTCTTCGTCGGCTTCATCGCCGCGATCGTCGGCGCCTTCGCCGCCTTCTTCGTCTGGCTCGAGCTGGTGATGCGGGACGCGGCGATCTACGCCGTCTCGCTCTTCATGCCGCTCGCCCTCGCGGCCTCGATCTGGCCGCGCTGGACCGGCGCCCTGCGGCGGACCGGCGAGCTCCTGGTCGCGGTGATCGGCTCGAAGTTCGTGATCGTCGCGATCGTCAGCCTCGCGGCGAGCCTGGTCGCCGAAGAAGGCGGCTCGGTCGAGCACGTCCTCGCCGCCGCGGCGCTGATGTGCCTGGCCTGCTTCGCGCCGTTCGTCCTGCTCCGACTGATCCCGTTCAGCGAGGGGGCGCTGGCCGCGGCCTACGGGCGCCGCTCGGCGGCGGGCGGCGCGATCAGCGCCGTGCAGATCGGCTCCGA
>JAFDWD010000849.1 GCA_018268695.1 Actinomycetota bacterium
CGCCCGGTGGGGAAGCAGCAGCGTCAGCGCGAACTCCCGGTCCAGCATGCGCGCCAGCATCGCCAGCTCCAGGGTCGGCTCGGAGACCGGCGCGATCCCTGCCGTCTCCAGTTGCGAGTCGATCGCGGCCAGCGCCAGCTCGGCTCCGGTGAGGTCGCGCCAGACCACGGTCAGCTGCGAGAGCATGTCGTCAAAGAGGCGCCGCGCGAGGGCCAGATCGATCTCGGTCAGGCGCCGGTCCGGCGGCGGCTCTTCCGGCCCGCCGGAGAGCAGCGACTCGATCCCGGTGAGGATGAAGCCGGAGTCGGCGGCGAAGAGGACCTGCGTCCCGGTCGGCTGCAGCTCGACCACCGCGCAGAGGGCGGAGGAGGTGAGCCGCTCGTGCGCATTGGCCCAGGTGAGCTGGGTCGCATCGACGAACTCGAGTTCGATCGGCAGCCGCAGCTCGGCCGAGAGCCGCGTCGAGCTGGTCCGGGAGAACGCGGCCAGCGCCCGCCCCAGCCGTCGCTCGTGGTCCGGCGTGAACTTGGTCGGACGGGTGAAGTCGATCTTCTTCATCGTGCTCATCCGAGACCCTCCTCCTGCTCGGCGAGCCCGGCGGACCGCCGTTTGATCTCCTCCAGAAGCGCGGTCCGGCGCTGTTCGGCGAACGAGCGCGCCGCCGCCTCCTCGGCGACCGCGAGATGGCGCCAGACCATCACCGCGAGGAACCAGCAGACCATGTAGCCGACGACCCCGGCGATCAGCGCGCGCAGGCCGATCGTCACCGGCGGCACCCCGGAGGCGAGCCCGAGCAGGGCGACGAAGGCGAAGCAGCCGATGCCGCCCCAGCCGCGCGCCTGCTCGATCTGACGCAGCGCCCGTGGGTGGTCGCGGAGGCGGATCGCGACCTCCTCCTGCGGGATCCCGTCGAAGATCTCATCGCGGGCGGGACCGATCGGACGGGCAGCCGGGCTCACTGCACGACCCTCGAGGCGAGGTCACGCGGATCGGCGGGGGCCAGCTCGACCACCGTCTCGGCGACGTAGTGGACCGGCAGCGAGGTGCGGATCGCGACGTCGACCGCGGCGCCGATGTAGCTGGTGTCGGCGGCGGCGCTGACCAGGATCCGGTTCGGCGCGAGGCCCTTGAGGCTCTC
>JAFDWD010000084.1 GCA_018268695.1 Actinomycetota bacterium
CGACGCGACCGAGGTCGCGGTCACCCGCCGCGGCACCGACGCGACGCTCTGGATCGACGGTCGCTCCTACGAGGCCGACCTGCACCGCGTCGGCCGGGCGTACGAGCTCTCGCTCGGCGACCGGGTCGAGAAGGTCTGGCTCGCGGTCGACCAGGACACCGTCTACGTCCATGCCTTCGGCCGCGCCTTCGCGCTCGAGGTCTTCGACCCCGTCGAGCGCTCCCTGCAGGCGTCGGTCGGCGAAGACACGGTGACCGCGCCGATGCCCGGGACGGTCGTCTCGATCGCCGTGGCCGAGGGCGAGGAGGTCCACACGGGCCAGGTCCTGGTGACGATCGAGAGCATGAAGATGCAGAGCGAGATGACCGCCTCGCGCGACGGCCGCGTCGAGCGCGTGCACCGCGAGGTCGGCGAGACGTTCGACCGCGGCGACGCCCTGATCTCGCTCGAGCCCGAGGACGAGACCGCGAAAGAGGAGGCCTAGAAGTGCGGCGCATCATCTCGACCCTGGACACCAGCTCGCCGACCTACCGGTCGAACCGCGAGCACAACCTCGGCCTCGCCGAGGAGCTGCGGCAACGCCTCCACTCGGCCCGCTACGACCGTCCCCAGCGGGCCTGGGACCGGCTCGCCGAGCAGGAAAAGCTCCCCGTGCGCGAGCGGCTGAACCTCTTGCTCGACCCCGGCTCGCCCTTCCTGGAGCTCTCGGCGCTGGCCGCGGGCGAGGCCTACGGGGGAGAGGCCCCGCAGGGCCTGGTCGTCACCGGGATCGGCATCGTCAACGGCCGCGAGGTGCTGATCAACGCCGGCGACAGCTCGCTCAAAGGCGGCTCCTGGTACCCGATCTCGGTGAAGAAGATGGTCCGGGCGCTGGACATCGCGATGGAGAACCGGCTGCCGGTCGTCCACCTGATGGACTGCGGCGGCGCCTACCTGCCGCTGCAGGACGAGATCTACGCGCTGGCCGGGAACATCTTCCACAACCAGTGCCTGCTGAGCGGCGCCGGGATCCCGCAGCTGGCCGTCGTCCTCGGCCTCTGCACCGCGGGTGGCGCCTACCTGCCGACGCTCTGCGACGAGTCGATCATGGTGCGTGGCACCGGCTGCGTCTTCCTCGCCGGCCCGCCGCTGGTCAAAGCGGCGACCGGCGAAGAGGTGACCGCCGACGAACTCGGCGGCGCCGACATGCAGACCAGCGTGTCGGGCACCGGCGACTACGCGGTCGACACCGAGGAGGAGGGGATCGCCCTGGCGCGGGAGATCGTCGGCCTCTGGCAGCAGCCGGACAAGAGCTGGATGGACCGGCGCGCACCCGAAGATCCCTATTACGACCCCGACGAGATCTACGGGATCATCCCCGACTCGATCAAAAAGCAGTTCGAGGTCCGCGAGGTGATCGCCCGCATCGTCGACGGCAGCCTCTTCCACGAGTTCAAGCCCGACTACGGCGACACGATGGTCACCGGCTGGGCCTACATCTGGGGCTACAAGGTCGGGATCCTCGCCAACAACGGCGTGATCTACTCAGAGGCGGCCAACAAGGCGTCCCAGTTCATGCAGATCTGCGACCGCGACGGGGTGCCGCTGATCTTCCTCCACAACGTCACCGGCTTCATGGTCGGCAAGGAGTACGAGCGCGGCGGGATCACCAAGGACGGGGCGAAGATGCTGATGGTCCAGTCGAACGTGACCGTGCCGAAGCTCTCGGTCCTGATCCACGCCTCCCAGGCCGCCGCCAACTACGCGATGTGCGGGCCGTCCTGGGGGCCGCGCTTCCTCTTCGCCTGGCCCAACTCGAAGTCCTCGGTGATGGGCGCCGAGCAGGCGGTGAAGACGCTCTCGGAAGTCCGGATCGCGAGCGAGCGCCGGCGCGGCCACGACCCCGACCCGGCCGAGGTCGAACGGATCGCCGCCGAGGTCGGCGAGTACTTCGAGCAGACCTCGGGCGCCTACCACCTCACCTCCGAGATGCGCAACGACGGCCTGATCGACCCGACCGACACCCGCAACACCCTCGGGATGGCCCTCTCGGCCGTCGCCGGCGCGCCGATCGAACGGACGCCCGGCGGCGTGCTCCGGATCTGACCCGCGGAAGACGAAAGGAACGACGAAGAGATGAGCGAGATGCCGCCCGAGGTCCTCTACGAGGTCGACGATCGCGTCGCCTGGCTGACGATCAACCGGCCCGAGGCCCGCAACGCGCTGAACAAAGCGGTCCGCGACGGGCTGAAACTAGGCGTCGAAAAGTTCAACGAGGACGACTCGGCCGCGGTCCTGATCATCACCGGCGCGGGCGACAAGTCCTTCTGCGCCGGCGGCGACCTGAAAGAGATGACCGACACGGCGCTGAAGATCCCCCCGAAGGACTTCGTCATCCACCTCGGCCGGACGGTCAAGGTGAAGAAGCCGGTGATCGCCGCGGTCAACGGCTACGCCTTCGCGGGCGGCTTCCTGCTCGCCCAGCAGGTCGACCTCTGCATCGCCTCCGACAACGCCAAGTTCGGCGTCACCGAGGTGAAGGTAGGGCGCGGGTCGCCGTGGGCGTCGCCGCTGCCCTGGCTGATCGGCCCGCGGCTGGCGATGGAGATCCTCCTCACCGGGGCGCCGATCACGGCGCAGCGGGCGTATGAGATCGGCTTCGTCAACAAGGTCGTCCCGCTGGAGGACCTGCGCGAGGAAGCGGCGGCGATGGCCCGCGCGATCGCCGAGAACGCGCCGCTCTCGGTCGAGGCGGCGAAGGAGATGGTCTACGCCTCGGCCGACCGCGGCTGGGAGGAGGGCCTCGACCACGCCGACGAGATCTACGAGAAGGTCTACCTGTCAGAGGACGGACAGGAGGGCCCGCGGGCCTTCAGCGAAAAGCGCAAACCTGTGTGGAAAGGGCGCTAGAGAAGCGCCGGGGAAGAGGAGGAGGATCGAGATGAGCGCACTGCCGGGTCGCGACGCCGAGCCGCGGATGAAGGACTACGACGCCGAAAGCGCCGGCTTCCGGCTGGAGGTCCCGGAGGTCTTCAACCCGGTGACCGACATCGTCGAGCGCTGGGCGGCCGAGTCGCCCGATGACCTCGCGCTCGTCTCCCTCGACGGCGAGGGCGGCGTGGTCGCCGAACAATCGGTCGCCGACCTCGCGCGGGAATCCAGGCGCGCGGCCCGCGCCCTCACCGAGGCCGGGATCGGCAAGGGCGACCGGGTCTTCATCATGCTGCCGCGCGTCCCCGCCTGGTACACGGCGATGCTCGGCGCGATCCGGATCGGCGCCGTGGTGATGCCCGGCCCGAACATGCTGACCCCGCGGGACATCGGCTACCGGATCGGGGCCTCCGGGGCGGTCGCGGCGATCACCGACGCGAGCGGGGCCGAGCGCCTCGACGCCGCCGGCGACCTCGAGAGCCTGCGCCTGAAGATCGCCTGGGGCGGTGGGGGCGAGGGCTGGGAGGACCTCGACGCGATGCTCGACGCCGCCGGGGACGGCGACACCCCGGCCGAGCCGACCAAGGCCACCGACCCGATGATCGTCTTCTTCACCAGCGGCACGGTCAGCTACCCGAAGATGGTGCGGCAGCCCTGCTCCTACGGTCTCGGGCACGCGACCACGGCGCGCTTCTGGCATGACCTGCGCCCGGGCGACCGGCACTGGACGGTGTCGGACACCGGTTGGGCGAAGGCGGCGTGGGGAGGGCTCTTCGGCCAGTGGCACGAGCGCGCGACCGTGGTCCAGGTGGCGCTCGGCAAGCCCGACGCCGACACGGTCCTCGGGATCGTCGCGGGGGCCGACATCACCTCGTTCTGCGCCCCGCCGACCCTCTACCGGCTGCTCGTCCAGGGAGATTTCTCCAAACACGATCTGTCGTCCCTGCGCCACTGCACCAGCGCCGGGGAGCCGCTGAACCCGGAGGTGATCCGCGCCTGGGCCGACGGCACCGGCGGCCTCACCGTCTACGACGGCTACGGCCAGTCGGAGACGGTGGCGATGGTCGCCAACTACCGCTGCCTGCCGGTGCGCCCGGGCTCGATGGGCAAGCCGGTGCCGGGCTGGGACGTCGACGTCTTCGACGACGAGGGCGTCCGCTGCGACGACGACACGGTCGGCAACATCGCGGTCCGCCTCGACGGCCCCCGCCCGGTCGGCCTCTTCGACGAATACGTCGGCGACGACGCCGCCAACGCGAGGTCATTCCGCAACGGCCTCTACTACTCCGGCGACAAAGCCTGGCGCGACGGCGATGGCTACCTCTGGTTCGAGGGCCGCGACGACGACGTGATCACCTCCTCCGCCTACCGGATCGGCCCCTTCGAGGTCGAGTCGGCC
>JAFDWD010000850.1 GCA_018268695.1 Actinomycetota bacterium
AGGCGCCGTCGGGGGTGAAGAGCGACGCGACCGTGGCCGGATCGTTCGACTCCCAGGCCTCGCGGTCGGCGTCGATCCAGCGGCGCAGCGGCGCCGCGGCAAACGCTTCCTCGGGCCCCTCGTAGGCGCGCATGCGCCCGATCCGCCCCTCGCGGAAGCGGAACACGTCGGTCGCTTCCGCCTCCAGCGGCGTGCCGTCGAGCAGGATCCCGTGGAGCTTGTGGACGACGACGATCTCCGGCCCGACCCGCGTCGCGGTCGGTTCCGAGGTCAGGTGCTTCCAGCCCGACCGCGACGCCTGGAGGTACTCGGCGACCGCCGCCTGCCCGACCCGCCGCCCGCCCATCGCGAAGGAGGGCGGCTCGATCCACTCCACCTCCGGGTCCATGTCGGCAACGGCCGCCTGCGCGTCCCCCCGCGCGAATGCCTCATAGGCGGCGAGGACGACGTCGATCTCCGGATCGTCAGCGGGCACGGGGCCACGCTATCCGCTTGGGGGGTGGGCTGAAAGGACGTAAGGGTCTGCGGCGAGCACGGCCGTCCCGGGAGACGTGCGGGAGATGCCACGAAGTCCACGCTTCCGTGCGTGTCGCACGACAGGCGAGGAGGTGCGTTCGTACTTAGTCGACATATACCGAACCAAGTACGAACGCATCTGATGATCCCGGCCGGGTGCGGCGGATCACGCATGAACCCCCGGAGGAACACCGCACTCCCTCACGTCCTCAAACTCGGACGGCCGCAACCGCCCGAGCAACCCCGTCCCCCCGCCACCCCCTACGGGATCGACGCTTCGTTCTCGCAGTTGCTCGCGCTGTCGTTGCCGCCGCCGCCGACGCAGTCGTCGACGCCGCCCTTGCCGTCCAGCTTGTCGTTGCCGCCGCGGCCGAGGAGGTCGTTGGGGCCGTTGTCGCCGGTCAGGATGTCGTTGCCGGGCGAGCCCTCGATCTTCTCGGTCGACGAGTCGATCTGGCCGGGGCTGCAACCGCCGACGCCCGGGGTGAGCACCGAGCCGCCGATCGTCGCTTCGACCGCGATGCCGGCCGAGTTGTGGATGCGGGCGAAGGAGGCGCTGTCGTTCTCACCGGGGCCGCCGTTGAAGGTGTCGCCGTCGCAGGGCTGGCCGCCGATCATCAGGTCGGAGCCGGGGCCGCCGTTCATCGTCGCCGCACCCGAGTCTTTGCGCGGATGGAAGATGTTGACGCCGTAGAGGACGTCGTTGCCGCCGCCCCCTTCCAGGGTGTCGGGCACGTGGTCTTCGCCGGCGTAGAGGACGTCGTTGCCCGCTCCGCCGACCAACCTGTCGCTGCCGGTCCCGCCTTCCAAGGTCGCCGGAACCGAGCCGGGGACGCCGCCGCCGATCGTCAGTTCGTCGTCGCCGGCGCCCAGGTTGGCTTCGATCGAGTCGACCTTGCCGGTGCAGGTGATCGTGCCGCTGCCGGTGCAGTCGGGGTTGGTCGGGTCGCCGTTGGTGATGTCGGAGCCGCTGACCGTGTACTGGCCGCCGGAGTAGTCGACGGTGCCTTGGTCGGTGCCGGAGGTCCCGGTCATGATCAGCGTCGACTCACCGTCGATCGATTCATAGATTTCGACCGCGAGGCCGTTGGAGCCGCCCGCCGGGCCGCAGGAGGTTTCTTCCGCGAAGCCGCCGCTGCACTGGTCGCTGCCCGGGCCGCCGAACGCGGCGTCGCCGGGGCCGGCGGCCTCGAGGTGGTCGGAGCCCGGGCCGCCGTCCATCCGGTTCGCTTCCGAGGAGCCGATGATCGTGTCGTTGCCGGAGCCGCCGATCGCGTCCTCGATGCCGCTCAGGTGCTCGCCCTCGGCACCGGTGACCGTCCCGTCGGCGAGGTTGATCGTGACCCCGCCGCCGACGCCCTGGTAATCGGCGATGTCGTGTTCGCCGGGGCCGCCGTCGATCTTGTCGTTGCCGGTCCCGCCGAAGATCACGTCTTCGTTCCCGGCGCCGCCGTCGAGCGTGTCGTCGCCCTGGTTGCCTTTGACGATGTCGTGGTCACCGGCGCCGCCGTTGACGGTGTCGTTGCCCTGTTCGCCTTCGACCAGGTCGGAACCGGGGCCGCCTTCGATGTCGTCGGAGCCGCGTTCGCCGTAGATCCTGTCGTTGCCGCCGCCGCCGTCGAGCGTGTCGGAGCCGCGTTCGCCGAAGATCGTGTCGTCGCCTTCTTCGCCGTAGATCGTGTCCACGCCGCGTTCGCCGTAGATGGTGTCGTTGCCGCCGCCGGCGCAGATGAGGTCGTTGCCGCCTTCGCCGTGGATCGTGTTGTCGCCGTTGCCGGCGACGATCACGTCGGGCGCTTTGGTGCCGGTGATCGTGGCCGCGTTGGAGACGATCGTCGCCGCCTTGCCGTGGCAGGTCGGGGCCGCCCCGGCCTCGCGGGCGCCGACGGCCAGGAGCGTCGCCAGCGCGAACAGCGGCACCAGGATCAGCAGGGCGGTCGTTCGGGCGGAAATTGCGGGGCGCGGCGGGGTCGGCATGTTCTGCATGTCGGCAGCCCTACCCGGTCTACTTAAAAGGACTGACGTGCCTAGACACAATTCCTGGACGTTTGTCGGATGGGCGACCGAGACTAGGATCGGACGAGAGATTGCCACTAGGGGAAGGAGCCGAGGTGAAGATCCGTGCAGCCGTGCTTGAGGAGTTCGGGAAGCCGCTCGCCGTCCAGGAGGTCGACCTGGCCGAGCCCAAGGCGGGC
>JAFDWD010000851.1 GCA_018268695.1 Actinomycetota bacterium
ATCGGCGCCGCCCACCATCTGCAGGAACGTTCGCCCGGCAAGAGCTACGCGATCCTCGAGGCCCGCGAGGCGATCGGCGGCACCTGGGACCTCTTCCGCTACCCGGGCATCCGCTCCGACTCCGACATGCACACGCTCGGGTATCGCTTTCGTCCCTGGACGGCGGCCAAGTCGATCGCCGACGGCGCCTCGATCCTCGAATACGTGCGTGACACCGCGCGCGAGGGCGGGATCGACAAGAAGGTGCGCTTCGGCCATCGGGTCGTGAAGGCGTCCTGGTCGAGCGAGGAAGCACGCTGGACGGTGACGGCGGAGCGCAACGACGGCTCGACCGTGACGATCTCGTGCGCCTTCCTCTTCAACTGCAGCGGGTACTACCGCTACGACGAGGGCTACACCCCCGAGTTCGCCGGGATCGAGGACTTCCAGGGTCAGGTCATCCATCCTCAGCACTGGCCCGAGGAGGCCGACTACGCGGGGAAGCGGGTGGTCGTGATCGGCTCCGGCGCGACCGCGGTGACCCTGGTGCCGGCGATGGCGAAGGACGCGGAGCACGTGACGATGCTGCAGCGCTCGCCCACCTACGTAGTCTCGCTGCCGGGCGAAGACCCGGTGGCCGAGTTCCTTCGCAAGTTCCTCCCGCACCGCGCCGTCTATCCGATCGTCCGCTGGAAGAACGTCGCGCTGCAGAGCTTCAACTATCGGCTCTCGCGCAAGCGGCCGGGTCTGATGAAGAAGTTCCTCCGCAAGGGCCTCGAAAAAGGGCTGCCGGCCGGCTACGACATCGACACGCACTTCAAGCCGAACTACAACCCCTGGGACCAGCGCCTCTGCGTGGTCCCCGACGGCGACCTGTTCGAGGTGATCCGCGACGGCAGCGCCGACATCGTCACCGACCACATCGACCACTTCGCGGCGAACGGGATCAAGCTCAAATCGGGAAAGGAGCTGGAGGCCGACATCATCGTCACGGCGACGGGGCTGAACCTCCTGTTCCTCGGTGGGATGAAGCTCGAGGTCGACGGCGAGGAACCGAACCAGGGCGACCTGCTGATCTACCGCGGGATGATGCTCGCCGACATCCCGAACCTCGCCTTCACGATCGGCTATACCAACGCCTCGTGGACGCTGAAGGCCGACCTGGTCGCCGAATACGTGTGCCGTCTCTTGAACCACATGGACGCGAACGGCTACGACATCTGCGCGCCGCACCTGAGCGACCCGAGCATCGTCCCGGAGCCGATCATGGACTTCACCTCCGGCTACGTCCTGCGCTCGGTCGCCGACCTGCCGAAGCAGGGGTCGAAAGAGCCGTGGAAACTGCGCCAGAACTACGCGATCGATCTGCGCAGCCTCCGTTACGGGACGCTCGAGGACGGCGCGATGACGTTCTCGCGGAAGGTGCGCGTGCCCGAGAAGGTCGCCGCCTGAGGCGGGTCCTTCTCCTCGCCTTCGCCTTCCTGCTGGTCGGGGCGGCGCCGGCGGCGGCGAAGCCCTGGATCGGTGTCCAGGGCAACCACCTGGTCGACGCCTCGGGCCGGACGGTGCGCCTGCTCGGCGTGAACCGCTCCGGCACCGAGTACCAGTGCCAACAGGGATACGGGTTCTTCGACGGTCCCAGCGACACCGCCTCGATCCGGGCGATGAAGTCGTGGCGCATCAACTCGGTGCGGGTGCCGCTGAACGAGACCTGCTGGCTGGGGATCAACGGGATCCCGGCGAAGTACGGGGGAGAGGCCTATCGGCGGGCGATCCGCGCCTGGGTCACCCGGCTCGAGCGCGCCGGCCTCTACGTCATCCTCGACCTCCACTGGGCCGCGCCCGGCTCCGAGCAGGCGACCGGGATCGTCCCGCTGCCCGACGCCGATCACGCGCCGGACTTCTGGCGCTCGGTCGCCGCCGAATATCGCGACGACCACGCGGTCCTCTTCGACCTCTACAACGAGCCGCACGATGTGGGGTGGGGGTGCTGGGAGCACGGCTGCGAGATCCACGACGAACGGGTCGGCGACTACCGCGCCGCGGGGATGACCGAACTGGTCGAAGCGGTGCGCTCCACCGGCGCCACCCAGCCGGTGATGCTCGGCGGCACCGAGTGGGCCCGCGACGACGACGGCTGGCTTGCCCACCTTCCCCCCGATCCGGCCGACGCCGAGGTTGCCTCCAACCACACCTACAACTTCAGCGCCTGCTTCGGCAGCTGTCGCGCCGCCCTGGCGAAGATCGCCCGGACCCATCCCGTCGTCACCGGCGAGCTGGGCGAGGGCGACTGCCGCACGACCTACATCGACCCCTACATGCAATGGGCCGACCGCCACGGCATCTCCTACCTCGCCTGGGCCTGGGACACCCACGGCGGCTGGACCTGCAAGGCGGGCCCGTCCCTGATCAAGGCCTACGACGGCACCCCGACCGCCTTCGGAAGGGGGTTCCGGGAACACCTGCGGGCATTGGGGAAGGGCTAGGGCGGTCGCGGCCGTCCGAGAGGCGGGTGCGCGGAACGCCTGGTCGACTTTGACCACACCAGGGTGTGGTCAATCCACGCAGCGGCGAATCCGGTGTTGTGCAACACGCACCGAACTCAGGAGTCCTCACGAACCCTCCCGAGCGATCTCGCCGGCTGGGTAATCTAAGGCGCATGGACGACCAGCAAGTACTCGATCGCATCGACAGCCTCGTCAAAGAAGAGGAGGAGCTCCTTCATCGGCACGAGGGAGAGGGCCTCGACGACGACGAGCACGCCCGCCTCGAAGAGATCAAAGTCCAGCTCGACAAGACCTGGGACTACCTGCGCCAGCGCCGCTCCCTCCGCGAGGCCGGCGACGACCCCGATCAGGCGAGCATGCGCGACGGCGGCACGGTCGAGGACTACGGCACCGTCACGCCCTACGACGACACCGAGGGCGACGCCCCCGAATAGGCGGCGCGCCGCCGTCCCTCAGAGGTTCCAGCCGAAATACACCTCGGCGCGAACCTGCTTGTCCCCGTCGAAGGTGAGCACCTCGGTGTTCCGGAACCGGCTGCCGTCCTTCCTGGTCGCCTCGTAGGTCACCACGACCTCGTCGCCGTCCTCGATCAGCCGCACGAACTGGAACGCGGTCAACGAGCCCGAGCCCGGCCAGCACCGCTCGAACCACCCGTCCCGATCGAGTCCCTCCTCGTCGGCGGGCGAGTGGAATCCGAACTCCTCCCCGATCAGCCCCTCGACCTTCTCCCGGTCCCCCGCCGCGAACGCGCGGTAGTGCTCCTTCGCCATCTCGATCCTGTCCCGTGCCATCTCCGGCTCCTTTCGTCGATTTGTCCCGTCCCAGAAAGGACCGCTCCGGCGCCCCAAGCTCATCGGACCCCGAGGCGGACCGCCCCGCACCTCCATCCGCGGGCATAATGCGCAGTCCGCGGCGCCCTGGCGGAGTGGCTACGCAGCGGCCTGCAAAGCCGTTTACACCGGTTCGATTCCGGTGGGCGCCTTACTGATCGGTTCGATGACAGCTCGCTTGCGGGTAGCCTCTCTTCGATGAGGGGCCGTCTCTGAAGCTGCACTACTCGGTCGCGATGGTTGCTGTCGGCCTTGTGGCTATGACTCTGTTCTCGCTTGTGGTCCTTCCGTGGTGGGGGAGCGATCCACTCTGGTCGTTGGCCGAACTGCTCTAGCGCCGAACCATTTGGCCAGCGACCGGATGAGGTCGGCATCGTCTCGCTCTCCGACCCAGGCGGCGTGGCCGTCGGGGCGGATCAGGACCGCGGCGGGGGAGTCGACCTCGCCGATCGCAGGGAGGTCCCAGGACTCTTCGCATCGAGCATCGATCAGGTTGACGCGATCCGTCCAGCCGTCGATCTCGAGGGCGCCCGGCTTGCCGAGGTTCAGCAGGAGCGGCCGCGCTCGGCGCATCAGCTCGTAGACGGTCGTCGGGCCATCGTCGGTGATGAGGTCGAGATCGGGCATGCGGCGGCCGAGCAGGGGATGGTCGTCGCCGAGGTCGTAGCGGACGCCGAGGCCTGAGGCGAGCGCGCCGAGGTGCTTGCGCGGCTCCTCCATCGCGGTGACCGCCGTGAGCGTGCCGGCCAGCGCTTCGGTTCGCGGGTCGGCCCGGGTCAGGGCGTTGAGGGACATCGTGTACGTGAGCGACTCGGCGACCGCCGGGTGGCGCTCCTCCTGGTAGGTGTCGAGGAGGCTCTCGGGGGAGATGCCCTTCACCACCTGGGCCAGCTTCCAGCCGAGGTTCACCGCGTCGCCCATGCCGAGGGGTATCCCCTGGCCGCCCATCGGGGAGTGGATGTGGGTGGCGTCGCCGGCCAGCAGCACCCGACCCTCGCGGTAGGAGGCCGCCTGCCGGGTGGTGTCGGTGAAGCGCGAGATCCAGGTCGGGCTGTGGACTCCGTGGTCGGTGCCGTAGACGACGAAGAGCGCGTCGCGCAGTTCGTCGAGGGTGGGGTGATCACCGGATTCAAGGCGCGCCTCGGGGACGACGACGCGCAGGTTGTCGCCTCCGTCCGTCGGGCCGATGCCGCCGACGCCGAGCGGGCCGCGATGGAAGCCGAAGCCGGACCTGTCGGTCATCTGGGCCTCGGCGATGATCGTGCTCTTGGTCGCCTTCGCGCCGGGGAAGTCGATCCCGGCGCCCTTACGGACCGCACTGCGGCCGCCGTCGCAGCCGACGAGGAAGCGGGTGCGGAGCGTGCCGCCGCCGGCGAGCTCGACGTCGACCCCCTCGTCGTCCTGGGCGAAGCCGACGACCTCCTTGCCGTAACCCACGACCACGCCGAGCTCCCCGATCCACCCGGCCATGATCCGCTCGATGTCCTTCTGCCACAGCGCCAGCCCGTAGGGGTGGCGGGTGGGGAAGTCGGAGATGTCGATCTTGGTCTCGCCGAAGGAGATGATCTGCGCCGTGCGACCCGCGGCCAGGAAGCGGTCGGCGGCGCCGCGCTGGTCGAGGAGCTCGATCGCCCGCGAGTGAAGGCCGCCCGCCCGCGAGCCATCCAGACCCTGGTCGGGCCGCCGCTCGAGGACCACCGCCTCGACCCCGGCGAGCGCCAACTCCGCTCCCAGCATCATCCCCGTCGGGCCGCCGCCGACGATCACCACCGCATGCTCGGTCGTCTCGGTCATACACACACTCCTCGCCTCGATCCTCACCTTTGAAAACACACCAACACCCTTTGCGGCGGGCGAGTATGGGGTATGACAAGGCCTTGTATCAAGCCCTATGTGTGGTATAAATTGGTACTGGCCAGGGGGAGGGGTCACGCGCGACTTGGCTCGCCGGCGTCATCTAGGATGCGCGCCATGCCGAAATCGCCGATCGCCGACCCGAACGAGGACTACCCCCGCTGGTACCAGGATGTGATCGCGAAAGCGGGCCTGGCCGAGAACGGCCCGGTGCGCGGGACGATGGTGATCCGGCCCTATGGCTACGCGATCGGGGAGCGCATCCAGGCCGACATCGACGCCCGCATCAAGGCGGCCGGCGCCGAAAACGTGTACTTCCCGCTCTTCATCCCGGAGAGCTACCTGCAGCGCGAGGCCGAGCACGTCGAGGGCTTCAGCCCCGAGCTGGCGGTGGTGACGATCGCGGGCGGCAAAGAGCTCACCGA
>JAFDWD010000852.1 GCA_018268695.1 Actinomycetota bacterium
AGGATCGGAGGGGTCGCCCGCCCGGCGGGTGGGCCGATCGGCGGCGTCTATCCGACCGCCGCGAAGAGGTCGAGCTGCTCGGTCTCGACCGGCGCCTTGTGCCAGTCGACCGTCGTCATGCCCTCCCGGTCGACGGAGGCGGGCCGCCGCGGGCCCGCCGCCGCGGCGAGCATCGGCGCCGCCGCCCAGGCCGCCTCGATGTCGGCCTCGGCGATCTCCTCGCCGGTCGGCCTCACCCCCTGCCTGCGCAGCTCGCGCAGGAACTCCTCGCGCGAGATCGGTTGCTCGGGCTCGTCGACCAGCTGCCCGTCGAGCGCCAGGTCGGCGGCCTTCGCCTTCTGGCACAGCAGCTCCCACTTGCGCGGGTCCAGCGAGCCGAGCGTCAGCGCGACGTAGACCGAGACCGGGCCGGGCGAGGTGAGCCGCCAGGCGCGGGCGATGAACTGGTCGAACATCTCGTAGGAGAAGACGAGACCGTCGGCGATCACGCAGGAGGCCGCCTCGAGCGAGTGGCCGAGGCGGATCGAGGGGATGCCGCAGCAGAGCACCTGCGTCGTCCCCGTCTTGAACCGCTCGATCGCCGCCGCCCGCCTGCGCGGGCTCATCGTGGAGGCGCGGCCCGAGCGCTCCTCGACGATGTGGGCGGCCCTCACGCCCTTTTCCTTCAGCCGCTCGCAGAGCCAGCGCCCGGTCTCGATCAGGTCGGAGCCGATCAGCACCTTCTCGCCGGCCTCCGCGTGCTCCATCGCGACCTGGAGCACCTTCAGGTTCTTCGGCGTCCAGTTGGAGTGCTCGAAGTCCTCGAGCGCCGGCTGGCGCCGAGGTCGGGGTCGGCCTCCGGCAGCGTCGTCGCGTACTCGAGCTTGGTCAGCTGTCCGAGCCCGGCGGCGAAGAGTTCGACCAGGTTGGCCTCGGTCAGCGCGTGCCCGGGGAACTTCCACTCGAAGTAGCGGCGGAAGTTGTCGGTGGAGAGCCAGAACTTGTAGAGCTCCTGCTGGGAGACCCCCATCGGCGCCGCGATCGTCCGCGTCGTCCGCGGCGGCAGCTTGCCCATGTGCTGCTTGCGGCGGCGGACCATCGCCCCGGAGAGCAGCCGCCAGAGGCGCGAGACGTTCGTGACGCGTGGGAGGACCTTGCGGTTCTTGCGCTTGCCGCCGTCCTTGTCGTCGCGGAAGTGCTCGATCACGCAGAAGTCGGCCTCGAACTTGGCCCGCCCGCCCTCGTATCCGAAGGGGAAGCGCAGGGTCGCGTTGCCGAGCGCCCACCACAGAAGCCAGAAGGCGTCGTTGACGTAGTTGGAGATCGGAGTGCCGGTCAGCAGATAGCGGTGCCGGGCCTTGAGGCCGCGGATCGCCTTCGAGCGCAGGCTGTCGTCGCCCTTGGCGAGCGTGCCCTCGTCGACCACGATCACGCCGTCGGCGAAGGCGTGCGCGAGGTGGTGACCTGCGGTCTTCACCCGCAGCCGCTTGTGGACGTAGGCGCAGCGGTCGCAGACGTGCGCGCTCTTCTTCTGCCAGCCGGCGTCGTAGGCGGCGAGGCAGTTCGGGCAGAACTCCTCGGAGTCGACGACCGTCCGCCGCGGTCCCTCCTCGCCTTCGCGGATGATCTTCACCTCCTTCACCGGCAGCGGCTCATCCACCCGGCCGACCAGCGAGAGCACCTCGTAGTGGGTGATGTAGAGACCGGTGCCGCCGGCGCGCAGCTCGCGGGCGACGGCGCGGGCCTGGGCCGGCGTCGTGATGTGGACCGGCTCCTTCCCGTAGAAGCGCCTCACCTCCGCCATCCATTGGGGGATCAGGTCCTGCGGGCAGACGATCAGGCCCTTGCGGGCGGCGCCGCGCTCCCAGCAGGCGTGGATCAGCGTGGCGCCGCCGAGGCTCTTGCCGCCGCCCTGCTCCCAGCAGAGGAGGCCCGAGCCCTTGACCACCAGGCGCGCCAGGTCCTCGAGCTGCCAGTCCTCGGTCTCGGAGGTCTTGAACTCGAAGCCGTTGTCGGCGGCGAGGCCGCGGAGCGTCGAGCGAGCCTCCTCGACCGCCTCGGGGTAGCGGGTCCCGAGGTCACCGGGGTCGGGCAGCTCGAAATGCTCGAGCAGGTAGTCGACGTCGGCGGCCGACTCGTCGAACGTCTCGCCGCCGACCCGGACCCGCAGCACCTTCGCCTCGTGCTCGTAGCGGCGGATCTCGACGTCGCCGTTCCGCTTGTGGTGCGGGCGTTCGGCGGTGCTGTGGGCGATCTCGCTGGAGGTCTGCAGCGGGTAGCGCTCGCCGGCCTCGAAGCCCCGCTCGAGGTCCGAGACGGTGCAGCGGATCGAGTCGAGGTCGTCGAGGAAGGCGAGCCGTTGCTGCGGGCGCACCTCATACAGCGGGCAGACCGCCCTCTCGGCCTCCTCGGTGGCGGCGGCGACGGCCTCGCGGAGCGCCGGGGCGAGCGTCAGGACCTCCTCCTCGGCGAGCTCGCAGAGCCGCCGCCACTCGCGCAGGTTGAGGGCGAAGTAGGTCGGCGGCTGGCCGTTCAGCCGCTCCACCTCGCGCAGCAGGCCGCGGGCCTGCAGGGCCAGCCGGGCGAACGGGCGGGGGCGCGCGGAGATGCGGCCCGAGCGCAGGTCGACGTCGGTGGCCTGGCGCTCGGAGGCGGCGAGGCGTCGGCGCCGGGCGATCTCGTCGCGGACGGCATGGAAGGTCTCGGTCAGCGCCGCCCGGCGCGGGTCGTAGCCGTCCTCGAGGATCCAGCCGGCGACCCGCGAGCGCTCCGCGCGGATCTCCTCCGCGAGCCCTGGCAGCTCCGCCCGGGACGCGGCGAGCCGGAGTGGCCCTCCCTCGGCCGGGGCCCCGGCCGCGGAGCGGGCGACGAAGAAGGCGATCACGCACGGCAGTTCGACGCCCTCGAAGAGGTCGGAGCACTCGACCAGGGCGTAGACGCCCGCAGCGTCCTCGCGCGGCGCGACCTCGCGCAGGAAGCGGTCGCGCCCGGCGACGAACGCGCCGGCGCCGCGGTCGTCGAGGAGCGCGCCGGCCATCCGCCAGGTCGCGAGGGTCGAGTCCTGGCGGGTGCCGCCGATCTGCCACTCGAGACCGAAGGGCGGGTTGCAGGCGACGCGCGGGAACCGCGCGCCGAGCACCCGCAGGAGCGGATAGGCGGCCTGCAGGTCGCCCTGGATCGCCTCGTAGCCCTCGCCGCCGGCGTGGTCGGCGTCGATCTCGATGCCGAACCGTGCCTCCCGCTCGACGCCGGCGAGGAGCGAGCCGTCGCCCGCGGTGGGGTCGAGGGTGGAGAGACGGCGACCGTTCACCGCCGCGATCAGCCGGGCGACCTCCGGCGGCGAGAAGAACTGCTGCAGGCCGACGACCGAGTCGCCGCGGCCCCAGGTGGACCTGAGCACCGTCCGCGAGGAGTCGAGGGCCTCGTCGGTGAGGGCTCCGGCGTCGAGGCGCCCGCGCTTGGCGGTGGGGGCGGTGTGGGTCTGGGACATGGCCTTCCTTCCGGGAGGGCCCCGCCCTGTGCGGGGCCGATCCCGTCCCCACGCGTGCCCGCAGGGCGCGCGAACCTGGCGGGATCGACCCCGCACAGGGCCCACGCACCCCTGGCGCTACTCGTCGGCGTCCAGCAAGGGGCGGCCGCTGGCGACGATCTCGTCGGCGAGGAATCCGCAGACGTCGCCGCCGTTCCATTGGCCGGGTCGGTTGAGGAAGGCGGCGATGCGGTCGAGCCGCTCGCCGTCCGCGGCCCGGCCAGCGGCCAGCCCGTTCGCCTCGACCACCACGCCGGCGAGCACGTCGACGGCGAAGGCGCGGGGATCCTCACCCTCCTCGCGGCGGAGCTTCAACTCGGAGCCGAGCAGCGCCGGACCGGCGCCGGGGTCGACCGCGAGCAGCGGATCGGGTTCGCCGATCGAGAGCGGATAGACGTGGATCCACGCCCGCTCGCGCCGCGGCCGGATGACGGTGATGGTCTGCGCCGCGTCGAGGAGCCTGTTCAGCTCGTCGGCGTCGGCGTCGGGCTCGACCGCCCAGAGACGACCGCCGAGATCTTCCAACTCGGCGAGCGCCCTCTCGGCGTCGAACTCGAACAGCTCGTCGGGCACCGCCGCCGGCAGGCGGGACTCGGCCTCGGCGACCGAGACGAACGCCTCATCGCGCTCGAATCGCCCGCCGCAGTTGCCGCAGCGCAGCCTCCCCGCGGGACCGTCCGCCTGCGGCCCGACCTCCGGGCTCAGGCAGTCGGGGCATCGGAGCTCCATCGTGTACCTCCTCGTCCTTGACCCCGCCGGGCGCGGGGTCGGTGGCGCCCCCGGCCGCACGCGGAGCGTGCGAGGGTCCGGGCGCCGACCCCGCGCCCGGCGGGAGGCCCAGTGGGCCGGGAGCGGCCGTTAGCCGCTATAACGGCTAACCAACGGCGCCGCGGAGGGGAAGGCTGCCCCTGCCATGCCTCCCCGCCGTCGCGCCCAGCCGCTCTCCCCCGACCATGCCGCCTTCGGGCTAGCGGTCGAGGAGCTCCGTCTGGAGGGCGGCCTGACCCAGGAGCAGCTCGCCGAGCGGATGGGCACGACCTTCAACCGGGTCGGCGAGCTCGAGCGCGGCGCCACCGACTCGCGGCTCAGCACCCTGCTGCGCGTCGCGCGGGCGCTCGACCTCGAACTGGTCGACGTCGCCGGCCGGTTTCGCCAGATCCTCGAGGGGCGCGGTCGGGCCCGGGGTGGCGAGGGGCCCTCGCAGCCCGGTCCCTAGCCCGGGCCGGGCCCCGGCTCGCGGGCCTCGAGCCTCGCGACCCGGCCCGCCGGGTCGAAGCTGAGGACGTGTCGCACCTCCTGGTGGGCGAGCGGCTTGCCGGTCGGGTCGGCGATCGACTGGAGCGCGTCGACCACGAGGAGGGTGCCGCTCGGGCGGAGCCCGCGCACCTCGATGCGGGGTCGCAGCACGGCGAGGATCTTCCGCCAGTGACGGCGTAGCGCGTCGTGGCCGTGGAGGCGCTCCCCCGTGAAGATCGCGTCGCTCCAGCAGATGTCGGGGGCCATCAACCTCAGTGCGGCGTCGAGCCGGGAGGCGTTGAGGTGGCCGTAGACCGCCTCGACCAGAAGGGCCGGAGGCGGAGGCACCGGGACGGCGCAGGCCTCCTCCGCGAGGGCGGAGCCGGCCGTCCCGGTCATCGGCCCCGCCGGGCGAGGATCTGGTCCTCGAACAGCGCCCGGACCGTCAGCGCCTCCTGGTCGCGGGCCGAGAAGGCGCGCGGGTAGGCGCAGTCGTAGCGCTCGAAGAGCAGCACCGCGAGCATGTTGAAGGCGAGCGCGTCGAAGCCGAGGTCGGCGCCCAGCCGACTCTCCGGCGAGATGCGCGATGCCGGGATGCCGGCGATCGGCGCCAGGTCGGCGATGAACCGCCCGAGCCCCTCCTCGCCCGCCGGCGCCCCCGGCCCGTTCACCGTGCCCCCGCCGATCCCGGTAACGAGGGCAGCGGTACCCCTCGCGGCGCCCGACGGCCGCGCAGCTCACGCACGCAGGGCAGAGCCGTGACCACCGCGGTCGCGACGACTACGATCGCCGCCGCCGCCCAGAGCGTCGGGCCGACGCCGACCCTTGCCTCCGCCAGCCCGGCGAGCAGGTAGCCGAGCGGCAGCATCGCGAACGACCCGAGCCAGTCGTAGGCGGCCAGGCGGGAGATCTGCTCGGCCGCGACGTTGTCCTGGAACGCCGTCTGCCAGAGGGCCTCGAAGATCGCCAGCGCGCCGCCCGCCGGGACGGCCGCGACGGCGATCGCGGTCGCCGAGGCGCCGCCCGCGAGGAGCGCCAGCGGCGCGGCCCAGCAGGCGACCAGGGCGGTGGCGAGGAGCAGCGGCCGACGGGGTCGCAGGCGCAGGGCGGCGATGCCACCGGCGAGCGCGCCGACGCCGGAGCCGGCGAGGATCAGCGCCCAGGCCCCCGCGCCCCCGAGCGAGCGCTCGGCGACGAGCGGCCCGAGGACCTCGAAGGGCCCGAAGACGAGGGCGTTCAGAGCGCCGAACTCGAGCACCACCACCCAGAGCCAGGTGAGACGCCGGAACTCGCCCCAGCCCTCGACCAGCTCGGCGAGGAAGGAGCGGCCCTCCTCCCCGCGCGCCTCGCCGGCGCTCGACGGGATGCCCCGGAGGAGCGCCGCGCTGGCGGCGAAGGTGAAGGCGTCGAGTGCCAGCGCCCCGCCGGGATCGAGTGCCGCGATGGCGGCCCCGGCGAGGGCGAAGCCGAGCATCGTCGCGCTCGACCCGGCGAGGCCGCTGAGAGCGTTCGCGCCCTGGCGCTCGCCGGGCCCGACCAGCTCCGGCAGCAGGCCGCTCATCGCCGGGAAGAAGAAGGCCGAGCCGGCGCCGACGAGCGCCTGCGAGACGAGGAGCTGCCACCAGCCGGCGGCGCCGCAGATCAGCAGCACCGCGATCGCCGCCTGCGCGGCGAAGCGCACCAGGTCGGCGGCGATCATCACGGTGCGGCGCTCGAGGCGGTCGGCGATCACGCCGCCCGCCAGGACCAGCACGACGAGGCTGACGATCCGCGCGGCCAGGGCGATCGCGACCTGGAGCGCCGAGCCCCCGAGGGCGAGGATCGCGAAGGGGAGCGCGACCAGGGCGATCGAGTCCCCCGCGGTCGAGGTCCACTGCGCGGCCAGGAGCCGGCGGAACCCGGGTGTCCAGAGGGGGGTCAGCCCCGCTCACCTCCCCGACGACGGTGCGTTGCCGCCCGGCCGTCGCGGCCCGTCGGGCGGGCGAAGTCGTCGGCGGCGCGACCCGTAAGCGCCACCGAAGGGCGCCCGGACATCCATAGACGTTCGTTAGTCGTTATGCGGACTAACATTTGCTCGGGAACTATATGGGTACTCGACGGGCTTCTCGTGATCCGCTGCCTCCGGGGAGACGGCGGGCGGCACCACTTGGGCGCCACCCGCCTGGGCGGATACCGCGTTTACCCTGAACCCGGACGGCCTCTCAGGCGTTCATAACGTGTGTGCGGGTCAACTCGCGGACTCTGTCGAACTGCCCGCGTGTTTGTTTCTGCCTTGGTCCCGGATCTGCAGATCAAGGTGTCGATATGGGCAACGGCACATACGCTCGCTATCGTCGTGGCGACATGACAGAGTCTCCGTTGATCACCCTGTCGCAGTGGGAACTATTCGGCGGGGTTTGGCGGAGCAAGTCATTGGATTCGCATTCCGCCGTCGTGGAGTTCTGCTCGTGCCATGGCGAGCCGATCGACGAGCTTCACTCGACCGATCCCGAGCCGCTGGACTACCTTCGCCGCCGCCCGGACTCATCTTGTGAGGCGACGATGGGCTCAGCGCCCTACCGGTGAGACACCGTCCCTGAGGTCGTGCCGAGGCAGCCGATCATGGTTTCGAGAAATGTGCCTGCCGACGAAATACGTTAATCCGGGTCCGGATTGCTATTTTTCCCACCGAGGGTGTATTTATCGCCCAGATCGCAGATCCCACCGACGGAGGAGTTCACCGTAATGGATGTCTCATCGCCCCCCGAGATCAGAGCCACAACGGTCCTCGACGGCCTCGACGTCGATGCCGAGAAAGGCCGCGGCGGCAAGGGTGCTCCTGGATCGCGTGAGAACCCCGAGATCCACGAGAACATCCCCGGCCATGTGATCCCGATCCTGGCGGACGAGTTCGACGACTTCGCCTCCGAGGCGGGAAGTTTCCTCGCGGGTGAGCGCGAGGAAGGGGCCTTCATCCCCTTCCGCCTCAAACAGGGCGTCTACGGCCAGCGCCAGCCCGATGTCCAGATGATCCGCGTGAAGCTGCCGTTCGGCGGTGTGTCCCCAGCCCAGCTCGAGGCGTTCGCCGAGGTGATCGAGGAGTGGGTGCCGATGCGCAAAGGGCACATCACGACGCGACAGAACATCCAGCTGCATCACGTCCCACTCGAGGACGCAGCGAAGCTGATCCGCAAGCTCGGTGAGGTCG
>JAFDWD010000853.1 GCA_018268695.1 Actinomycetota bacterium
ACAAGTGGTTCGACCTCCCCGTCGGCATGCCGATGGGCGGCGTCAAGGACTCCGGCTTCGGCCGCGAGCTCTCCGCCGAGACCCTGCTCGAGTACAGCGCCCCGAAGGTCGTCGACGTCGACCTGAGCACCACCCGGCCTGCGCTGTTCGGGGGGAGCTGAGTCCGACCGTCTGCATTTGGGGCCGTATATGAGCCCCAAATGCAGACGGTCACGGCCTGGGTTCTACGGATTCGCCAGGCGCCACGCCGTGGCGACGCTCGCCGCCGCGTCCTCGGCGAGGTGGGTGAAGTTGACCCAGCGGGGGAGGTCGCCCGCAGAGTGGTAGTAGGGGTGGGGCGGGGGGTAGCGCCAGATCCAGACCGCGGGGATGTCGGCGGCGACGAAGGGGGCATGGTCGGCGAAGGGGAAGTCGCGGGCGTCGAGCTCCTGCTCGACGTGCCAGCCGGTCGAGCGGGCCGAGTCCGCGGCGAGGGCCGCGAGGTCGGGGTGGGCGACGATCGTGCGGGTCGCGTCGAGGGGCGGTCCCAGGGCGTCTAGGTTGACCATCGCCTCGATCCCCTCCGAAGCGTGGCGGGTCACATAGTCGGCGGCGCCCCAGCTGCCGGTCTCCTCGACGCCGAAGGCGACCAGGGCGATCGTGCGGCGCGGGCGGGATCCGGCCCAGGCACGGGCCATCGCCAGCAGGGCCGCGAGGCCGGTCGCGTTGTCGGCGGCGCCGGGGCTCTCGCGCTGGCTGTCGTAGTGGGCGCCGACGACGATCTTCGGCGCGTCGGGTTCGGAGCCGGGAATCTCGACGACGAGGTTGGCCGAGGTCCGCTCTGCATAAGAGGCACGGTGCTCGAGCCGCACCTTTGCCGGGCCGCGTGAGAGCCGCGCCAGCAGGCGCTCGCCGGCGGCGGCCTCGACGATGACGCCCGGGATCGGCAGGACCCGCTCCTCGGGGGACGGCCCCGCCAGGGGCTGGAAGCTCGCGACCAGATGGGTGATCAGCCCGTCGGGCGCGGGGGAGAGGGCGATCAGGCCGGCCGCGCCGGCCGCGGCCAGCGCGGGGGCGACCGTCGTCGGGACCCCGTTGCGGAAGACGGCGATCCGCCCCTCGACCGCCTCCGTCACCTCGGTGCCATCGCCGACGTAGACCGCCTCCGCCGTGACGAGGCCCGAAGCGGTGGCCTGCAGTCCCGCGCAGGCACACGCGGCGTCCTCGTCGAGGATCGAGCAGGCGGCGTCGCGAGGCTCGTAGGCGAGGTGCGCGAACTCCTCGGTCGCCACCTCGAGGCCGGCCGCGCGCAGCTCGGCGGCGAGGTACTCGCGCGCCCGCGCCTCGCCCTCGGACCCGGCGAAGTGAGGGCCGAGGGCGGCGAGCGCCTCGACATCGTGGCGAAGCGAGGCGACGTCGAGGGGCGGCATGGCGACGCCGCCCATCGTCACACCCGCTGGATCAGGGTCGCGGTGCCGAGGCCGCCGGCGCAGCACATGGTGACCAGGCCGAGCTCACCGTCGTCGTCCTCCAGCTCGTGTAGCAGCGTGGTGAGAAGGCGGGCGCCGGTCGAGCCGAGCGGGTGCCCGAGGGCGATCGCGCCGCCGCGCGGGTTGACCTTGGCCATGTCGGGCGAGTGCTCCTTCTCCCAGGCGAGGACGACCGGGGCGAAGGCCTCGTTGATCTCGATCGCGTCGAGGTCGCCGATCGTCATCCCGTTGCGGTCGAGGACCTTGCGGGTCGCCGGGATCGGGCCGGTCAGCATCGTGATCGGGTCGACCCCGAGCGTCACCTCGTCGACGATCCGCGCCCGTTTGCGCAGCCCCAGCTGGTCCGCCGTCGCCGCGTTCGCCAGGAGCAGGGCGGCGGCACCGTCGGAAACTTGCGAGGAGTTGCCCCCGGTCAGGATCCCGTCCTCCTTGAAGGCGGGCTTCAGCTCGGCGAGCTTCTCGGCCGTGGTGCCGCGACGGATGCCCTGGTCGGTCGAGTGCACCTCGCCGTCGACCTCGAAGTCCATGATCTCGCGGCGGAACCTGCCCGCCTCAGTCGCGTCTGCCGCTCGCTGTTGGGAGCGCGCCGAGAACTCGTCGGCGGCCTCCCGCGTGATCCCCCAGCGTTCGGCGATCAGCTCCGTCGCCAGGCCCTGCGGCATCAGGTCGTAGCGCTCCAGCAACCCCTTGTCGAAGCCGCGGCCGAACTCCTCCTGCTGCTTCTCGTTCACCGGGAAGCCGACCCGGGACATCGACTCGACCCCGCCGGTGACGACCAGGTCGTCGATCCCGGCGGCGATCCGCAGCGCC
>JAFDWD010000854.1 GCA_018268695.1 Actinomycetota bacterium
AAGGCATGCGGGCTCTGCAGGCACTCCAGCCGCAGATGAAAGAGATCCAGGAGAAATACAAAAACGACAAACAGCGCATGCAGCAGGAAATGATGCGCTTCTACAAAGAGAACAAAGTCAACCCCTTTGCCTCTTGCATCCCGCTCCTGGCGCAGCTCCCGGTCTTCATCACGCTCTTCTACACGCTCCGCCACGAGCTCCCGAAGGACATCTGCTCGAACCTCGGCCTGCCGGAAGGATGCGAAACCGCAGGCCACGCGTCCTTCCTCTTCATCAACGATCTGACCGCCTCGGCGCATGGGGCCGAACTGATCGCGCTGATCGTGCTCTATGTCGGCACCCAGCTCGCGTCCGGGTTCTTCATGTCGGTGACGGCGGACAAATCGCAGCGGATGATGATGTTCATCCTGCCGCTGGTCTTCGTCCCCTTCATCATCAACTTCCCCGCCGGCCTGATCCTCTACTGGATCACGACCAACCTCTGGACGGTCGGGCAGGGACTCGTGATCAACAAAGTGATCCCGGCGCCGGTGGTGCCGACGAAGGAGGAGGTTGCAGCGGCCAAACCGCCTCCTAAACCGCCGAAAAAAAAGAAGCGGCGCAGGTAAGAGGGCTCCCGGAAGGGGGCCCTTTTTCGTGGGATTGACCCGGGGTGGCGGGGAAGGTGGTCCGACCCTCTCCTCTCTCAAACTCGGGCAGGATCGGTGGCGGACGAGCAAGGGTCTCTCCGCGCCCTCGTTACAAGCCGTTCGGAGAGGGTCGGACCACCTTCCAACAGGCGGATTGCACAGGGTTCCGGTGAGGGGAGCCCTTTTCTGCTGGGGAAGCTGGGAAGGGACGGGGCGGGGCCGAAGGGACGGGTCAGCCGAGGGGGCGCTTCTTGGCGAGGCCGGACTTGCGGGGGAGATTGGTGGGGGTCGGGCCGGACTTGCGGATGACGTGGAGGTGGCGGTGCTCGGAGCCGGCTCGGTGGCCTACGTCGAGGATTCGCTCTGGGGTCATTGCGAGGGACTCTGAGGCTTGTTCCAGCTGGTGCTCTTCCTCGACGTCGCGTTTGCCCTTCCAGGCGATCAGGAGGCCGTTTTCGTGGAGGAGGGGGCTTGCGAGCTCGGCGAGGGTCGAGAGGCGGCCTACGGCTCGGGAGGTGACGACGTCGTAGGACTCGCGGGCCTCGCCGCGGGCCACGTCCTCGGCACGGGCCGTGACAGCCGTGGCGTTGGGGATGTTGGCGGCCTCGGCGGCTCGCTCGATGAAAGCCGTCTTGCGGCCGACGGACTCGATCAGGTCGACGTGGGCGTCGGGGAGGGCCACCGCGAGGACGAGGCCGGGGAAGCCGGCTCCGGCGCCGACATCGGCGATACGGGAAGCCGTGCGGAGCTCGGGGACTTCCAAGCCGGTCAGGCTGTCCTCGACGTGCACCTTCCAGGCGCGGTCGTCGACCACGGAGCTGACCGAGGCACGCTCTTCGGCGAGCAGGGCGAGGACGGTCTCCAGCGAGCGGCGCCGGGCCGCGGAGAGGGACGGCGTCCCGTCGTCGTCCACTACTCGGCGACGAGCGGCGCGACGATCACGCAGCGGTGGGGCTCGTCGCCCTCGCTGTAGGTCTCGACCCCCGAGCGGCCTTTCAGCCGTTCGTGGACGACACGGCGCTCCTGGGCGCTCATCGGGTCCATCTCGACGACCCGGTTGTTGGAGAGCGCCTGTTCGGCGGCGCGGTCGGCGCGACTCTCGAGCGTCTCGCGACGGCGGCCGCGATACCCGGCGGCGTCGACGACGACCCGCTTGCGCTCACGCAGCCCGCGGAAGGCGGC
>JAFDWD010000855.1 GCA_018268695.1 Actinomycetota bacterium
CGCGGCGTCGTCCTGGGACGCGCCCGCAGAGCGCAAGGTCGTCCGCCCCGCCCTGCCGGAGAGCTTCGAGGCGCTCTTCCACTCGCTCGGCGTGCCGCGCTTCCTGCTCGATCTGAACTCCCCCGCCGCGGCGGATGAACTGCTTCAGCCACGCCTGGAGCGGGCGATCGGCGTCATCTACCGTCCCGAGACCGAGCGCCAGAGCCACTACTTCGTCGCCCGCCTCGCCGCCCAGTTCGACGCCCTCATCCACATCGACGAGACGCGCGCGGTCGAGCCCCTGGAGCGGACCGCCGGCTGGGCGCTCGCCGAACCGCCCGAGACCTATCCGAGCGCTCTCTGAGCGACGCCTTGGTCGACCTGCATTCCCACATCCTCCCCGGGGTGGACGACGGGGCGCTCGACGTCGCCGACAGCCTCGGCCTCGCCCGCCAGGCGGTGAACGACGGGATCGAGTGGGTCTGCGCGACGCCCCACATCCGCCACGACCACGACGTGCGGATCGCCGAGCTGGCCGCGCGGGTCGAGGACCTGAACTCGCGCCTGCGTACCGCCGACCTGCCACTGAGCGTGCTGCCCGGCGGCGAGGTGGCCGAGACGGCGGTCGAGGGACTGACCGACGAGGAGCTCGGCGTGGTCTCGCTCGGCGCGGGCCGCTGGATCCTCCTCGAGCCGCGGCCGGGGCCGCTCACCGACACCCTCCACGAGCGCGTCGCCCACCTCGCGTCCCGCGGCCACCGGGCGCTGATCGCCCACCCCGAGCGCCACGTCTCCGCCGACATGTACGAGCGGCTCGCGGCCCTCGTCACGGCGGGGGCCCTGGTCCAGGCGACCGCCGACTTCTTCCTCCGCGAGCCGACGGCCGAGGGCATGCGAGCCCTGGCGGAATCGGGACTCGTCCACGTCCTCGGCAGCGACGCCCACTCGTCGCACGGCGGCCGACCGTTGCACCTGGCCGAGGCGTTCGGAGTGCTCGCGGGAATCGAGGCGGTCGCGGATCACGTCGAGTGGATGCGGGACATCGCGCCACGCGCGATCGTCGAGGGTGACGAGGTGGTGCTCCCGTTCGGGCCGGTGGTGTGAGGGGGGGGCGGGGAACGGCCGTTGTGCCGGCCGCTCCGGCAGTCCTATGTCGTCCTGGGCGTCTCATGGAGGTCCTGGCAGGCTGTGACCTCCATGAGACGCCCAGGACGTGACGGTTCCGTGAGGAAGAGCGGGGGATTCGAACGGTCAGGAATCTCCGTGGTTCGAAATCCACGCCATACGGGGATTTCGAACCACGGAGATCCCTGCGTGGTTCGAACTTCGGTCATGGCGAAGTAAGGAACCAGGGAAGATCTTGCGGTGTTCGAAACCTGGCGTATAGACAGGTAAGGAACAGCGCAGATTCCTGACCGTTCGGAGCCCGGCGTACGAACCGGGCCCAGCCGCTTCCCCCACATCCCCCGGCCGTCTCGGCCACGGCCACAGCCAGCCCCCTGCACGCTTGTCTCGCATAGCGAGACAAGCGTGCAGGGGGTCGTGGCCGAGACGGCCGTGCTCGCCGCCGACCCTTGCGTCCTTTGCCCTACGCCGGCTGCAGGGCCCGCAGCTCGACCGCTCGCGCCAGGTCTTCGACCACGGCGCGGGAGCTGGTGCCGAGGCCGTGGCGGAGGAAGTTGGCGGCGCCGGCGGCGGCGCCGAGGCGGAGGGTCTCCTCCCAGGGGCGGCCGGAGGCGATGCAGGCGCAGAGGGCTCCCATCATCGAGTCGCCGCAGCCCTCGCGGGAGCCGCGGTCGAAGCGGGGTGGGACGAGCTCCCAGGCCTCGTCACCGCGGAGGACGAGGGCGGGCGCCTCGGCGCGGGTGACGATCGCGGCGGCCGCGCCGGCGTCGAGAAGGCGACGGGCCGCGGCGCGCAGGCGCTCCGGCGTGTCGACCGGGCCGCTGATGTAGGAGGCGAGCTCCCAGTCGTTGATCTTGAC
>JAFDWD010000856.1 GCA_018268695.1 Actinomycetota bacterium
CGCGCTTCACCGATCCGTCGTTGCGCGGGTCCGACGAGTACGCGTCCTACCTGCGGATGGCGACCGAGGCCCAGCTCGAGCGGCTCGGGGTCTCGCAGCTCGACGTGCTGCTGCTCCACAACCCCGACCGCATCGGCTACTCCTCGGAGGTCGTCTGGGACGGGATGGAGGCAGTGCGCGACGCGGGCCTGACGGCGAAGATCGGCGTCGCCCCCGGCCCGGCGAACGGCTTCACCCTCGACCTGATCTCCTGCCTCGAGCGCTTCGGCGACCGGATCGACTGGGCGATGATCATCCTCAACCCGGTCGAGCCGTGGCCGGGCGAGCTGGTCCTCGACGCGGCCGCCCGCCACGACGTCAAGGTGATCACCCGCGTGGTCGACTACGGCGGCCTCTTCTGGGACGACCTGCGCCCGGGGATGGAGCTGGCGCGGGCCGACCACCGCAGCTTCCGCCCGGCGGGCTGGATCGAGGCCGGCCTCGAGAAGCTCGAGCGTCTGCGCCCCTTCGCCGAGGGAGCTGACCTGACCCCGATGGGCCTCGCCTGCCAGTGGAACCTCGCCCATCCGGCGGTCGAGTGCGTCGCCCCGACCCTGATCCAGGAGATCGGTCCCGAGGCGCGGACGATCGAGTCCGAGCGCGCCGAGCTGGCCGCGATCCCCGCCGACATCCGGCTCTCCGCCGAGGACGTCGCCGCGATCCGCGCGATCGGGGACAACACGGGCTGCATGGCGCTGAAGGGCGCCAACCCGGGCTTCGAGGGCGACGAGCAGCCCGACCAGTGGGGCCTCAGCCCCGAGCTGGTCGAGGTCGGCGACCGCTGGGGTATCGACCCCGAGCGGGACCTCGTCATCGCCGCCCACTGAGCGCCCGCCTCTCGTCCCCATAGGCTGCGCTCCATGAGGGGCAAGTGGTGGACGCTGGTCGGTGCTTGCTTCGGGCTGTTCCTGCTGATGCTCGACTCGACCGTGGTCTCGCTCGCCCTGCCGAGCATCCGCGGCGACGTCGGCGCCTCACCGGAGCAGCTGCAGTGGATGATGAACAGCTATCTGCTGACGATCGCGGTGCTCGCGGTGACCGCGGGCCGCCTCGGCGACATGTTCGGCCGGCGCCGGATGTTCCTGCTCGGGATGCTCGGCTTCGGCATCGGCTCGGTCGCCTCCGGGGTGGCCACGGACCCGGAATTGCTGATCCTCGGTCGTGTGCTGCAGGGCGTCGGCGCGGCGGCGGTCCTGACCCAGTCGCTCGCCCTGGTCTGCAACGTCTTCCCCGCGGACGAGGTCCCGAAAGCACTCGGGATCTGGGCCGGGGTCTCGGCCTCGGCGCTCGCGATCGGCCCCCTGGTCGGGGGCGTGCTGGTCGAACTCGACTGGCGGGTGATCTTCCTGATGAACCTGCCGCTGGTCGCGGGCGGCATGCTGATCGTCGCCCGCGCCGCCCCCGAGTCGACCGATCCGGCGGCGAGCCACAAGCTCGACTGGCCGGGCCTCGCCGCGCTGAGCGTCGGCCTCACGCTCCTCGTCCTGGCGCTGGTCCAGTCGCAGGCGTGGTCGGTGCCGACGGTGATCGTCCTGGCCTTGGTCGGGATCGCCTCTCTCGCCGCCTTCTGGGTGGTCGAGCACCGGGTGTCGGCGCCGATCGTCGAGTTCGACCTCTTCCGCAACGGCCCGTACTTCGGCGCCTCGGCGTCGGCCTTCTGCCTGGTCGGCGCCTGGTGGGCGGTGATCTACTTCCAGCCTCAGTACCTGCAGGACGTGCGCGGCCACTCGCCCCTGGTCTGCGGCCTCGAGGTGCTGCCGATCACCGTGCCGATGATCCTCGTCTCACCGTTCTCGGGCCGGCTGATCGCCAAGTTCGGCCCGCGCGCCCTGATGACCGCCGGGATGGCGATCGGCGCGGCCGGGATGCTCGTCCTGACCCAGATCGACGCGACCACCTCCTACGCGGTGCTGCTGGTGGGCTACCTGCTCTTCGGGATCTCCCTCGGCTTCGTCTACGCGCCGATGTCGACCGCCGCGATGGCGGCGATGCCCGCCGAGAAGGTGGGGATCGCCTCCGGGGTCCTCTCGATGGTGCGGTTGCTCGCGGGTGCCGTCGCGCTGGCCGGGACCGGGGCGATCTTCCACGCCCTGCTCGGCTCCGGTGACTCCTTCGCCGGCTCGGTGGCCGGCTCCACCTGGCTGCCGGTGGGGCTGATGGCGCTCGGTGCGATACTTGCGTGGGGGTACGTGCGAGGACCGCAAGAAGAGGGCCTGGACCCTGTGGTGGTGCGAAATCCGGCTCCTGAGGCGCTCCATCATCACCTCCACCATCGGCGCTTTCACCTCTGAACCGCATTCCAGAGCCGTTTTTGCCATAATTAAGTGGATGGCCTCATTGTCAGGGGATGCGCTTCATGAGTTGTCGGAACGTCA
>JAFDWD010000857.1 GCA_018268695.1 Actinomycetota bacterium
ATGAAGAGCGCGCTGACGTAGGTGGCGATGTCGTTGCGCGAGAGGGCGAGCGGCAGGAGCGCGAGCGAGGTCATCCGCGCATCCTCCTCAGCGAGCCGTCGACGGCGGCGACGAAGGCGGCCCGCGCGCCGAGGCGATCGAGTTCCTTGAGGCCCGCCTCGGTGCTGCCGCCCGGCGAGGCGACCGCGCGGCGGACGTCGGCGGGATGGCGGCGGCGCAGCAGCTCGGCGGTGCCGGCCGCCGTCTCGACCACCAGCTCCCGGGCCAGCTCCGGATCGAGGCCGTCGTCGGCCCCGGCGTCGCCGATCGCTTCCACCGCCAGTGCGAGGTAGGCCGGCGCGCAGCCCATCACCGCGGTGGCGGCGTCGAAGTCCTTCTCCTCGATCTCGACCACGTGGGCGATCGACTCGAGCGTGCCGCGGACCTCCGGTGAGGAGTCGCCGGCGACACAGATCACGCCCTGGCGCACCTCGACGCCGACGTTCGGCATCGTCCGCAGGATCCGCGCCTCCGGGAGGGCGGCCCGCAGGCGCTCCAGCGGGGTAGCGGCGAGCACCGACACGACCTCCTTGGCCGCTCCGATCGACGGGGCGACGGAGTCGAGCGCGGCGGGCTTGACGGCGAGGACGACGACGTCGGCGCGCGCGGCGACCTCCTGGTTGGGGAGCGCCTCCCCGCCGAGCTCCTCGGCGAGCGCCGCCGCCCGTCCCGAGCCAGAATCGGAGAAGAGCATCCCGTCCACCTCGCCCGCGAGCCCGCGGGCGATCGCCGCCGCCATGCTTCCCGATCCGACGAAGCCGATGATCACGGGGTCCAGATTACTTCCGGGCGGTTGCGGGGCGGTGTTGTGCCGGCGGTTGCGGCCGTCCGAGAGGCGTCCTGGGCGTCTCATGGAGGTCCTGGCAGGCTGTGACCTCCATGAGACACCCAGGACGTGAGGGGTTCGTGGGAGAGGCGGCACAGGGACGTGAGGAAGTCGGACCTACGTGACGGTCCCGTTAGGTTCCGGGGCCTCGTCACGGTGGGTGTGGAGCTTTACCGTCGCATGGGGACGGTTTCTCTCCACAGCAAAGTCCTGAGCGGTGGGTCCGTGACGAAGACGCCGGGAACTCCACGCTCCCTTGCGCCTTTCGTCCCTTTCCGTGGCCTTCGGTGAGGGTTCCGCCGTACCCTGGGGAGCGCGGGCGACCTTGGTGAACCTATTGATAACGCAGGTCGCCCGCGCTCGGTCGGTGTCGGGAAAGGCGCACGTAAGCGTGGAGTTCGTGGCGTCTCCCGCACGTCTCACGGGACGGCGTCGGACTTCCGACACTCCTTCATAACCCGGCCGTCCCGGCCACGGCCACAGCCTGCCCGGGCCGTGGCCGGGACGGCCGGGTTCGCCGCAGGCTCTTGCGTCCCTTCCCCCGGGCGCCGGCTTCCCCCGGCCCCGTCCCTACGCCACCGGCGGCGGCTTGCTTTCCGCCGTCGCGGCCAGCGCCGGGTCCCAGCCGCAGGTCGCACAGGCGTGGGCGAAGGCGGAGCGGGCGAAATCGAGGGCGCGAGCGTGCGGGTCATCGGCCTTCACGACGTCCTCCCACTCGAGCACGTACTCGCCAAGGTCGCCGTCCCAGCGGGAGCCGGGGACGCCGAGGTCGGCTTCGGAGAAGCCGGGATTGGCCGGGTGGGCGTAGGCGTAGAAGGCGGCGCCGCCGTGCTTGGGATCGCCGGGCCACCAGCCGACCGCGACCTCCTGGGCGTCCATCGCGTTGCGCATGATGAAGTCGTCGGCGGGCGGCTTGGCCGGGTCGCCGGAGAAGAGGTTGACGGCGAGGTCGAAGGAGCCCCACCAGGCGTTGACCGGGGTCGAGCGGCCGCGCCAGGGCGCCCGGAACGCCGCCAGGACCTGGCTCGCACGGGTCGCCATGCGGAAGTAGGTGCCGACCGCCTGCTCGTCGTAGGTGGCGCGCTCGGTGTCGGCGTCGAGCGGCGTCGTCCAGGCGACCTCCTGCGGTTCGGGGTCGATCTTCGCCTCCCCCGCCACGTCGGCGATCGCCTTCAGGAGATCGCGGGTGACCTCGCCGACGGCCCGGTTCGGGACCAATGGCACCACGCGACGATCGCCGTCGGTGGTTTCGACGAAGGTCTCGTGGCGGTGCAGGTCGAGGGCGACGACGAAGGCACCGTTCCCGTCGGGGGTCGGTAGCGGCGCCGTCTCCCAACCCCGCGCGGTCAGGCGCAGGGCAGCGTGTTGGAGCTGCGGCTCGGGCGGCGCGAGTTCAGCGGCGAGCTTGCCCAGGACCTGCGTATGGGCGTGCAGGGTGTCGCACGTCGCGCTCCACTCCGGGTAGGAGATGGAAGGCCAGACCGTCAAGACTGGTTGAAGAAGCCCTTGTCGAGCAGGCGGGCTTTTTCCTCCGCCGAGACCTCGACGTTGCGCGGGGTCAGCAGGAACATTTTCTCGGCGATCCGCTGCATGCCGCCGTCGAGCGCGTAGGTGAGGCCCGAGCAGAAGTCGATCAGGCGTTTGGACAGCTCGTGGTCGGCCGTCTGCAGGTTCAGGATCACCGGCACCTGGCGTTTGAACTGGTCGGCCACCTGCTGGGCGTCGTTGAAGTTACGCGGGATGACCAGGTGGACCTGGACGTCGCCGCCGAGGCCGCCACCGCCGCCGTTGTCGACCGGGCGCAGGGTGCGCGTCCGGCTGGCGGCGATCGGTTCGTCGTCGCCGAAGATGTCGTCGATCTCGTCGCGACGGGCGCGGCGCGAGGTCGGCAGCCGGCGGACCGAGGCCGGTTCACGATCCCGCTCCCGCTCGCGGCGCGATTCGTAGGCTTCTTCCGTGCCGGTTTCCGGTTCGAAGTCTTCTTCGTAGTCCGGGTAGTCGTGTTCCTCGGCGAGTCCGAAGTAGACAAGTGCTTTATGCCAGCTATCCCTCAAGGCCATGACGCCTGTTTCGGCTTAAGAACGCCGACTCCTTTTGACGACTTTCGATGATGTTCTCGGTGGCCCCAGGTTAGCGCCGATTTGCGGCGAATCACACAAACAGCGCGGATCCCAGACGGATGATCGTCGCGCCCTCCTCGAGGGCGACCCGCCAGTCCTGGGAAGTACCCATCGACAGTCTGGTCAAGCCGTTGGCCGCGGCCAGCTCGGCCAGACGGGCGAAGTGGGGACGCGAGGCCTCCGGGTCCTCCGAGAACGGCGGCATCGTCATCAGGCCGGAGACGCGTACCGGGCAGCGGGCGATGAAATCGGCGAGCGCCCCGGGCGCGACGCCGCCCTTCCCCTCCTCTTCGGCGACGTTGACCTCGACCAGGACCTCGGTCTCCGGCGTGCCATGCCGGCCGAGCTGCTCCAGCGCCGAATCGGTGCCGACCGAGTGGATCAGCCGCACCAGCGGCAGGATCTGCTTGACCTTGCGGCTCTGCAGGTTGCCGATGAAGTCCCAGGTGAAATCGGCCCCGTAGGCGGCGTGCTTGGCGGCGAGGTCCTGCTGGCGGTTCTCGCCGACCAGGGTGACCCCGGCCTCCGCCAGAGCCCCCATTTCCTCCAGCGGCACGTACTTACAGGCGACGAGGACCTCGGCACGGCCCGCCGCGGCCTCGGTGGCCTCCTGGAGGTTCGCGCGCACGCGGGCGGGGTCGATGTCGTGGAAGAGGGTGCGGGGCACCTACGCCGCCTCCCCGCCCGGCTCGATCCAGGCCAGATTGCCCATGCGACCGGTGACGCCCTTGTCACGGCGATGAGAGAAGAAGAGATCGGTCTCGCAGAAGGTGCAGAGCCCCGCCGTCTCGACCTCCTCGATCCCGGCGCGGGCGAGCAGCCGACGGGCCACCTCGGGCAGGTCGAGCATGCGGCCGTCGGCGATCCCGTCGCCGAGGACGGCGAACTGGTCGAGGACCTCGGGGCCGACCTCGAAGCAGCAGGGCCCGATTCCCGGGCCGATCGCGGCGGAGGTCGCCTCGACGGCGACGGCGCCGCGACCGATGATCCCGGCCGCGAGGCCGCGCCAGCCACAGTGGAGCATCGCCACGCCGCCCGGGCCCGCGAGCGCCACCGGCAGGCAGTCGGCGGTGAGCACGACGGGCGCCAGGCCGGGGCGCCGCACGACGTGCCAATCGACCTCCTGAAGCGCCGTGCCGGGTTCCGCGTAGGGGCTCGGCTCCTGCGGCTCCTCGTGGACGGCGATGTCCGCCCCGTGGACCTGGAGGCCGATCTGCACGTTCCTGGGGTCGATCCCGACGGCGGCCGCCAGCCGCGCCCGGTTCTCGACCACCGAGACCTCGGCGTCCTCGGTGAGCACGCCGATGTTCAGCGAGTCGTAGGGCGCCTCCGAGACGCCGCCGACGCGCGAACCAAAGCCGACCCGCCCGGCCCCGCCACCCGCAGCCCCGAGCGTTACCTCGAGCCACCGCACCCCGTCCGTCTCACGCCACTCCATGACCCCAGAGCCAAGCACATCATGTCGACGGGCCGAAAACCGGACTACCTGACGGGTTTTCGGCCCGTCAACGTCGCTGTTCGAGGGCGTGGTGGAGCTCGTCGGCGCGGGTCGGGGCGTTGCCGTCGAGCTTCGCGGCCAGGGCGCGCTCCAGGGCCTCGCCGATCGCCGGGCCCTCGAGGCCCGCCGCCGTCAGGTCGGTCCCGGTGATCTCCAGGCGGACCTCCCGCCATCCCAGCCAGTCGTCGAGCCAGGTGGCGCCCGCGGCGCGGGCGAGGACGAGCTCGATCGGGTCGTGGCCGCGGGCCATCCGCACGCCCTCGGACGGAAGCGCCGGGACCGAACCGGCGAACGGGTCCCTCCACGGCCCGAGCGCGGCCGCCAGGATCGCCTCGGCACGGTCGGCCTCCCCTGCCCAGGGCAGGGCGGCGAGCAGGCGGTCGACGTCTCGGGCGAGCGCGAAGGACTCGCCGCCCTCGCGCGGCTCGACCAGTCCCCAGCCCGCCAGCAGTTCGAGCGCCCGCACCGCGCTCGCTTCCTCGGCCAGCTTGCGCAGCTCCGCCCAGCGCCTCTCCACGGTCACCATCCGCAGGTCGGCGGCCCGCAGCAGCTCTCGCGTCCCCGGCTCGATCGCGAAGCCGAACCTCGCGGCGTAGCGGGCCGCCCGGATCCCCCGGGTCGGGTCGTCGACGAACGAGCCCGCGTGGATGGCCCGCAGGACGCCCGCCTCGAGGTCGGCCTGGCCGTCGTAGGGGTCGATCAGCTCGCGCGGTTCGGCCAATCCCACGGCCATCGCGTTGACGGTGAAGTCGCGGCGCGCCAGGTCAGTGCGGATCGGGGCGCCGAGCTCGACCGTCGGCAGGGCACCGGGGCGCGCGTAGCTCTCGCGCCGCGCGGCCGCGATGTCGATCTCGTGGCCGTCGAGGTCCACCTTCAGCGTGCCGAACCGCGAGTGGGCGGCGAGCGCCTCCGCCCCGAGGGCCCGTCCCAGCGCCGCCGGGTCCCCCTCGACAACGAGGTCGATGTCGGCACGGCCCCTGCCCAACAGCAGATCCCGCACCGCGCCCCCGACCAGGTAGACCGGATCGGGCGCCATCGCCTCCACCTCGGCGAGCTCCGGATAGGCGGCGGCGAGCGCCTCGGCGAGTTCGTCTCCGCTGGTCATCGCGCCCACATCATCGCTTGCCCCCTACGATGATCGGCGACGCGGATGCCGAGCGACTGGGAAGACGAGGACGAAGTGACGGAGCGACGTCCCGACCCTGCCCGCCGCCACGGGCCGACCCGGGGCCAGATCATGCGCCGCCGGCTGGTCGCGCTCGCCTCGCTGATCGTGGTGGTCGTGGCCGTGGTGATCGTCCTCACCTCGGCGGGCGACGAAGACGACAAGGGGGCGGCTGCCTCGCAGACCGGCGCGACCGGCGCGTCGGCGAAGAAGAAGGCGAAGAAGGCCAAGTCCGCCGGCAAGTCGACCGAGGTTCGCAACGCGACCCCGCAGGCGAACTGGAAGCCCTACAAGGGCCCGGTGCCGATCCTCGAGTACCACGTGCTCGGGCATCCGCCCGAAGGCGCGCCGTACCCCGAACTGTACGTCGGCCGCACGGACTTCGAAAAACAGATGGACTGGCTCGAAGAACGCGGCTACGAGGCGGTGACGCTCGAACAGGTGCAGGAAGCCTGGTACGGCAAGGGCACCCTGCCGCCGAAACCGATCGTCATCTCCTTCGACGACGGCTACCGGCCCCAGTTCACCTTCGCCCTGCCGACCCTGCGCAAACATGGCTGGGCAGGCGTCCTCAACCTCAAGGCGGCGGGCTCGGAACTGTACGAGTCGAACGTCAAGGCGATGATCGCGGCGGGCTGGGAGCTGGCCGCCCACACCATCCACCACCTCGACCTGACCGAACTCGGCCCGGAAGAACTGAAGGAAGAAGTCGCGGGCTCGCGCAAGATCCTCCAGGAAGAATTCAACGTCCCGGTCGAAAACTTCTGTTATCCCGCCGGCCAGTTCAACGAAACCGTGATCAAGGCGGTCGAAGCCGCGGGTTACAAAGGCGCGACCACCGAGATCCCCGGCTTCGCCGAAAAGGACAAGCCCTACGAACTCGCGCGACTGGAGATCCTGCGCGAATCGCACGTCGGCGGCCTGGCCGAAGACCTGAAAAACGGCGAAGGCGCGACCGCCGAAGGCGGCGGCTAGCGCGCATTGCGCGCAGCCACGGCTCGCCCGTGGCTAGCGGCGGACGTCGATGCCGTCGGCGGCCATTTTCTCCTTCGCCTCCGCCACCGTGTGCTGTCCGTAGTGGAAGATCGAGGCGCAGAGGACGGCGTCGGCGCCGCCCTCGGCGATCGCCGCCGACAGATGTGACAGCTCGCCGGCGCCGCCGGAGGCGATGACCGGCACGGGGACGGCGTCGGCGACCGCGCGGGTCAGCTCGAGGTCGTAGCCGTCGTTGGTGCCGTCGCGGTCCATGCTGGTGAGGAGGACCTCCCCCGCCCCGCGCTCGACCGCCTCGCGGGCCCAGGAGACCGCGTCGCGGCCCTCGACCCGTTCCCGGCCGCCCTTGACGTAGACGCCCCAGGTGCCGCCGAACCACCCGGCGGGCGCCGCGCAGGTCGGCGATGAGGTCGCGGGCTCGTCCTCGAGGTCGCGCTTGGCGTCGATCGCGATCACCACGCACTGGGAGCCGAAGTGGTCGGCGAGCTCGGTCAGGAGCTCCGGCCGCTCCAGCGCCGCCGAGTTGACCGAGACCTTGTCGGCGCCCGCGTCGAGCACCGCCTGGGCGTCGGCGACCGAGCGGATGCCGCCCCCGATCGTGAACGGGATGAACACGTTGTCGGCGGTGCGCCGGGCGAGGTCGACGATGGTCTCGCGCCGCTCGTGCGAGGCGGTGATGTCGAGGAAGACGAGCTCGTCGGCGCCCGCGGCGTCGTAGCGCTCGGCCAGCTCGACCGGATCGCCCGCATCGCGCAGGCCGACGAAGTTGGTGCCCTTGACGACGCGCCCGGCGTCGACGTCGAGGCA
>JAFDWD010000858.1 GCA_018268695.1 Actinomycetota bacterium
CGGGCTTCCCTTCGCTCAGGGCCCGCCCTGCGTCGGCGGCTCCCCCGGCAGGGCCCGCATCAGGGCGAGGAGCCCGTCGCGCAGCGCCGCGGCACCGAGCCCGTGCGGAGGCGCGGCGATCCGGTGTAGGCCGACCCCGTCGGCGTAGGCGGTGAGGATCGGCGCCGCCCAGCCGAGGTCGTCCCGGCGCGACGCGGTGACCAGGGTGCTGGCCTGGCGCTGGGTGGCGGCGATCGCGGCGTCGACCTCTGCCCGCAGCGCCGGCCGCCGGACGGCGAACAGGTAGGCCTCGTACTGGACCTTGTCGTATTTCGGCGCTGTCTCGGTCGCCAGGCGGACGAACTCCTCGATCGCCGTCGGCTGGTCCATGTCCTCCTCCTCGATCCTTCGGCGCAGGTCTTCGAGGGCGTCGAACATCGCCTTCATGATCGAGCGGAAGGCCTCGACGATGAGGTCGTCGATCGACGGGAAGAAGTAGTTCGGGGCAGAGCCGGCGACCTTCGCTCGTCTCGCCACCGACCGGTGACTGACCGCCGAGACGCCCTCTTCGAAGATCAGGTCGATCGTCGCTTCGAGGATCTCCTGCTTGCGGACCTCGCCCTTTCGGTATCGCTTGACCGGCTCCTCGCGAGGCATCGCTGCGCAGCCTAGACGAGGTCGAACCTGCGCGATCCTAAAAAAAGGGCACCTGTCCTAATTAGGTCTTGACAATCTGAAACGCCTGCCCTAGATTGCTCGCCTTGAAGCTTGGGAGCTTTCACGGGAACTGCTCAAGGTCCGCTTCTCTCCTCCGCGGCGGAGCACAACACCCCTGGGGGGCCGGAGCGTCCGTCCAATCACGAACAGGAGAAGGTGTGCATGCGTAAGTTTGCATTGATCGCATTGGGGACGACCTTGATCGGTCTCCTCGTCGCCGCATGTGGCGGCGGCTCGAGTGGCTCCGGTGGGACCGTCGACCTCACCACCGGCACGAAGACCACCGCTGCCTGCGGGTCCGAACCGGTGGCAGGCGGAGCCCTCGTCTACGCCCGCCAGGCCGAAACGATCACCGTCGACCCGCTGGAAATCAAGAACGGCAACGGCGACATCTTCACCGACGAAATGATCTACGCCGGGCTGGTGAAACTGAACCCCGAAGGCGGCACCGAAATCCAGCCTGCGCTTGCCGAAAGCTGGGACAAGTCGAAGGACGGCAAGACCTACACGTTCCACCTCCGGCCGGGCATCAAATTCTCCGACGGCTCGCCGATCACCGCCGAAGACGTGGTCTGGAGCCTCAACAACTTCGGCAATCCGGAAGTCAACGAAGTCATGGCGGTGCTCACCACCGGTTACAAGACCGCGACCGAAGTCGATCCGAGGACGGTGAAGGTGACGCTGAGCGAACCGGTCGCCGCATTCCTCTACAACATCGCCGTCTTCCCGGCCGTGATCCTGCCCAAAGCGGAGGTCGAAAAGGAAGGCGACGCCTTCTGGAAGCACCCGGTCGGCGCGGGCCCGTTCGTGCTCAAGGAATTCGTCCAAGGCTCGCACGTCACGCTCGAAAAGAATCCCTATTACTACGAAGAAGGCAAGCCGTACCTCGACTCGGTGCGCTTCAACTTCGCCACCGACAGCAACACCCGCGTCCTCGACCTGAAAAGCGAACAGGCGCAGATCATCGACGGGGTCCCGTTCAGTCAGATCGCCGCACTGCAGGGCGAACAGGGGATCGCGGTCCAGACGGTGAAAGACGTCCCCGCCTGGATCCTGCTCTCCCTGAACAACGAAGTGCCGGCGCTCAGCGACCAGAACGTGCGCCTCGCCCTGCAGTACTCGCTCAACCGCGAAGAGATGAACGAAGCCGCCTTCAAAGGCGTCGGGACGATCCCCAACAGCCTGTTCGCGGCGATGAAGTACACCGATAAGTCGATTCCCGCCTACGCCTACGAAGTCGACAAAGCGAAGGAATACCTGGCGAAATCGAAGTACGGCAACGGCTTCTCGCTGACCCTGTCGTACCCCTCCGGCTTCGACTTCCTGAAGACCGTGGCCCTGATCGTCCAGCAGGATTGGGAAGCGATCGGCGTCAAGGTGAAGCTGGAAGAAGAGTCGGCCGCCACCGCGGCGGAAAAGTGGAGCTCATCGGAATACGAAGCGACCATCCCGTTCCCGACGACGACGAGCGACATCCCGGTCCCCGACGAGTACGCAGGCTTCTTCGCCAATCCGGCGAGCGGTACCGAAGCCTTCTTCTCGCACTGGGAAAACCCGACGACGACCAAGAACGTGGTCAAGTTCCAGATCACCCCGGATGAAGCCGAACAGGCGAAGCAGTGGCCGGTGATCCAGAAGGAATTCAACGAAGGCGTTCCTTCGCTCAACCTGATGGACGTCCCGTTCGTCAACGCCCACGCCGACAACGTCTGTGGCACGGCGGTCAACACGCTCGGGGTCGACCACCTCGAGCAGACCTGGATCGCCAAGGGCTAAGGCCGGACAGGCCCTCTCACCCGACGACTGGACCACGATGCTGACCTACCTTGCAAGACGAGTGGCAATCAGCATCGTGGTCCTGATCGGGATCGCGATCGTCACCTTCCTGATGATCCACCTGGTGCCTGGCGATCCCGCCCGGATCGAGCTCGGGGCGCACGCGACGCCGGAAGCGGTGCAGCGGATCCGCCATGAAATCGGGCTCGATCAACCGTTTCTCCAGCAGTTCCTCACCTTCCTCGGCCATACCGTGACCGGCCAGTTCGGCAACTCGGTGACCTTCAACTCGTCGGTGACCGAAGTCATCGGCAGTCGGGTCGGGCCGAGCGCGGTGCTCGCCGTCTACGGCATCCTGATCGCACTGGTCGTCGGCGTTCCGCTGGGGATCGTCGCCGCGATCCGCCAGGGCGGGATGGCCGACACGGCGATCCGCCTGATCACCACCTTCAGCTTCGCGATGCCCTCGTTCTGGTTCGGCCTGATGCTCTCGCTGATCCTCGGGCTCGAGCTCAAGCTCTTCCCCGTCTCCGGCTACCAGTCGGGGATCGGGGGGATCCTCAAGACGATGACCCTGCCGGCGCTGACCCTGGCGCTGGGGCTGCTGGTGATCGTCGTCCGCAATCTGCGCAGCAGCCTGATCGCGGTGATGCACAGCGACTACATCGAGGCGGCGCGCGCCCGGGGCTTCAGCGAGCGGCGGATCGTGCTCGGCCACGCGCTGCGCAACTCGGTGATCGGGACGATCACCATCCTCGCCTCGCTCTTCGGCTACGTGATCGGGCTGATGGTCCTGATCGAGGCCGTCTTCCAGCTGCCCGGGCTGGGGACGCTGCTCGTCCAGGCGGTCCAGAAACGCGACTACCAGCTGGTCCAGGCGCTGGCGCTGCTCTCCGGCGTCGTCGTGGTGGCCATCGGCCTGGTGATGGACGTCGTCTACGCCGTGATCGATCCGCGCATCCGCTTGGCGGGGCGACATGAGTAGCGTCGCCGCCCCGGCAGCCACCTCCTCGCGTCGGCCCTGGCGACGACCGGCGGACCTCCTGCGGCGGTTCCGCTCGTTGCCGATCGGGGTCCAGATCGGCGCCGTGATCACCGGCATCATCGCCCTCGCGGCGCTCTTCGCCCCGCTGATCGCGCCCTACGGCGAAAACCAGCTCGACTTCGCCCAGACCCTGGCGCCGCCCTCGGCGGCCCACCTGTTCGGCACCGACGAAGCCGGTCGTGCCGTCTTCTCGCGCACCCTCTACGGCCTCCGTCTGGACCTCGCGCTGGCGCTCCTGGTCACCTACGTGCCGCTGCCGGTGGGGGCTCTGGCCGGGGCCGTCGCGGGGTATTTCGGCGGCGCCACCGACGGCGTCATCTCGCGCCTCGCCGACGTGATGATCGCCTTCCCGTTCATCGTCCTGATCATCGCCGTCGTCGCGATCGTCGGGCCGGGCGCGAGCGGCTTCCTGATCGGGGTGCCGATCGCCTCCTGGGCGCTCTACGCCCGTCTCGCCCGCAGCGAGATGCTGGTCCTCCGCGAGCAGCCCTTCATGCTCGCCACCGCGGCGCTCGGGTTCTCGCGGCGGCGGGCGATCTTCCGCCACGCCCTGCCGAACCTGCTGCGGCCGTGCCTCGTCTACTCGACCCTCGATCTGGTCGGCAACCTGCTGCTGCTCGCGGGCCTCTCCTATCTCGGCCTCGGGATCCAGCCGCCGACCGCGGATCTCGGCGCGATCATCTCCAACGGCCAGAGCTATCTGCTCAGCGCCTGGTGGATCTCGACCTTGCCCGGCCTCGTCCTCGTCCTTTTCGGGGTCGGCTTCGGCCTGGTCGGCGAGGGGCTGGCCGATCGCAGCAGCAAGGGGGGACGATGAGCCTGCTCGAGATCGCCGACCTGCGGGTCGAGTTCCCTTCCGAGGAGGGCCCGCTGGTCGCCGTCAAGGGCGTCGATCTGTCGCTCGAAGCGGGTGAAGTCCTCGGCCTGGTCGGCGAGTCGGGATCGGGCAAGAGCCTCACCTGTCGCTCGGTGATGCGGATGGTGCCCGACCCCGGTCGGATCGCCGGCGGCACGATCAGCTTCGAAGGGGCCGACGTGATGACGATGGGCGAGGCCGCGCTGCGCGACTTCCGCGCCCACTCGGTCGGCATGGTCTCGCAGAATCCGTTCGGCTCCCTCAACCCGGTCCACTGCGTCGGTGCCCAGGTCGCCGAGACCTTGCGGGTCAATCGCGGCAGGAGCCGCCGGCAGGCGAAGGCGGCGGCGATCGAGCTGCTCGACAAGGTCGGGATCGCCGACCCCGACCGTCGCTACAACTCCTACCCGCACGAGCTTTCGGGCGGCATGTGCCAGCGGGTGATGATCGCCCTCGCCACCGCCTCCAGCCCGCGGCTCCTGCTCGCCGACGAGCCGACCACCGCGCTCGACGTGACCACCCAGGCGCAGATCCTGAAACTGCTGACCGAGATGCGCCGCGAGGAGGGGATGGCGATGCTCCTCGTCTCCCATGACTTCGGCGTGATCGCCGAGGTGTGCGACCGCGTCGCCGTGATGTACGGCGGCCATGTGGTCGAGACCGGCCCGATCGATTCGATCTACCACGACCCCCAGCACCCCTACACGCGCGCCCTGCTCGACTCGATCCCGGAGCTCGACGCCGCCGGGACGGCGACCCGGCGCGACCCGATCTCCGGCTATCCGCCTGAGCTGGCCGAACTGTTGCCCGGCTGCGTGTTCGAGCCGCGGTGCCAGTTCGCCGGGCCCACCTGCAAGGAGATCTCGATGCGCCTCGAGCCGGTCGGCGAGGGGCGCCTGTCGGCCTGTCCGGTCCGCCCCCTGGCGGCGGTCCCCGAGCGGCCCGCGACGGCGGAGGCGGAGGCATGAACGAGCCCGACCGCCGCCTGCTCGAGGTCGAGGGGCTGACCAAGGAGTTCGACGTTCGCCGCAGCGCGGGCGAACGCCTGCGCCGTACCGAGGCGCAGCGCCACCGCGCCGTCGACGATGTCTCCTTTGAGCTGCGAAGGGGTGAAATCCTCGGCCTCGCGGGTGGTTCCGGGAGCGGCAAGACGACCGTTGCCCGCTGCCTGATCCGGCTCGCCGAGCCGGATGCCGGGCAGATCCGGATCGACGGCGGCGACGTCCTCGCCGCTCCGCGGCGGGAGCTGCGCGAGCTGCGGCGGCGGATGCAGATGGTCTTCCAGGACCCCTATGCGTCGCTGAATCCCCGGCTGACGGTGGGGGCGGCGCTGCACGAAGCGGGCAAGGTCCACGGCCGGCCCGGGAGCGAGAACGAGGCCGCGTTCGTCGCCCGCCTGCTCTCCCTGGTCCAGCTCTCGGAGCGCCTCGCCTCGCGCAAGCCGCGGGAGCTCTCCGGCGGCCAGCGTCAGCGGGTCGCGATCGCGCGGGCCCTGGCCGTCGACCCGGAGCTGATCATCGCCGACGAGGCGGTGAGCGCCCTCGACGTCTCGGTCCAGGCGCAGCTCCTGAACCTCTTCCTCGATCTGCGCGACGAGCTCGGCGTCGCGATCCTCTTCATCGCCCACCAGCTGGCGGTGATCGCCGAGGTCGCCGACCGGATCGCGGTCATGTACCGAGGGCGGATCGTCGAGACCGGCGTCACCAGGGACGTCTACGAGAACCCGACCGATCCGTACACCAAAGCGCTGCTGGCCGCGCATCCTCAGCCGGATCCCCGGCGCCGGACCTTCGCCTGAGCGCGGCCGTCAGGAGTCGGCTTTCGAGCGGCCGCCTTTTTTCTTGGCGGTGCTCGCACGGGGTTTCCGGCCGGTTCCTTTTTTCTTCGCTTTCGGGCCTTTGCCGGGCAGCCCGTTCATCAGTGCCAGCAGGCCTTCGCGGAGCGCCTTGGCGCCGATGCCGTCGGGTGGGGAGGCGATGCGGTGCAGCCCGACGCCGTCGGCGTAGGCGGTGAGGATCGGCGCCGCCCATCCGATGTCGTCACGTCGCGAGGCGATCACGAGGGTGCTGTGTTTCTGGAACGTCGTCGCGATCGCCTTGTCGACCTCGGCCCGGAGTGCCGGCCTGCGGGTGGCGAAGAGATAGGCCTCGTACTGGACCTTGTCGTATTTGGGGGCGATCCCGATCGCCAGCTTGACGTATTCGTCGACCGCCTTCGCCTGGTCCATGTCCTCTTCCTCGATCCGCCGGCTGAGCGCCTGGTGGTCATCCATCATCGTCTTCATGATCGAGCGGAAGGCCTCGACGATGAGGTCGTCGATCGACGGGAAGAAGTAGCTGGGGGCGGAATCGGACACGCCCGCCCGGTGGGCGACGGTGCGGTGGGTGACCGACGAGATCCCCTCTTCGTAGATCAGGTCGGCGGCCGCGGCGAGGATCTCGCGCGTCCGCTCCTCGCCCTTCCGATACCGCTTGACGGTCCCTGCTGCCACGTTCTGATACTAGCGTCCGGAATTGACTCACCTCCCTCAGCCAGGCTCCTGTCGGCGGGTCGATTGACAATCTAAGACACCTGCCCTATATTGGTCGGGTGACCTCAGAGACCAAGCTTGCGATCGGCTCCGACCACCTCGGCGCCGACCTTCGAAGGGCGATCGCGGCGCACCTCGCCGAACGCGGCTACGAAGTCGAGGACTTCGGCAGCGCGCCCGGGGAGGAGGTCGACTACCCCGACGTCGCCGCCCCCGTGGCCCGCGCGGTGGCGGCCGCGGAGTTCCCCCGCGCGATCCTCGTCTGCGGGACGGGGATCGGGATGGCGATCGCCGCCAACAAGGTCGCCGGGGTGCGCGCCGCCTCGGTCGGCGACGTCTACTCGGCGGTCAAGGCCCGCAGCTCGAACAACGCCCAGATCCTCTGCCTCGGATCCCAGGTGACCGGGCCAGGCCTGGCGATCGAGCTGGTCGACGCCTGGCTCGCCTCGGAGTTCGGCGGCGGCCGCTCGGCGCCGAAAGTGGCGAAGCTCGACGCCCTCGACGCCCTCCGCGGCTGATCCCGGTCCCGTGCAGCGCTTCATCAACGATCCGGATCGCGTGGTCGACGACATGCTCGCCGGGTTCCGTGCCGCCGCGCCGGAGTTCGTCATGGCCACCGACAATCCCCGCGTCCTCGCCTCCACCGCCGGGAGCGAGGGCCGCGTCGGGGTGGTCAGTGGGGGTGGATCCGGCCACGAGCCTGCCTTCCTCGGCTACGTCGGCCCGGGCATGCTCGACGCGGTCGCGGTCGGCGAGGTCTTCAGCTCGCCCTCGGCCCGCATGTTCCTCGACGCCTTTCGCGCCGCCGACTCCGGCCACGGGGTCGCCTGCCTCTACGGCAACTACGCGGGCGACAACATGAACGTCCGGTTGGCGGTCAGGCAGGCCGCCGCCGAGGGGATCGAGGTGAAGACGGCGGTGGCCAAGGACGACGTCCTCTCGGCCCCGCGCGAGGAGGCGGAGAAACGGCGCGGCGTCGCCGGCGAGATCCTGATGTGGAAGGTCGGCGCCGCGGCGGCGGCGGACGGAGCCGACCTCGACGCGGTGGTCGCCGC
>JAFDWD010000859.1 GCA_018268695.1 Actinomycetota bacterium
CACCGTGCAGCCGGCCGCCAGCGCCGGGGCGCCCTTGGCGCCGAGCGGGGTCAGCGGAAAGATAGAGGGGGTGATCGCGCCGGCGACTCCGGCCGCATCGCGCAGCACCCGCGAGTTGCCGACCTCCTCTTCCCAGCGCACCTCCTCCAGCGCCTTGGGCATCGCCGCGAAGTGGTTGATCCCGAGCCCGACCTGGATCATCTGGGTCAGCTTGCGCGGCATCCCCAGCTCGGCGGTGATCGTGTCGGTCAGCTCCTCGGCCCGCTCGCTCAGTCCCGCGGCGATCGCCGCCAGCGCTTCGGCCCGCTCGGCCCGCGGTGTCGTCGACCAACCCTCGAAGGCGCCCCGCGCCGCGTCGACCGCATGGTCGACCTCGACCGGCGTGCAGCCCGGAACGGTCGCGATCGTCTCCTCGGTCGCCGAGTTGACCACGGGCAGCGGATCCGCTCCCAGCGGCTCGACCCACTCGCCGCCGATGAAGACCTTCTCCCTCGCCTTGATGCTCGCCGCAGTAGCCATCTCCGCTCCTCCTCCGATTTGCAGTCCGATCGAACGCTACAGCGGGCCATCGAACCGGCGCCACTCGAAGATCGGAACTCCGGGCGAATTGCTGCGGGACGACGCAATCGGCTATCGCCCGGATCGAGCGGGATGGGGTGTCGCCCTCGATCAGGACGCTCACCGCGCTGTTCCAGGTGATGCAGGAGGACTTCGTCTTCGGCACGAGACCTCGTGACTCTGACGTCGATCTGAGTGTTGTTCACGCGAATCTCGAGCTCACGCCGACCGAGAGGATGGAACGCGGCCTTGCCGCCTCCGATGGTCAGCGGCGCTCGGCGAAAGGGGAGAAGTGGCCCTCGTAGGCGGCGGCCGCGCCGGGGCCGGGGACGGCCTCCGCGTCGCGGGCGGTCAAGACCTCGCCGCATGATTCGCAGATGCCGCGGTCGGAGACGGCGCCACCGCAGCCCTTGTGGACGATGCCGAGCGGCGGGCCGGCCGGGTTGTCGGAGTGGCGGTCGCCCCAGCCCATCAGGGCAATGAGGGATGGCCAGAGGTCGAGGCCCTTCTCGGTGAGGAAGTATTCGTAGCGGGGCGGGCTTTCCTGGTAGGCGCGGCGCTCGAGGATGTCCTCGTCGAGCAGTCGTTGCAGGCGGGCGGAGAGGACGTTGCGGGCGATGCCGAGGTTCGCCTGGATGCCGGAGAAGCGGCGGTTGCCGGTCATCACGTCGCGGATGATCAGCAGCGACCAGCGCTCGCCGATCACTTCGAGGGACTTGGCCAGGGAGCAGACTTGGTTCGGATAGTCGCGGCCGAGCATCTGTGTGATCTTCTCACACTTAGGTTGCATGACAAAACCGAGTCGGTTAGGGTCGCGAC
>JAFDWD010000085.1 GCA_018268695.1 Actinomycetota bacterium
CCGGCAGCCGTCGATGATCGAGGCGTGGTTCAGCTCGTCGGAGAAGACGACCTCGCCGGGCCCGGCGAGCGCCGCGATCGTGCCCATGTTCGCCAGGTAGCCGGAGCCGAAGAGGAGCGCCCGCCCGTAGCCCTTGAACGCGGCGAGCGCCGACTCCAGCTCCCGATGCGGGGCCATGTTGCCGCTGATCAGCCGCGACGCGCCCGACCCGGCGCCGAAGCGCAGCGCCGCTTCGGCCGCGGCCTCGCGCACCCGTGGGTCCGCCGCCAGTCCCAGGTAGTCGTTCGAGCAGAGCAGCAGCACCTCGCGCCCGTCGAGCGTCACCCGCGGCCCCTGCGGGCCCTCGATCAGCCGCAGCCGCCGGTAGAGGCCGCGCTCGCGCAGCTCCTCGAGGCGGGCCGCGACGTCGGTCACCGCCGCCCTCCTAGGCCGCGGCGGTCGGGTATTTCGGGATCCGCTTGTCCTTCTTGACGACCCTGAGCTGCGTCGACGGGTCCCACATCGGCGCCTCGGCCTGGTGGTCGATCAGCTCCTCCATCGGGGTCGCCGGGGAGTCGCCCTCGAGCCAGCCGGAGCGGTTGTCGGGGCGCGGATTGGAGCCGTTGTCGGGCTGGCGCGCGACGTTCAGGCCGAGCTCCTCGAACATCGCCCGGTCATCGGCCGGCTCGGCGCCGAGGGTGGTGAGGAAGTTGCCCATCATCACGCCGTTCAGGCCCGCCTTGACCGCGAGGCCGTGCAGCTCGCCGAGGTTCTCCACCCGGCCGCCGCAGAGGCGGAAGAGCGCCCCGGGGATGATCAGCCGGAAGATCGCGATCCACTTGACGACCTCCATCGGCTCCATCACCTCACGCTCGCCGAATTTGGTCCCCTTCTTGGGGATCAGCAGGTTGATCGGCACCGAGGTCGGGTTGATCTCGGTGAGCTCGAAGGCCATCTCGACCCGCTGCTCCTCGGACTCGCCGAGGTTGAGGATGCCGCCGACGCAGGTCTCGAGCCCCGCCTCCTTGACCGCCTGGATCGTCCGCAGCCGGCCCTCGTAGCGGACCGTGGTGGAGACCTCGGGGTAGTAGGACTTCGCCGACTCGACGTTGTGGTGGACGCGCTGGACGCCCGCGTCCTTCAGCTGCTTGGCGCGCTCGGTCGACATGTGGCCGATCGAGATGCAGCGCTTCAGGTTCGTCTGCTCGGAGACCAGTTCGGCGCCTTCGAGGACTTTCTGGAAGTCCCGTTTCGACAGCCCCTGGCCCTGGGTGACCATGCAGAAGCGGTGCGCGCCGGCCGCTTCGGCGGCTTTCGCGTGTTCGAGGATCTGCTCCGGCTCCATCATCGCGTGCATCACGGTGTCGGCGTCGGCGTAGCGCGACTGGGCGCAGAAGCCGCAGTCCTCGGCGCAGCCGCCGGACTTGGCGTTGACCAGCGAGCACATGTCG
>JAFDWD010000860.1 GCA_018268695.1 Actinomycetota bacterium
ACGGTGCCCGCGAGTACGGCGCGGGCCGCGGGGACGTCCTCCGGCACGACGGTCACGGCGCTCGCCGGCACCACGTAGGCGGTCTGGTGCGGATAGAGGCAGAAGACCGTGCGGCCCCGGAGATCGGCCGGCCCTTGCTCCACCCTCCCGACGCTGAGGTAGCCGTACTTGACGGGGCCGGGGAAGCTCCCCTTCTGAAAGGGCGCCCGCATCGCCTCGTACTGGTCCGGCGGCACGAGTCCCCGGAAGACCAACGTCTCGGTGCCGCGACTGACGCCAGAGCACAGGGTGCGGACCAACACCTCATCGGGCCCGGGGCGGCGAAGGGTGGCGGGGCGGATCTCGCCCTTGCCAGGTGAGCGCAGCCAGAACGCGCGCGCCTCAAGTCCTCCGTCTCGCAGGTGTTCGTCCATTGGCTCTGTCTACATCTACTGCGGTGCCGCCCGCGCGTCCAATCCGCCGTGTCCCGGTCTACGCGCCGGGCGCGGCGGAGGTTCAGAGGTCGGGTCGACCGATCCACCGCTGAACCCAGGGCGGGCCGCATACGTAGAAGAGGCGATGCCTCGGCGATCCCTGAACCGCAGGCGCAACCTGCGCGAGGCCTACGCCGCCCAAGCGGGGGAGCTCTACGGGCTTGCCGTGCGCTCGCTCGGCGACCCCGGGCTCGCCGAGGAGGCGGTCCAGGAGACCTTCCTACGAGCATGGAGGGCCGGGGATCGTTTCGACGACGAGCTCGAGAGCCTGCGCCGCCGGCTCTTCGCGAATCTGCGCGACGTGGTGATCGACCTGGGGCGCGACCGGAGCGGCGACGTCGCCGAGGCGACGGTCGAGCAGTCGCTCCTCGGGCGGCAGGTCGAGGAGGCGCTACGCCGGGTCGACCAGGTGGACCGCCAGATCCTGGTCGACGCCTACTACCGCGGTCGCCCCTACACCCAGATCGCGACCGAACTGGATGTTCCCGAGCAGGCCGTCAAGGGTCGCCTCTCCGACGCCCTCCAGGCACTGAAGGTGGCGCTGGAGGAGGTGGGAATCCAGAGCTGAGACCGGGCCCGCAAGTGGCCCGCCGCGATCCCGCCGGAGGAGCTGACGGCGGCGGTCCACCGCGTCGCGGCGGGCGAGGCGTTGCTCTCAGGCGAGAGCGCCGGGTCATCCGTCCGACCGATCGACACGACCCAGCCGAGACCTCGATCTGCCTCATCGCGGGTCGCTCCCGTATGAGACGGAACGGTGGCGGATGGCAGCGACCCGGATCGTCTTCCCATCGTCGACCACCTGGTAGAGGATCCGGTAGGCGCCGACCCTCAGTGAGCGAAGTCCCCGCAGCCGTCCTCGGAGTGCATGACCAGCGAATGGATCCCGCTCGAGGAGGCCGAGCGCATCCTCGATGGCGTCTATCAACGGCCACCCGAGGTCGAGCAGGTCGAGACGGGCTCGCCGCGCGAGGACGAGTTGCGGCATCGGTCAGCGGGAGGTCGGCCGCTTGGCCGCCAACTCCTCACGCAGCGCGGCGAGGGTGACCGTCTCTCCGCGCTCGATCTCGCCGAGGCCCTCGTCGAGGGCGGCGATCGCGGCGGGATCGGAGAGGATCTCGGCCGTCTCCTCGAGGGCCTCGTACTCGTCGATCGGGACCAGCGCCGCGGCCGGGACACCATTCCGGGTGACCAATACGTGATCCCGGCGGTCAGTGACGGCGTCGAGAAGACTGCTCAGATTGGCGCGGAGCTCTCGTACGGGGACGGTCTTGGGCACCAGGCAAGCGTACATCATCATGTACACAGCGGGATGCTGCTACCACGCTGGTCAAAGCCCGCGGCCGCCGGCCGAAGTCCCGAGAGCCGACCTCGTTGGAAAGAAGATCACCGACTGGGTGCTTCCGTTCGATTGATCGGGCGTCGTAGGTGCTGTGTAGGTTGCGCGGGTCTTCGCCTTTCACGCCACACGCGACTCGAACGGAGGAAGTCCGATGAACGCCATCCAGAAAGCCAGGCGCAATCTTGCGTTGGCCGTGTTACTCGGTTTCTCCCTCCTAGCGGTGTTCGCGAGCTCTGCGAATGCGATCGGTGAACCCACCACGATCATCTTCAAGGAACTCGAAAAAGGCGCGACCAACCAATTCGTCGACAACGCTCCGGAAGCCAAACTGAATCACGGTGTCGTGTCGATCAGCCCAGGAGACATGCTGCTCACCACCAACCCGCTCTCGATGGAAGGGAGGATCGTGGGCAAGATTCGGATCGCGTGTACGGCCACCAGCGCAGGCAACACGAAGAATCCCGCCAGCGCGGGCTTCAGCTGCACCGGGATCGCCAAGATCCCGGGCGGGACCTTGATCCTCGTGGCGGAACTAGGTGAAAGCCCGACCGAAGGTGCCATCACCGGCGGGACGGGGAACTACGCAGGAGCCAAGGGGAGCTTTGTCTCAAGACAAGGTCGAGGTAGCTCCACGAACACCGTGACGCTTCTCGAATAGTCGGCTGGCTCGGGCGGCTCAAGCTGTCGAGAACGTGCTCGTCGACGGTGGCCGGATGAGCCGCCGCCGCTAGTTGTGGACGATGTAGGCGCGTCGGCCGTCAGGCGCGAACGCGACCGCGAGCGGGAACGGTCCGACTTCGACCGGCTTGCCGACCATCGTGTTCGTCTTGGTATCGATCACCGCAAGGGTTCCTGGTCCCATACCGGTCACATATGCGCGTTCGGCGACGGGGTTGACCGCGATGGACGTCGGCCTGTGCCCCACTCCTATCGATGCGGCGGCGGGCCGACCGGTCGTGGTGGACACCACCGACACGGTGCCTTCTCGCGCGTTGGCGATGTAGAGGCGTCGGCCGTCAGGGGTGATTGCCATCGAGATCGGGCTCTTGCCCGTCCTGATCGCCCTCGAGTCGACTTCGTTCGTCGCGGTGCGGATCACCGAGATGGTGTCGTCGTGAATATTGGCTACGTAGACGGTGTCGCCATCTGGGGTGACGGCGAGCGCCAGAGGATCCCGGCCGACCTTGATCGCGGGACCCTCGACCTTGTTGGTCGCGGTGTCGATCACCGAGACCGTCCCGGCGCGAGTGTTGGCTACGTAGATGCGGGCGCCATCGGGAGTGACCGCGATGGCCGTCGGAGCCCGGCCGACCTTGATCGTTGCTTCCACCGAGTCGGTCGCGGTGTCGATCACAGAAACTGAGTCGCTGCCGGAGTTGACGGCATAGACGCGGCTGCCGTCCGGAGTGATCGCAATTCCTTCGGGGTCGGAGCCGATCTTGATCGGGCTGCCTGCCGGCCGGTTGGTCTTGAGGTCCAATACCGCGACGCTCCCGTTGCCGGAGGTCACCACATAAGCCTTCTGACCGTCCGGACTGATCGCGATCGAGCTCGCGTAAGGCCCAACCTTGATCGGCCTGGCCGCGGCCTGACCGGTAGCGGTGTCGATCACTGACACGGTTCGACGGGGCGCGATGAGGCTGTCCTGAACCCTGGCGTCGGCGACGAATGCGAACGTCGCCGACCACCCGAGCAGGAGCGCAAGAGCGGTCCACCCGCGGATACCCCTCCTAGTCACGCACAGAACCTAGCGTGTTCAGTGTGAGAAGTTGCCCCGCCTCGCGGTTGTCCCAGCGCTAGGAGTGCTGGGCAGAAGGCCGCACCGGCCAGTGCGGTCCATCGTGTATCGGCCTGCATGCGGGCTTGGGTTCAGACCACACCTCCAGTACGTCACGGCGTCAGATTCTGAGCACTGGCGAATCCAGGTGCCATTTGGCCCCCACGCTCCGCGCTGCATTGGCCGAACTCATTGCCCTTCGCCTGATGCGCGCCACATCGGGCCTCGCCCAGCCAGCACCTCCGCCTGGCCTCTCCACCGTCGCCCGATCGACGTCTGGACAACTCGCCGCGCGGGATCGTGAGGCAGGGCCAACCGTGCTGCTCAGCTACAAGCCGGTAGCCGATCACCGAGGCCGTCGCAAAAGGTACGTATCGAGCTCGCCATTGGATCTGGCGTCACACGAATCGCCATACTCTTAGCGACCGTGAAACTGGGAGATCCGCGGTCATACCTCTATCGGCTGGGAGCCTCGCTCGCAGTCGCCGCGGTTCTCGCCGGCTGTGGCAGCGGGGGCTCACCGCAAACGGCACGTAGCGAAGCCGCGGCCGAGCGGGTGGCCGTGCACTGGCTCAAGGACATGGGGCATGGGGAAATTCGCGCGGCGTGCCGGCTTATGGACGCGGAGAATCACAAGCCCCACCCCCACCACCAGAACTGGAGTCACGCCGAAGACTGCCGTCGGCGTTGGCTGCACAGTGACAACACGCCCCTCGACTGGAAGCCGAAACCGGGGGTGATCTCCATCTGGGGCGATTGGAACCCGGAAGTCCTCGAAGTGGTGGTCGAAGGCGCGAAAGCGACCGTCTTCGTCGCCGGAGTCGGCATGAAGCGGCCAGTCTGGCTGGTCAGCGAAGGAGGAGATTGGCGTGTCGACGGAGCGGAATACCCGATCTAGTCAGAGAGCCGGAATCCGCTTATCCCTCCACGAGCCGGCAACCGATCCCCAGCAACGAAGACGTAGCGGGCGTGCTCGGGGTCGAGCCTGCGACACAGGGCGGCTTGCATGATTACCGAGGTTCGGGTGCTCGCGGTCGGTCCACGTAAGCCCCAGAAATCGCGGAGCAGTCCTCCTTCAGCGACTCGCCCACCCGCGCCGGGGGCGAAGTAGAAACCGGCGCCCAGTAGGCGCCGGTTTACAAGGAAGCGGCTGAAGGGATTCGAACCCTCGACCTTCTGTATGGCAAGCAGGAGCAATCGAAAGATCAACCGGGGTGAGCCCACTGATGTCCGAGAACAAGGCTTACGTCCATCGGCTCCGCCGGAGCGGCAGCGGTTCGCGAAACACACGGTCCGCCTCGACTTCCGTGCGAGGCGGGATGGTGCTCGCGGTCGTAGGTGCTCGGCGCCTGCAGCGCTGAGGATCTGCTCGTGCGAGTAGGGGTAACGTCGTCAGAAAGGCTACGGACACCGCGAGGAGTACGACGAGGATCGCGGCCGCCGAGGCGAGCATCGTGCTCAGCCGTCGATGCCGGCGCCGCCACCGCCTCGATGAGAAGCCGATGAAAACGGCATGAGGAGTGGGTCTGCGCGGTCTTCATCGCGCGTCGAGGAGCGTATCGTTCAGACCGTGGAGCCATTGAGACACCCAGGTTGGAAGAGCGCCTGGATGCTCCTGGGACTCTTCGCCTGCCTCTGTGCCTTCGCCGAGATCGAACCGGAGGCGGCGGAAGCGGTGCGCTCGACGATCGGCATCGCGGGCATCGCTTGCGTGATGTGGGGGATCTGGCGGCTGATGCAGTACGACAGCTGAGACCTCAGGCGTCGCGACGGACGAGCAGCACCGCAGCGATCGCCGGCGCGACCGCGACAGAAGATCGCGAACCCTGCCCACGGTGCAAGCATCCCCGGGTCGGGGGTGATCGTCCAGATCGCCCCGCCGGTCATGCCGCGGCGACCGCCTCGGTCGGCACGCACAACTGAGCGTGGCGGAAATGCCGCTGTCGTCGATCGTCAGATTGGACTCGCCGCACCCAACGGAGGTTGATCTAATGGTCCTCTCAGACGGCGGGAGCACCTTTCGCTGACGATGGGATCACAGGTTCCCACCTTGGCTCGACTCGAGCCGATCCGGCATGAACGTTCGTGGATCGGCAACCGGGTCCTCTGGCTGCTTGTCGGGGTGACCGCGCTCGCCGCCGGGCTGCGCTTCTCGACCCTCGGGCTGCAGAGCTATCGCCACGATGAGGCGGTAACCGTCGGTCGCGTCCTCGTCTCGAGCTTCTCCGCGACGATGCACCGGGTCACGACGAGTGAGTCCACCCCACCGCTCTACTACGCACTCGCCTGGCTCTGGTCACGACTGTTCGGGGAAGGCGAGGTGGGACTGCGGTCGCTGTCGGCGTTGGCCGGGACGGCGACGGTCCCGGTCGCCTTCCTCGTCGGCCGCGAGCTCATCGGTCGCCGGGTCGGGGTGGTGATCGCGACGGTGGTCGCGGTCAGCCCGATCATGGTCTGGTACTCGCAGGACGCCCGTGCCTACGCCCTGCTCGTGCTCCTCAGCACGGCCGCGCTCTACTTCTTCCTGCGCGGGCGCCACAGCGGATCGGCACGAGATCTCGGTTGGTGGGCGGCGTGCTCGTCGCTTGCTCTCGCGACCCACTACTTCGCCGTCTTCCCGCTGACGATCGAGGCGATTATGCTGCTGGCCTCGACGGCGCCCCGCCGGAGGGTGGCGGCGGCGCTCGCCGGGGTCGCCGCGACCGCCCTCGCCCTCGCCCCGCTCGCGCTCCACCAGGCGAGCGGGTCGAACAACAAGTGGATCTCGAGCTTCGCCCTGACCCGCCGGATGCAGGAAGCCGGGATCGCCGCCTTCGTCGGCGAAAACGGCCAGTTGAAGCACGCTCTGGTACCGCTGGCAGCCTACGCGGCGGCAGTCGGCCTCCTGGTTTGGCGCGGCGGCAAGACCGAGAAGAATGCCGCCCGGCTCGCGTTGGCGATCGGCGGCGGAACGATCGTGCTGCCGCTTATCCTCGCGGCGTTCGGGCAGGACTATGTCCTCTTCCGCAACCTGCTGCCCGCGCTCATCCCACTCGGACTGGTCGCGGCCGCCGGGATCGGGGCGCCGAGGGCAGGCCGGTTAGGACTCGGAGTCGGCGCGGCGCTCATCGGGTCCCTCCTCGCGTTCACCATCTACGTCGATTTCCGCCCCGCCCTGCAGCGCGAAGATTGGCGTGACGTCGCCGCCCGGATCGCCGCGGCGCCGCCCGCCAGGCGGGCGATCGTCTCCTGGGAAGAGGGCGGCCAGCCGCTCGCCTATTACCTGGGACGGGGCGCGCACGAAGTGCAGGGACGGAGCTGGCGAAAGCGGCCGAGCGCGGTTCGGGAAGTCGACGTGGTCAGCGGTCGTCCGCCACCTCGCCGGCCCGGCCCCCTCGCGCCCGCCTTTCACGAGGTAGGTCGTGTCACGATCGGCCGGATGACGTTGGTCCGCTACCGCGCGGCCGAGGCGTTGCCACCGAGATGGAAGCAGCTGGTCGGCAGCTTCACCGGCTACGCCAACAACGTGGTGGTCTTCCAGCGCCCGGTGAACTGAGCAAGTTCGAGACCTTCCGCGGACACGCTGTAACCGACCATGGAGCCGAGGAACGTGGGCCCGCCGGCGACCAGCCGATGGCGAAGAATGCGAGTCCAACCCGGGTCCGGGCGCCGATGTGCTGCACCCGCTCGAGCGGGAGGCCGAGAAAAAGTCTTGCTCGAGCGGGGTGCGGCGATCTCCTCGGTCAACCTCGGTGAGATCCTCTACATTCGCATGCGCCAGGCATCGCCACGGCCCTCCGCGCGGAGGCACCCCTCTTGACCGGCGATCCGGAGATCGTCGGGCAGGCGACCGACCATTCATGCGAGGTCGCCGAGTTCGGCCTCAAGCGTCGGGCACGGTCGCGAGTAGGGCTCGAGTCTCGGCCACGACCCGCTCGTCGAACTCCGGGTTGCGCACCGTCGCCGACGGCGACATCGGATCGCCGTTCTCATCGAAGTACCTCCCCGTCGGGGCGGCAGGATCGGTCAGAACACTGGTGATGAGCCGCCCTGAGCGCTTCGGCGTGCTCCAGTACTTGATCATCGGCCCGAGCGGCGACAGCACGTACCTGGCGACCAACTGCAGTGCGGGGTGCGCGTCGCGCCCGAGACCGGTGCCCGGGTTGAAGCCGGGCTCGATCGCGTTGAACCGCAACCGCGGCGTCTCCCGCGCCAGCGTGAAGACCGCCGCCAGCTCACATTGCTTCGACGTCGCGTAGGCGTCGAAGCCCGCTTTCGAGGAGCCCCCAGGCGCCCATTCACCCCGTGCGCTTGCCTCGGCGGAGATATAGCGCCCGCCACGGAAGCCGGCTTTGACGGCGGGCTTCCGTTCGGGATCCTCGACCGCCGAACAGGTGAAGACGATGTTCGTCCCGTCCGCCAGGTGAGGAACCAGGGCCTCGGTGAAGGCGAACGGTCCGAGATGGTCGGTCGCGAAGGCCAGGTCCCACCCCTGGGCACTGCGGCCGCCCCCGGTGGGCATGATCCCCGCGTTGTTCGCGACACCCGCGATCGGGAGACCGAGGGCAACGATCTCGGCGGCCGCGCTCCGCACGCTCCGGATGTCCGACAGATCGCAAGCCACCGTCGCCGCACTACCCCCCTTCGCCTCGATCTCCGTCTGCACCGCAGCGAGCCGGTCGGGACTGCGTCCGACCAGGACCACCTTGCCGTGCTTTGCGAGATCAAGGGCCGCGTGACGGCCGATGCCGGAGGTGGGGCCGGTTATGACCCACGCCTTCTCGGCCTGTCGGGGGCGGGTGGTGTCGGGCATGTCTTCTCCTTTTTCGTCGTCGTGTCAGTCCGGGCTAGCCGAGCAGCAGTCGACAGACCGCCTCGAAGGCGGCATCGCTCCGGGCCGCCGCAACCTCGGGGTCGCGGATCGCCGCGTCGATGGTCGTCTCGGAGATAGCTCCCGCGAGATGCAGGACGAAGTCGAGGGGCTGGTCCGCCATCGGTCCGTGAACACGGCAGCGCTCCAGCACCGCGGCCATCTCGGTTTGCGTTTCACGCGCATGGCGACGGCTCTCCTCGGTGATCTCGTTGGCCACCTCGAGCCGTGCGAGGGCACGCCGCCCGTCGGGGTCCCCCGTCGCCCATCGGAACCATCCGGTCCACAGATGGAGGAGTTGCTCGCGCGGCTCGGCATCCGTAGGCAACCCGTCGGTCGCGGCCGCCCCCATCTCCGACTTCAAGAGCAGGTAGAGCTCGTTGACGAGAGCGGACTTGGTCTCGAAATAGAGGAAGAGTGATCCGTTGGAGACGCCCGCCTCCTTCGCGATGGCCGCCGTCGACGCGCCGAGGCCCTGCGAGGCGATGACGCGGGTCGCCGCGGAGAGGATCGCGTTACGGCGCTGGTCGCTCCGAGGTCTTGCCATGTGGCAAACATATAAAAGAGTGACCAGTCAGTCAACCATTGGAGTTCCCGCTCTGCAGGCTTCCGAGCGTAAGAGGACTCTCATGATCTTCTCCAAGGTCCTTTACCTCTGGAGGTAACCGTTCCGACCAATGTCATCTCGGCTCTCGCCGGCCATGGCGCTCTTCCCACTGCGCCTTTTCCTCGGCATCACGTTCGTCTACGCAGGCATTCAGAAGCTGAGCGATCCGGGCTTTCTTCACCCCGGCGCGCCGACGTATATCGGCACCCAGCTCGAAGGCTTTGCCAACGGCACGCCCGGCGGCTTCATTCTCCGCGCATTCGCGATTCCGCATCCGGGAGTGGCGGGAGTCGGGGTCGCGATCACCGAGATTCTGATCGGCCTACTGGTCACGGTTGGGCTCTTCACCCGGATCGCGGCAGCAGGCGGGATGGGCCTGAACTTCCTCCTCTTTCTGACCGCCAGCTGGAAGACGACTCCCTACTTCCTCGGGCCTGACCTCGTCTTCACCTTCGCCTGGCTGCCCTTCGTCCTTGCCGGGGCGAGCGGACAGCCGGCGCTCGACAACGTTCTGGAGCATCCTCCCGAGGGCCTGGTGGCGCGAACCCGGCTGGGTCCGGTGACCGCCGGCGAGATCGCTGAAATCTCTCCCGCTTCGACCCGGCGGGTCCTCCTGGCGGAGCTCGCCGGGCTGGCGTTGGCGATCGCCGGCATCTCGACCCTGGTGAAAGGCAACTACTCCCCCTCCCGCACCCTGACCGCTGGTCCCGGGTCCGCAGGTGGCGGTTCCGGGGGCAACTCAGCCGCCGGCGCCGGCCGGCGAGGAGCCGACTCTGGCGCACGTGCGTCGAAGGTGCCCAAGGGCGCCGTGAAGCTAGGCCCCGCCAGCCGGCTTCCGAACGGACAGGCCGCCACCTACAGCGACCCCGCGAGTGGCGAACCGGACATCGTCATCCGTGACTCCCAAGGAAGGCTCACCGCCTTCAGCGCCGTCTGCACCCACGCCGGATGTACCGTCGGTTTCGAAGGGGGCGTGATTGTGTGTCCCTGCCACGGGGGCGAGTACAGCGCGTCAACCGGCGAAGTGATCGCCGGTCCGCCGCCGGCTTCCCTGGCGCCGAAGAAGGTCGTGGAAGCCGGCGGACAGATCTACGCCGTGCCCAGTTGAGTGGGCAGCCTACGTCCGGCCGATTCGGAGCCCAACCCCCAAAACGACGAAATCCCGCTCTGGGGCGGGATTTCGGAGAAGCGGCTGAAGGGATTCGAACCCTCGACCTTCTGCATGGCAAGCAGACGCTCTAGCCAGCTGAGCTACAGCCGCATATGTCAAATTCTGGCTCTACGAAGCGCTTTCCTCGGATACACGCTGTATGGAGTCTAGAGGCGAAACGTCGGTTTGACCCTCCGTCTGCCTATATCTGCCAATACGTGCCCAACTGAGCGCCGCGTCGAAGGCGACAAGATACCGATCTTCGAGCTTGTCGCGTCGTTTGGATGCCCGCTGGTAGACGCTGTACACGAAGCGGATATCGCTCCAGCCGCCCTGTTCAGCGATATAGACCGGATCATCCCCGCATGCTGCCCGCAGGCTCGCGTACGTCCTCCTGAGGCCGTGAGGCGTGATGTGGTCGATCAGGGCGATCTTGGCGGCGCGCAGCTTCTCGTTGGCGAGCTTGATGATCTCCCGGAAGCGGGCCTCGATGTTGCGGACGGTCTGCCGGGCGTAGGTCTTTTTGACGGCGCCGGAGAGGAAGACCGGATCGTTGGGCCTCGTCCTCGGGCTACGGGCCTTCCACGCGATCAACTCCTCCAGGGCGCCGAGCGGGATATCGACCTCGCGATATTCCCCGGTCTCGGTCTTCGAGTCCCGGATGAAGATCGTGGCCGTCGAGAGGTTCACGTCGGTCCAGTCGAGCGCCACTGCCTCTCCGATCCGCAGGCCGCAGCCGACCAGCACGGCGACAAGCGGACGCTCGAAGTTCTTGGCCGCCTGCACGAAGGCGACGATCTGCTCGACGTGGAGCCACGTCCTCGCGGGCTTTTCGCCCTTCGCCTTGATGTCGGGGTCGAGCGCGGCGTTCTTATCGATCTTGTATTTCGGGAACTTGACGGGTTTTTTCAGGACCGAGCCGAGCCGGGAGATGCACTTGTTGATCGAATTGTTCGACAGGGCACCCTCCACCTTGACGGTGCTCTTGCCTTCTTCGGCCGCCTTGTCGCGCAGCGCCTTCGCCTCCTTCTGCTTCCAAGCCCGGTAGGCGTCGATCTCTTCGATGTCGATCTCGCTGAGCCGCTTCTCCCCGAAGTAGGGAAGCAAGTGGCACTCAAGGACCCATCTATTATCGCGGACGGTCTTCGGGCGCCATCCCGGCTCTTCATCCTCGAACCATTTATCCGCCCATTCATGGAACGTCGGATCAAGGAGACCATCGGGCTCAGGCGCCTTCTCCTCGACATCAGGAGGAATCCAGGTTCCCCGGCGAACATCGGCCATGATGTTCTTCCGTTCTTCGTCGGCTTTCTTCCAGTTCCAACCCTGGTCGGAGGTCCCGAGCACGACGAAGTGCCGGGTACCGTAGGCCGGGATACGGAGAGCCCAAGCCTGCTGGTCGTTCTTGGGCTCGACAATCGAGCCGGTGGCAGGGCGGCTCATCGAGTCCTCCTCGGGGCACGACGGTTGTTGGCTTGCTCTGTTGGGGTGGCCCAACGGCAATTGGAAGGTTCGTAGCCGCCTTCGTTGTCGATTCGATCTAACGTCTTACCTTCAGGGCGTTCTCCCATGTCGGCAAGGAAGTTCTCGAATTTCTCCCACCGAGAGCAGACTTCGATCCCGCGTCCACCATAGTTCTCGTAGCCCGGATGGTTGGGGTTCTTGCACCGCTTGATCATCGCCCACCAGGACACCCAGACTGGCGAGTCGGTCATGCCGTGCCGCGTAGCCCATTCCTTTCCATGAGCCTTGAGGTTTTCGATCAGTCGTTCAATGCCGACATGCCCGCAGGAGACGGTCTTCCCGCCACGCAAGGAGTCACTTCTCACGACAGTCTCTTGACCGCATGAGCACCGACAACGATATTTACGATGGACATTGCGACCACCGGGATCAGCGAGTTCTAGAACCGTGAGTTCGCCGTAGATATCTCCGGTCTGGATGACGGCAGGACGCGGCATCAGGCCACGACCTTAGGATTGACAATGGACATGGGAGTTTCTGCCTCCTGTGTCAAGACCCCGGCGTGGCGCCGCAAACGCTCGCCGGGGTCGCTTGCGTTTAGGCAGAGGATCATACGCTCTTCTCAGGCCGCTTTCCACGAACTTGCAAGGTTCTCGTACGTTTTGTCAACTCAGGTTTACGGCGCCTTGGGACCGTCCTCCGCCCCTCCGTGGGCGCCTGCGGCATCATAGGTTTCAGATCTGCGGGGAACCTCCAGACGGCGCCTACCTTGCCGCCTCCGAACTGCTCATGGTTGCGGATCACGGTCTCGTAGTTGACGTTGAGGATCTGCGCAGCCTCAGCGGCGGAGATGTACTCAGGCTTATGATCATCAAGTTGACGGCGGATATCATCGATCTCAGCATCACTGAGTTCGAGGACTTCGCCACGGATACTTAAAGGAACGGCATCAGGAATCTCCTTATCGACAGGGCGTCTATGTCGCTGCCACTGCCGGAAGGGAGAAGCTTCCGTTCATTCACTCAGCGGATCAACTACTTCAATTCTAGCGGACTCCGTTCGACTCCTCAAACACAAAAGGGCGCCCCGAAGGACGCCCTGGCACTGCGAGATATAAGAGCTATCAGACTGCGGTGTAGTTGCGCCCGTCCTTCGTGACCTTGCCGTCCCCGGTGAGATCAGCCATCACCCGGTAGAGGTAGTTGGGTTTGATCTTCAGCTTCTCGGCAACCTCACTGGCGCTGATGCCGGGGTTTTCTTGCACGATGGCGAGGGCCTTGTCGCCAGTGGTGCCGCCTTTTCGGTTACGACGTTTTTTGCCGGAGCCTTTGTTCGACCCCTCTAGCTGAGCATCGATCTCGCCACGGGTTGCAGGCTTGGGACCGCTGCTTGGAGCAGGGGCCGGAGCGGGAGCCGCCGGAGCTTTGCCGGAGACACGGGCAAGGAACTCGGTCAGTTCGGTGTGCTCCTTGACCAGCGGCTCAAGCTCTTTGACGCGGGCTTTCGCATCAGCTTTGGCGCGCTCGATAATCGAAAGGGTCTCGTTCGCATCGTCTGCCATGTTCAGTCCTTTACTTGATTGATCGGTACGTTGGCGGCTCTTATACCACTTATGGCGGCTACCTACACAGACATCGACATGATGATGTCAATCAGTCTTTACAGCTATTCGATATGGGACCTGAACTCAGCCCATTGGTCGGCCGTGAGGAATCCTCGGATCTGACCCTGAAGCTGGGCGAGCTTCCCCCTGGTCACGGAATGTTCGGCCAAGGACTCCCTTAGTTCCGCGCGTAGTGATCGGACGGTTTCCAGATGCTCCAGTTTTTCGGCTGCCCATTGGACCCGAGCGGCCTTCTGTTCCTCTCGACTCTCCTCGACTTCCTCCTGAAGTCGTCTCACCAAGGCATCGAAGCCCTTGACATAACCGGCAGCCTGCTCGACCTCTTCCACCCGCTTGTTGTTCGAGCGGCCCCTGAAGGCGGTGGCGACGAAGCCGACCACACCGATGCCTGCCGTTATAAGAGCAGCTATGCCCGTGAGATCAGGAGGTGCCCCGCCTGCTGCTGCGGCCAAGTAGGTAAGCACGGCCACTGCGGGCAGTAGGGCGGGAACTATCATTCTCTACTTATTTAGGCGTCAGGTTGCATACTTATTGCCGGGATCTGCGGAATAAGGTGTATGGAAGTCTCCTCAGAGCCCACCGAATCGGCATATGCCGAGATCTGTAATCCAGCCCTCAAGTTCGAAGAAGATCTTGAGAGCACCCCGTGGTGGAAGTTCGGGCGCCGCCACTATCTGAGTGACCGGATCGACTTCTGGACAGAAGTCGGGCATCGGGTGTTGCAGGATGCTTAAGCGCTGTACGAAATGCGGCGACGAGAAGTCGCTTGAGGACTTCCATAAGCGTAAGGCCAGTAAGGACGGCAGGCAGGCTCGCTGCAAGGTCTGTCAACGAGCCCTGGTGAAAGCCAATGAAGCCCGATGACAAGGCAGCGGCGACCGAGCAGTGGCTTGTGGTCTATCGCGCCACGTCTGTCGGAATGGCTGGGATCTATACGACCGGCTACGACGACGAGCAGATCGACAGGGCAATCGCCTTGTGCGAAGAGGAGTACGGCGCCAGAGCAAAGGTCAAAGCCGTGCTCGCAAGCAAAGTGTGGGCTCAGGTATCCCGCAGAAAGTGACTAGATGCTGAATCTTTAGAAGTTTGAAGGCGGCCCGTAAGAGGCTGTACGCGAATCGTAAGAAGCGAAGGATCATCCGGAAGGTCGAGAAGGGCGCCAAGTTGGTGTCCGCACGAAAGCTCGACTATGCATTTGGTGGCGGTCGCGGCGCCACGAGGATGATGAGCCCGCCGGAAGCGGGTCCCTGGACCGACTGCTCAGGCTACGCAAGCTGGCTCTGCCAGATCTCAGGTATCCCGCTGAAGAACTATGTGGGCTCGACATGGTCGCTGGCCGAAGAAGGCCATGAGGGCGAGTCCATCTGGTTCACGATGTTCATAAAGAACAACGCGGGCGATGATCAGCACATCATCCTTCGTCTGCGTCGTCGGCTACTAGATCCCAAACGCCTCAGGTACGGGCGCTACCGTTGGGTCGAGTGCGGGGGTTCTGACAACCCGGTTCTAGGGAGCGGCCCCGCCTGGTTCCATCCGACGCCTGAACGGATCGCCCAGTTCTATACGCACAGGCACTTCCCTGGAGTCCTCTAGTTCCCGATCATGGACGCGCTCAGGGAGATCGTCACGCGTACCCGATGGTGGCTGCTGATCATCTTCATCGGCGCCGTGGGACTCTTCTACGCCTACGGTAGCTACCACAACAGCCTCCACGCCTGCGAACGCGGCAACGTCGTCAGGGAAGCCATAGTGATCGCGACCTCGAATGCCACTGCCAATGCCCATAACGGCAAGGCGGGCTATTCGGCGGCGACAAAGAAGCTGACAGAAGCTCCTTTTGCCAACCCTGATGGCACAGTGCGATGCGACGAAGCGGTGACTCCTCCGCTCCCCTTCCTTAGATAGTTGCCGTATCCCATGAATAAGGGGTATGGCGACTCTACGCAGGACACATATTGATATCCCCGATTCCCCGCCGTCATCATATGCGGCTACGAACAGGCTGGTCTCCCAGATCGAGACCGAGCGCGAACTTGTCTATGGCGATTGCCTGAACGCAGACTATGCTCAGGCCCGGATGGTCTACGCAATCGAGTATGCGCAGCTAGGCAAGATGCTGATCGCCTATCGCGATCATCGCCATGAGATCTTCCGAAGGCTAAACCAGACTTCCAGACGCCGGGCTCAGCATGATTACCTACAAGAGGCCGAGCGCGAGTAGCATCACTTGATGCCAAATTGTTCCTTGAGTTCTTCGGAACTCGTTGAAGGGATACCGAAGCTTTCCTTCAGGGATTCCCCTGAGCCTTCGATACCGAACGGGTCATTGCTCTTTTCAGGAGTCGCGTTGGGTCCGGTCTGCCATGCGTTTTCTACTTCTTCTAGGAGCTTGGTCTGCTCTTTGGTAAACGGCTTCTCTGGGCCGCGATACTTCGCTTCCTTGCGCTTGACGAAGTTCTTGGCTTCTTCGTTCGAATGGATGGCCTTCAGTACCTTCGGCAACATCTCCGGTTTGGGCTTACCGTTGTTGCCGTAGAGAAGTTCCTGAACAAGGTCATTTTCGAATACCGATGGCAGGCGACCGGGACCATACTTTTCGCCATACTTTCGTTCTACTCGTTTTTCGTTGGCGAACTGCTGGCCGGTCTGTCCGATGTAGGGATCGAACAGAGATCGCTTCTCGCGAAGCGGGTCATTCTCTCCGAAGACCTGAGATGCCGCCGACTTCGACTGACCGAGATCCGGGATTCCTAGGAACCTCGACAGCGGAGACAGTCCTGCACCCTGGCGGGCGAGGAAGCTCCAACCGCTTTCCCCGAGATCGGCTCCCGTATAGGAGTTCTTCCCTGTCGCTGCTTCGATAGGGATCGATAGTACGGGCGATAGTGTTCCAAGAGCCTCTGCCGGTTTGTCTTCCAAGGCTGCCTGCTGGATGGAGGCGAGTCCTGGGAAGAAGCGTTGACCGGCGGGAAGTACCGTACGGGATGCGATCAGCTTGGCATCCTCGGCTGAGTAGCCTTCCTTGATCAGCGAGGCGTACTCGCCCTTGTCCACGGGACCGGCGACCACGGGCTTGGTGTAGTCCACGATGCTGGGCGTAGAGCCCGATGCCGCAGCCAGCCTGTTCAGTTCGTGTGCGTTGACGGCGCCGAGCGTGGCGAGCGCGGTGGCGACCACGGGATGGTCGAGCGGGAAGTGATAGAGCGTCCATAGAACGCTATAGCGCTGGAATGGATAGAAGATGAAGAACGGCGCGATGTGTTTCTCGAAGACCGTGTAGGAGTTCCAGTTACCGGCGATGTTGTTCATATCCTGCTGAAGCTGATCGGCAAGGCGAGGGTGTGAGGTCACGTACATGGCGCGTTCGCCCGGAGTCATACCCTTCATCTGCTCGACCGCGAACTCCTCGCCCTTGAACAGGTTGTTGGTGGATTTGCGCCAGATCTCAAAGCCCTTCTGGGCTCGCCTGAAGTCACCCTCGGTCTTTGCGATGGCCGCAACTTCGCGGAATCTTCCGGCTCGCTCTTTATCGAAGCCTGAGAGCTTGTCTCCGTTGACCAACTCCCAAGCGTGTCGCCATGCGGACTTACTTCCGGCTACGCGGATCGGGTCAAGGTAGCCATCAGAGCGAAGCGCCTTAAGCGACGGCGAGCCGAGCAGTCCTGCCGACGATCCGACCACGGCGCGGATCTGAGCCTGCGACTCAGGGTCCAACTTGTTGATCTCTTTGAGAGCCATGATCGCCCGTGGTACATGGACGATGTTTCGACCAAGGGCAGCCGCCATCGGCAATCCCTCCTGCGCGAACTGGCTTGCCTCGAAGGCAGGGGAGTTCAAGATCAACCTTGTGGCGAAGTTCGAGGAGTGGCCCATCATCGTGGTGACTCCACCCACTCCCTGCATGTGGCCTGATAGCTCGTGGATCGCCGCCGCGTTCATCGGCGCATACATGTTGGTGAGGCCCGCATCCTTGGATGCTTCGATCTCACCACGTAGCTCATCGGCGCTGGAGGAGACGAGTTTCTGTCCATGTTCCAACTCCTCGGCAACGGCTTTGGCATAGCCAGCGGCATCGACTGGATGATCGCCTTCGAGCAGGGCCTTCAGCATCTGCACGCGGACGGGTATAACGTCGGGCGGCATCTTGTGGGTATTGATCGCATGTTCTAGCTCGCTGGTCGTGAGATAGCGCTTACCATCGACCTTACGGCTCGCCTTGTCGAAGATGCGGGTGAGGCCACGTACCATCGCGGCGCGTGATCTGGGCGCCTCGATTGAGTGATGGATCAACGACTCGAAACTGGACTCGGCGTTCCCGGACCTCGCGGCGAGACCCTGAGATGGCCATATCTTCCTGAGGGGAATGGTGTTGCCGATGGCAGGCAGACGCTCGGTACCTTTGATGCTCGAAGGCAGTCGGTCGGCAACATAAGCAGAAGGATCGCGGAGTCCCAACTTGCGCCCCTCGACCTGGGCGCGCTTGACGAAGTGGGCCTCCTGCTCGGGAGTCCATGCGACGGCGTCCGTTGTGGACACTCCACCTTTCGGGCCTCCGTGCTCAGGCGGCCTCATCAACTTCTTGCTCGCCTTCGTGAGACCACGGAGATGCTGATCTGCCTCTGCGGCTTCTGCACGTTTGCGCTTGGCGGCCTCGTGGGCCTGCTTGATGTCTGCCCTTGCCTGAGCCTCTGCCACTTCTAGCTCTTTGACACGGCCAGCACGATCCTCAAGGTGATTGAGTGACCCCTGCGGTCCTCTGTTCAGTTCGGCCAATGGCGATGCTGGCTCGCCTCGTGCGGCTTTACCTGCCTCTACGTTGGCGCGGCGACGAACATCGACCTTGGCGGCGTCGAGTGCGGCGCGAGCGGCCTGCGCATTGGCCCGTGCGTCGTTGACACGTTTGATGATCGGATCGGATTTGCCCGGATATAGGTTCTCTGAGTTGCGAGCGTAGTTACCATAGGCGCGCTGGGCGCTGGTCAACTCCCTGGAGGCGGCGTTGGAGCGTTTGACCGCAGCCATGTAGGCAGGATCGTTCCTGAGGATCTGACGGTCGCGTGCAGAGACACGTACCTTGGCTCCGCCTCGTGCCTCAGCCTCGGATGCGAGCGAGCGCAAAGTCTTCCTTCGGGCGGGCTCCAGCTTCTTCTTGGCATCACGCTCAAGAGCCTTCGCCTCTGTGCGGAGATTTCCAGCAAGAGGCTTAAGCTCATTCAGATAATCGAGTGCTTCGGTACGGGTCCACTGCTTATCACGCTTGGGGAGGTACTTCGCCATCTCCGGCGTTATCATCTCCTCAGGTTTCAGGATAGGCGCCTCACCCTTGTCTTTCAGGATCGGATTGATCAGGTTGTCCACCTGGGCGAGGTAGCGGTTTCGCTGAGAGGTTCCTACCGACTTAGATTGCTTGTCGAACTTCTGGACGGCCTCAAAGAACTTCTCACCGCGCTTGCCCCTGAAGATCTCAGGGTGGTCCAAGATGTACTTGGTGGAGTCGCGGTCGAGATGGACCCCGGCGGGAGTGTCACCATATTTGATCTCCGGCCACTGATCATGGAGTCGCTTGATGAAGGCAAGTCCGCTCTTCTCATCAGTTGGCAGACCGTGCTTGACGAAGATGCGCAGGGCATCAGCATCATTTTGCTGAGTCTGGTTCGTACCTTTGGATTTACGTAGAGGCTTGGCGACGGACTCGCTGGCGCCTTTACCGCCCTGGTGGCCCTCGTGTTCCATACGGGCGACCTCGCGAGCAACATAGTGACGTTCACGATTCTTCTCTATCAGCCGACCGGCCCCACGGGAGACGTACTTCTCTCCCGGTCGAGCAGAGTCTTCGACCGGGACCTTGATCTTCTTGGCCTTCTTTCGGGACTGGAATTCCCCGGCCTCTCGTGCAGCTTCCTCAGCGGCGATCTTCTTGTCACGACCCTTGGCGCGATGATCCTCCACCGTCGCCCTGACCTTACCTCGCGTATCCTCATAGAGATCGGAGCCCTTGATACGTCTTACTATATGGGGGACCGGCAGAAACGGCGTGAGCCCGGTTTCCTGAAGTGTGGTTTCCTCGACCTTCTTCGGATCTCCGGATGCAAGGTTCTTGGCCATATGGTAGGTGCCTTCACCTAGGGCCTTACCCTCATCGACAACAGGATCGATAGATCCGCTCTTCACGGAGTCCACACCTGCGGCGCCTATGGCGAGCGGAGCCGTCAAGAATCCGAGCCCTGCGTGAGCGGTCGTTTCGAGCGTCTTCTTTGGATGATTGATCACGGCATCGGCAGTTCCCTCGACAAAGGCGCGAGCCCGCTTGTCGGCTTCCCCTGGAAGCGGTACCGGAGAGACGGCAGCGGCGCCGACGCCGGTCCTCACCGGATGATGGACAGCGGTACGCCCCGCACCCTTGGCTGCGGCCCTTCGACCCTCAGGAGTGCTCGCCGCCTTCTTCACCTTCTCGGGCGCAGCCTTCACCTTTCCGGGCGTCTCCTTGATCCTCCTGGCCGTACGCTCAGGGGCGGTCTTCACATGCTCGACGGCTGAGGTACCACGAGCCTTGATACCTCCCTTCGCGGAACGGGCTACGGCGGCAACACCATCTTTGGCACCTTTGGCCGCTGAGGAGACAACATCGTTGGCTGCATGTTCTGCGACCTGAGATGCGATGGAGGTCTGAGCGGTCTTCGCGGCGTCGCCACCGACACCGACACCGGGGATGGCCCATGCATCGAGTTTGGCTTCCTTACCGCTCGGCAGCGGGTTTTCTCCGGCGATGATGCGGGCAGCCGTCGCCGGTACGGGGAACGCGACCTGAGCCAACTGCTTGGCCGTGGAGCCTGGATGCTCGACCTTCGACACTGCAACTTCGGCAGCGTTCTTGGCTTCTTCGGTGACGAAGTTCTTTACCGCACTGGTAACGGAATCGAGTCCGGAACCCTGATGGTCGGCCTTGATTTCTTCGAGCCTGGTTGCGGCGGGATGGGCGGCTGCGCGCCGGTTGGCATCACCTGGACGGGGAACATGACCCTTCGCCAACTTAGGCGGCTCCGTCAGTGCCCGTTCAGCCTTCTGCCTCTTGATCCTCCTCGCGCGCTTACGTGCATGCTTGGTGGTCTCCACTCCGGAGTCGACTTCTTCGGGGGCTCTTACCTTACGATGTTCGCGGGCGGTTGATTCCGCGCGTACCGTAGGGTCTTCGGAGTCGGACTTATAGGGACCGGCAACTTCCTTGGTGACGATCCTCCTGGCCTTCTTGGGCGTCGTTCGAGGACCCGAAGGAACGCCGGGTTGTTTCAGTCGGCCTTCGTGTTCACGACGCGAGGCCACTACCTATGGATGCCTCCCTGGGCATTACCCGTGCCGCCTTCCCTGGCGAGTTTTTCGCGAAGCTTCTGCACTGCCCACTTGGCCTGAGCAGGGCTGACTTCAGATTCGGAGGCGACGAGATGGGCGAAGGCTGCCCACTGTGAATTGGACCTAGGAGGTTTGGTCGCCGCTTCATACAATGTGGTCGCGCTGGCCCATGCGTTTTCGCGCCCTTCTCTGGCATCATTCTTTTCGGCCTTTGTCTTACCACCGGAGGCTTCTTCGTTCTTCGTCCTGGTGGTTTCGTTTTCGACCTTCGTGTTTTCGTTATGAAGTTCACGATTCTTGCGACGGTTTTCAGCACTGGCTTCTTGCGCTTCTCGCTGTTCCTTTGAAGTTTCGCGAGCTTCCTTTGCGCTTTCCCGAGTAGCTGATTCAGCAGCCTGCTGCGCAGCCTGTCGAGCTTCTTTTTCTTCCAGTGCGGTCTTTCGCTTGTCCTGACCGAAGGCGCGGCGCTGGGTAAGGTATTCGCGCTCGCCCTGTTTGATTTCTCCACGTTTGACGGCGGCGTAGTTACCGCGTTCGGCAGCGGTGTTCCTACGGTCTTCACGAATAGATGCAGATTTCGCAAGCTGTTCCTTACGCGAGGCAATGGACTGACCCGCACCGATACGACGCTGGTTGGTCAGGTAGGCATACTGATTGGCGCCAAGGTTCGCGGTGTTGGCAGCCGTTGCTGCACCCAGCCAGTTGCGCTGAGCCTGAGCGGCAGCACCACGTTCGGCAGGAGCGTTCGAGGGAGCGGCGCCACGGAGAGCGGCGGATTCGTCGGCTGCACCCTGGAGCTTCGCGGTGTTCGCGTTGTCGATGGCGCTCGCGTTGGCGATCTGACCGGCAGCTTCAGCACCGGCGTTCTGATACGCGGCAGCGGTTTCAGCGCGGTCATTGTTGACCTCGTTAAGGTAGTTGTTCCACCACTGGCCCTCTTCGCCCACACGTTTTTCTGAGGCACGAAGGTCTCCGGCGATCTTCTTTTCAAGCGAACCGAACTTGAGGTTCGTCGCCGCCTGAGTTTCCCGAGCTACACCTTTGGGCGTGAGAGGTTCTGTTACCTGAGCCTGCAATTCGGCTTTGGTCTTCCTCTTAGGCTGCCTCTGCCTGTTTGCGTTCGGGTTCTGTTTCTGGCCCGGATGCTTTTCCAGATAGGAGCGGTTCTGCTTGGGGTTCTGATTAGGATGCTTCTGGTTAGGGTTGGGCATTATCGAGCCTTCCGGTTGTTCGAGATCGCGTTCTTGGTGGCGGCGGCTCGGTTGGTCTGCTTTTGCTTTTGCTTCTTCTTGCCCCCCGGAGCAGAGCCGGAGCCCGAAGAGCCCTGATCTGATGTTTCCGGAGCAGCTTCAGCAGATGGTTCAGTTTCTTCGGCTTCCCTGATCCTGTTCCAATACGCTTCCTGATCTGCTTCTCGCTGAGCTTCCTTGGCCTTCACACGTTCGGCGCTGATGCCGCCAAGAGCAGTCTGGTATTCGCTGTTCAGGTTGTTCCAGTTGAGATCTCGGGTGGCACGATTCTGACCGAGCCTGTTGGAGGTAGAGCCTGCATATAGCTGAAGACCGGCAGAGTTGTTGGTTCCTCTGTTGGCGGTTTCATAGCTTTTTTCAAGAGCACTGGCGCGAGAGTAAGGATTTGACTTATAGTCATTGA
>JAFDWD010000861.1 GCA_018268695.1 Actinomycetota bacterium
GCCGCCGAAGAGCTCCTGGTTGAAGTAGTTGCCGACCCGGCCGATCGCCTGGGCGACGAGCAGGGCGGGGGCGGTCGCGTCCATGAAGGCGGGGACCGAGACCCCGGCCCGGTGGACGCGCCAGATGCCGACCGCGGCGCCGGCCGCGATCCCGCCCCAGATCCCGAGGCCGCCGTCCCAGACCGCGAACGGGCCGTACCAGGTGTGGGGCATTTCGTTGAAGCTGGTGATGTCGAAGTAGAGCCGGCCGCCGATCAGGCCCGCCGGGAACGCCCAGATCGCCACCTGGAGCGGCAGTTCGGGATCGCCGCCGAGGGCCTTCCAGCGCCGCCGCACGATCAGCACCGCCGCGGTCACCGCGAATGCGTACATCAGCCCGTACATGTGGATCTCGAACGGCCCGATGCCGAAGCCGGGCTGGGAGGGGCTGGGGATCGAGGCGATCACGCGGGAGGAAACCTAGTGATCCGCGCTGTCCCGGGGACGCGACGGTTTCGTGGGCGACGGGGTGTGTCGAAAGGTGCGCGTCGAGTTTGGGTTGCTATAGACCCCAAACTCGACATAGAGACTCTTGAGCAATCAGAGAGGCGCACGGAAGCGTGGAGTTCGTGACGTCTCCCGCACGTCTCCCCGGCGCACCCTCACATGGGAACGAGAACGATTCTCAAAAGCATGCTAGGCTGCCGCGCCGATGAGAATGCTTCTCAAAAAACCCGCGTCCGTGTCGAATCTTGGCGCCCGAGTGGCGGCTCTTGTCATCTGCGCCGCCGCGCTTGTCGCGCTGGCCGGCTGCGGCGGCGGGGGAGCGAGTTCGGCCGGTGGGAAGGTCAACGTGGTCGCCGCCGAGGACTTCTGGGGCTCGATCGCCGAAGGGGTCGGCGGGGACCGGGTGGCGGTCACCGACATCATCACCAACCCCGCCGCCGATCCGCACGACTACGAAGCGACCGCGAACGACGCCCGGGCGATGGCAGGGGCGCAGGTCTCGATCGTGAACGGGATCGGCTACGACGAATGGGCCTCGAAGCTGCTCGCCGCCGGCCCCGACGAAGGGCGCGTCGAAGTCGAGGTCGGCGACGTCCTCGGCCTCGAAGCCGGCGACAACCCGCATCAGTGGTACTCGCCGGAATCCGTCCACAAGGTGATCGCGGCGCTGGTCGAAGCCTTCGAGGAAGCCGACCCCGGCCACGACTCCTACTACGAAGAACGGGCGGCGGAATTCGAAAAGAAGGACCTCGCCCGGTACAACGCACTGATCGCCCAGATCTCCGAAGAATTCGACGGGACGAAGGTCGGCGCGTCCGAGAGCATCTTCGAACCGCTGGCGCCCGCCCTCGGGCTCGACCTGGTGACCCCGGCCGGCTTCATGGACGGGATCGCCGAGGGGACCGAACCGAGCCCCTCCGAGAAGGCGACCACCGACCGTCAGATCGAAGACGGTGAGATCGACCTCTGGGTCTACAACTCCCAGAACGCGACTCCTGACGTGAAGCGCCTGAACGAAGCCGCCGAAGCGGCCGCGATCCCGATCGCCACGGTGACCGAGACGCTGACCCCGGAAGGGGCGACCTTCCAGGCCTGGATGGTGCGCGAGCTCGAAGGGATCCAGAAGGCGCTCCGCGAAGGCAAGGGCAGCGGATGAACGGAGCGGGGCACGCGACCGAGGCGATCTCGCTGTCCGGGGCCGCCGCCTCGCGCGGCGGCTCTCCGGTGTGGTCGGGCGTCGACCTGGCGATCCCCCGCGGCGAGTTCGTCGCCGTGCTCGGCCCCAACGGCGCCGGCAAGTCGACCTTCCTCGACCTCGTCCTCGGGCTCCTGCCGCCGAGCGCCGGCACGGTGAGCGTCCTCGGCCAGGCACCGCGCGCCGCCCGTCCCC
>JAFDWD010000862.1 GCA_018268695.1 Actinomycetota bacterium
CCTTCGGCGACAACGACTTCCTCGCGGCGCTGGTCGCGGCGCTCCTGAAAGCGCGGTTGCTGGTGCTGCTGACGAACACCGACGGGGTCTTCACCGGGGACCCGCGCACGTCCCCGGACGCCGAGCTCGTGTCGAGCATCGAAGACACCCAGATCCTGGAGACGATCCAGATCGGCGAGTCCTCGGCGCTCGGGCGCGGCGGCATGCAGTCGAAGATCGCCTCGGCGCGGATCGCCAGCGAGTCCGGGGTGCCGGTCGTCATCTGCAACGGGACGCGGGCGGACGAGCTCGCGGCGGCGGCCGCGGGCGGCGAGGTCGGAACGCGATTCACCGCGGCCCGGATGGAGCGGCGCCTCAGTCCCTACAAGCTGTGGTTGAAATACGCGAAGCAGCCGACCGGGTCGATCCTGGTCGACCCCGGCGCCGCGGTGCGTCTTCGTGACAGCGGCTCGAGCCTGCTGGCGGTCGGCGTGACCGCCGTCGACGGCGCCTTCGCGGCGGGCGACGCGGTCTGGGTATGGGAGCGCGGGCTCGAGAAGCCGCTCGGCAAGGGCATCTCGGAGTACTCCTCCGGCGACATCACGCGGACCGCCGGCCATCGCAGCTCCTACCTGCGCGAGCACTTCCCGGAGCTGCCCGAGGAGGTCATCCACCGGGACCGCTTCGTGCTGGCCTAGGCAGCCGGTTACCCTTCTCTGACCATGGCCGTCGCGACCAGAACGATTCCCGAGAGCTGTATCGCGGCGAAGCGCGCCGCCCGCGCGCTGGCGAGCGCGCCGACCGCCGCCAAGGACGCGGCGCTGGCGGCGACCGCGCGGCTGCTCGACGAGCGGACCGAGGCGATCCTCGAGGCGAACGCCGCCGACCTCGCCGACGAGCGGGCCGCGGGGCTAACCGACGCGCTCCGCGACCGCCTGACGCTGACCCCCGAGCGGGTCGCGGCGATGGCGGAGGGCGTGCGCGTGGTCGCCGCGCTCGACGACCCGGTCGGCGAGGAGCTCGACCATCGCACGCTCGAGAGCGGGATCGACCTGCGGAAGATCCGCGTGCCGCTCGGCCTTGTCGGCGTGATCTACGAGGCGCGGCCGAACGTGACGATCGACTGCGCGGCGCTGACGATCAAGAGCGGCAACGCGATCGTCCTGCGCGGGTCCAGCTACGCGCAGCGCTCCAACGCGGCGCTGGCGGCGATCGTCCGCGAGGCGCTCGCCGAGGCCGGCCTGCCGGAGGATTCGGTGCTGCTGCTCGACTCCGGCGATCGCGACGGGCTGGCCGAACTGGCGACCCAGGAGGGCGTGGTCGACCTGCTGATCCCGCGCGGCGGCGAGGGCCTGAAGGAGGCGATCAAGGCGGTCGCGACGGTGCCGGTGATGTATGCGGCGGCGGGCAACTGCCACGTCTACGTGCACTCCGACGCCGACCTGGAGATGGCGACGCGGATCGTCGTCAACGCGAAGGTGCAGCGTCCCGGGGTCTGCAACGCGGCGGAGAAGCTGCTGCTCGACGAGACCGTGGCGGCGAGCTACGGGCCGACGATCCTGGCCGCGCTGGCGGCGGAAGGGGTCGAGCTGATCGGCGACGAGCGGGCGCGCGCCGCCGCGGGCGAGTCGGTCGCGATGGGCGAGGCCGGCGCCGAGGATTGGGATACCGAGTACCTGGCGCTGAAGATGGCGGTCGCCGTCGTCGATTCAGTCGAGGACGCGATCGACCACGTCAACGCGCACGGGACCGGCCATTCGGAGGCGATCGTCACCGAAGACGCGCGGGCTGCCGACGCCTTCGTCGCCGGAGTCGACGCGGCCGCGGTCTATGTCAACGCTTCGACGCGATTCACCGACGGCTTCGAGTACGGGATGGGAGCCGAGATCGGCAACTCGACCCAGAAGCTGCACGCGCGAGGCCCGATCGGGATGCGCGAGCTGACCACGACGAAGTACGTCGGCCGCGGCAGCGGCCAAGTTCGTGGCTGACTCGCCGGGCGCGGGCATCGGGGTCCTCGGGTCAGCTTTCAACCCGCCGCACCTCGGTCACCTGGCGCTCGCCCAGGAGGCGCTCTGGCAGTTGAACCTGGCCGAGGTGATCCTGGTGCCGACCGGCGTCGCCCCGCACAAGCGGATCGCCGACGACCCGGGGAAGGAGCTGCGGGTGACGATGACCCGCCTCGCGGCCGCCGACGACCCTCGCTTTTCCGTCTCCGCGTTGGAGGTCGAACGCGACGGGCCGTCCTACACGTATGAGACCTTGGAGCAACTTGCTGAGGAAAGAGGCGAAAGTGATCTCGTTTTCGTGATGGGGGCCGACGCCGCCGTCGGGCTCGAGAGCTGGCGTGAGCCCGAGCGGGTGGTCGGGCTGGCGCGCCTCGCGGTGGCGCGGCGTTCCGGTATCTCCGATGCGGAGGTGGCGGCCGTGATGCGCAGCCTCGGGGCCGACGGGCGGGCGACGATGCTCGAGATGCCCCAGTTCGGTGTGTCTTCCTCCGCGGTTCGCGAGCGCGCCGCCGCCGGCCGGCCGCTCCGCTATCTCGTTCCCGAGCCGGTTGCCCGATTCATCGAGGAGAAGGGGATCTACGCTTGAATCCGGTCCGATCAGAGAACCTGGCCCGGCATCTCGCCGAGCTTGCCGATTCGAAAAAAGCAGAAGACATCGTCGCGCTGGACATGCGCGGCCTGGTCGCCTACACCGATTTCCTGATCGTCTGCACGGCGCGTAACGAGCGCCAGGCCCGCGCGATCGTCGACGAGGTGCGGGTGCGGGTGAAGAAAGACTCCGGCCTGCTGCCGGGCGGCGTCGACGGCGGTGGCGAAGCGGGGTGGACGATCATCGACTACCTCGATGTCGTCCTGCACGTCTTCACGCCGGAGGCGCGCGACCGGTACCAGCTCGAGGACCTCTGGCACGAGGCACCGCGTCTGGAGCTCGACCTCGAGACCCCGGAAGCGCCCTCCGCCGCCGCCGGCGCCTAGCCCGAACCGGGGACGTAACCAAAGTTACGTCCGAGAGCCGCTCTACGGTCGCGCCCATGACCAGCTTCAAATGGGCGCTACTGGGTTACCGCCGCCACGAAGTGGACTCCGCCGTGGCCGCGCGCGACACCCACATCGCGAGCCTCGAACAGCACGCCGCGTCGCTCGGCGAGCGCAACTCGTCCTTGGAAGCGCAGGGCCTGATCCAGGCACGCGCGATCGCCTCCCATGAGTCCGACCTCTCCTCGCTCTCGGCGATGGTGGTCGAACGGGAGCGCACGATCCGCGATCTGACCGAGCGCCTCGAGGAGGCGAACGCCGTCCACGACCGCAGCATCGCCTCGCTCGACGCGGTCTCGGCGCGGTTGGAGGAGCTGCAGGCCTAGGCCCGCGGCCAGGCGACCCGGATCCGGATGAAAGCTCTGCGCGAGGCGGTCGAGGTCAGCAAACGGGTGCAGGAGGTGGGCGAGGCGGAAGCCGAGGAGGTCGTCGCGCCCGATGTCGCGCCCGCCGCCCCGGAGCCCTTCGTCACCGCCCGCACCAACGGGAACGGCAACGGCCACGTCGAGATCGATCCGGACACCTCCTGGGAGCCGGGCCTCTTCGAAGGCAGGTTGCGCCTCGAGATCGGTCCCCTTGGCGACTTCTCCCAGCTGGTCGGCTTCGAGGAGACGGTCGGCAAGATCGGCGCCACGGACATCTCGGTCGAACGCTTCTCCGAGGGCCGCGCGACGTTCTCGATGAATCTGCATGAGCCGGTCGACCTCCTCCGTGAGCTCGAGGCCCTCTCGACCATCGACTTCAAGGTCCGCCACACCGCGCCCGACAACCTGATCCTCGACGTCGACGAGGACGGCCCCGAGCGCCACGCCGCCTGACGTCGGCAAAGATTTTCACTTTCGGCACTGGATTCATACGTTCGGCCCTTGTGCTGACGAGCTGGAGGCACGAACATACGTTCGTGCCCGCCGACCAGAACCTCAAAGGCAACGTCGCCGAGCTGGCGATCGCCGCCGAAGCCGCAAAGCTCGGCCTCACGGTCCTGATGCCGATGACCGAGCACGAGCGCTACGACCTCGTGC
>JAFDWD010000863.1 GCA_018268695.1 Actinomycetota bacterium
ATCAGCAGATCGCCGGTCTCGAGCAGGGTGAGCCGCCGGGCGGCCCGCAACCGGGGCACGTGGATCGGCACCTCCCGTCGAGTCGCCATCGCCAGACGGGACGCCCCCTCGGTGCCGTTCACGATCGCCTCGAGCAGCCGCAGGCTGTCCTCGGAACGGAGATGCTCGAGCTCGTCGAGGACCAGTACCGAATCGATCGACCTTTCCCGTAACGCCACTTCGAGCCGTGGCACCGCGACGTCGAGGTCGAGCTGCGGAGCTTCGATCGTCGAGGTCACCGTCTCCGGCAGTGGCTCGATCGGCTCCAAGGCCTCGATCACCGCCGCCAGGAGAAGTGCCGGATCGTCGTGGGCCTCGCTCAGGATGACCGACGCGAAGGGGCGCGGGTCGAGACGGGCCCACTGGGCGAGCAGCACCGACTTGCCGTAGCCGGCCGGAGCGTGGAGAAGGATCAGCGGCGTGTCGGCCGTGCGCAGGCGGGTCGACAGCCGCTCGCGTTCGACCAGGGAGGAGAGTCCGGGCCCACGGAGATCGACGCCGGCCACGAGCCTCGAACCGGGACCGCTCTTGCAATCCTGGCTCACGTCAGACGGACTCTTTTTGCAGAAGATGAAAGCAATTGACGTGTCTTTCCGATCGAGCCTATCCGGTCGGGCTGAAGACTAGAAGGACGCCCGACGTTGGTTCGAGAGCGATCACCCGATCGGGGCGATGCGGCCCGGGGGTAGCCCACCTAACGTTGCGACGACAGAAGACCAGTCGCAGACCGGTCGGTCATGACTCCCTGAAAGGCAGGTTCCGACGGCGCCCGAGCGAGCATCGGGCGGCTCCGCCTGGACCAGGTCCGAGGCCGGCGATGAGTCGCGCGCACCTGCCAACGGCGCCTGCCGACAAGAACAGGAGATTCGGATGGACACCTTCGAGGTCGAGAAGACAGAGACGGTAGGTCGCAAAGAAGCCGCCACACAGCTTCGGCGTATCGCCAACCTTCTCTCCAGTGAAGATGACGCCATCGGTTTCGAGCGGGACGGGATGCAGTTCTCGATCCACGTGCCTGATCAGATTCGACTGAAGGTAGAGCTCGAGATCGGTCCCGACGAGCGCGGAGTCGAGCTCGACATCGAGTTGCAGTGGTGAGGCTCACGCGTCCGAGGGGATCGAACGAAGTGCGTCGCGGATCGATTCCAACCCTTGTTCCGCGCCGGATCCGGTAGCACGACCTTCAGTCGCACGGTACAACAGCTCGCAATGGGAGATTGGGATGGAAAGGAACCAGAGCCATGAGCGCCTTGTCGGAACCCGACCCAACTTCCGTTTGGTATGGCAAGCCTGGACCGAGGCGATGGTCCAAGTCCGGATGGCGGAGCGCAGGTTCGACGAAGACAGCAGATGCGTCCTCCTTGGGGGCGCCTTCCGACGCCGCCTCGCCGGCCTCCGATCGCAGGTCGCCGAGGGCGGGGCCGTGCTCCGGACCCCGCGCCGCTATCTCGCCCGGGTCGTCGCCCCGTCCCTGGGCAGTTACCTCGCCCGGCTGGCGATCGTCGGCATCTTCCTCGGCGCCTACGGG
>JAFDWD010000864.1 GCA_018268695.1 Actinomycetota bacterium
AGGCCCTGCGCCTCGTGGTCGGTGACGAGGGGTTGGCGAGCGCGGCCTCGATGAAGTCTCGCGACGGTGACCGACTGGCCCGCGTCCGGGCAAAGGGAGTGCCTTGGGTCGTCGCGCCCGGCGGCCTCGACATGCACATCGTCGTCGGCTCGAACGGCATCGACGACGTCCCGCCGTCGCTGCGCGGCCGACCATTGGCGCGCCACGGGCCGGTGGTGACGCTCGTGCGGACCAACCGTGAGGAGCTGGCCTCGGTCGCGACCTACCTTGCCGCGCAGATCAAAGAGTCTCCGGCCGCGTCGGTGGTCCTGCCGAAGGGCGGATTCTCCGACGCCGATCGGCCGGGCTCACCGCTCTATGACCCCGAGACGGATGAGTACTTCATCGAGCAGCTCCTCGCCGCGTTGCCGACGAGCGATTCGGCGGTGGTCGTCGAAGCTCACATCAACGATGGGTCCTTCGCTCGCGCCGTCGTCGCAGAGCTCGCTCGTCTCGGGTTGGCCCTCGACGAACGTTCGGCCTGAGGAGCACTCAGCTCAGAGCGCCTCCGCCGGCGGGACGAGCAGGCTGCCGAGGTGGTTGCGGACCATCGCCGCGTACTCGGCCATCTGCCCCGCCGCCTCTGCCCGGGGAAACTCCAGCGCAGTGCGCATCGCGGCGTCGAAGAGGTCGGCGATCATGAAGCACACCCGTCGCAAGCGATCCTCGGGCACCTCTGCGCGTAGGTAGGGACGCAGTGCCGCGAAGGTGATCTCCGAAACCACTTTGGAAGACTCGAGGCAGATGTGTCGGAGGGTGCGATCTGCCTGCACGATCGACCAGATCTCCGCCATCACCGGGTCCGCCGACCAAGCGCGGAAGCGTGGCTCGATCACGGCAGTCGCCTGGGCCGCCGGCGAGGTGAGCGGCTCGCCGGGATTGCAGTCCTCGTACACCTCGCTGACCGACATCTCCATCTGTTCGAAGAAGATGCGGCCGACGACCGCGTTCTTGTCGGGGAAGAATTGGTAGAAGGTCCCGATCGGCACCTGTGCGCGGCTGGCGATCGCGTTGACCTTGAGCTTGGCGAGCCCACCCTCCCGAATGAGCTCACGAGCCGCGTCCGTGATGCGCTGAACCCGCTCGCGCGAGCGCTCCTGTCGCGGTTCTTTCCACGGCACGTCAAGGCCGTCCAAGAATCCTCCGTTCGTGGCTTCCAGGTTTTGGCTAGGCAGAGACACCATTTTGAGCTAACATGAGCATAGTTCGTATTCCTGTCCCGCGTGCAATCTACCCCTTGCCGTTCATGGCCAACCGACACTACACGCCTGGCTTTCCTTGTCTGCCTTCGAGCGAGATGACGAGTTCATGACGGCTTACTGCCAAGGGACTGCTCGAGAAACCCAACCAGGTTCCGCAGAGGGACCCGTATGAAGGGGAGAGAGATGAAGGGGAGAGACAAAGGCCACAGCGGCTGGTCGTGGGTCCGAACATCGACGGTTCGGAGCGTCCTTGTCGCCGTGGCGATCGGCTCGCTCGCGGTCCTGATCGCCGCCTGTGGCGGTGGCGGATCGTCGACCGGCAGCAGCGGCAGCACCGCGGCGGGTAACGGGGCAGGGGAAAGCTCCGGGACTCCGCAGGCGGGCGGGACGGTTGAACTCAGCCAGGGCGAAGAAATCATCACGATGAACCCGCTGGAAGGGTACGTCCCGGAAGACGTCAACGTGATGATGCAGATCTTCGAGACGCTCTGGAAGGAAAACAAAGAAGGGGAAATAGACCCCTGGTTGATCGACAGCTACAAGGCGACCGACAAGGACCAGCTATGGACCTTGCAGCTGAAAAAGGGGATCAAATTCTCCTCCGGCAAGCCGATGACGTCAGCCGACGTGAAGTGGTCGCTGGAAAAAGAGTTCGAAAACGAACCGTACGCCTCGATCATGGAAGGCTTCGAAACGGTCGAGGCCCCGTCGCCGACGACGATCGTGATCAAGCTGAAGGAACCACGTCCGGAATTGCCGAAGATCATGACCCAGTGGATCTTCGCGGTGATGCCGAAAGACTTCGGCGGCGTGTCGGAGAAGCAGTTCACCCAGCATCCCGAAGGCACTGGACCGTTCAAATTCGCCGCCTGGAAAAAGGGCGAATCGCTGACCCTGGAAAAGAATCCCAATTACTGGCAACAGGGCAAACCGTACCTGGAAAAGGTCGTCTTCCGCACTGTCCAGAACCCCCAGAGCCGGGTTTCGCAGCTGCGCGGCGGCCAGCTCGAAGCGATCAACGCGCCGCCCTACCAGGAACTCGAATCGCTCGAACAGGGTGAATTCGAAGTCGGGGAATTCGGCGAAGGGTACGCCTGGACCTTGGTCCTGAACGAACAGAAGCCGATCTTCCAGAACGCCAAAGCGCGTGAGGCCGTCAACATCAGTCTCAACCGGGAAGCGATGATTCAGGCAGCACTGATGGGTCGAGGTACGCCGGCGGGTTCATATCTGCCGCCGATCACCAAATCCTGGGACGAAAGCCTGAAGGCTCCGGAACTGGATGTCGAAAAAGCCAAGCAGTTGGTGGCGGAAGCGGTGAAGGAAGGTGTCGACCCGAGCTTCGCAATCATGGTGCCAGCGGAATTCCCGTTCTGGAACACGGCGGTCCAGATCGCCCAGCAGAACCTCGAGGAAGTCGGGTTCGACGTGACGATCAAAAAGGTCGACACCAGCAGCGCGATC
>JAFDWD010000865.1 GCA_018268695.1 Actinomycetota bacterium
CTCACCGTCGACCACGTCATCCCCCGCTCCCGCGGCGGCGCCTCCACCTGGGACAACATCGTCGCCGCCTGCGCCACCTGCAACCGCAAGAAGGGCAACCGCCTGCCCCGCGAGATCCACATGCACCCGAAGAACACCCCGAAGGCCCCGGCGCCGACGGTCTTCATCCAGGTCGCCAGCCCGAAGATTCCGGCGAACTGGCAGCAGTACTTACCGCAAGCCGCTTAGCGGCGCTGTTCTTAGGTTGCAGAGGAAGGGGTTCTGACCCTCTCCTCTCTCAAACTCGGGCACGGGCGGCGGAGGACGAGCAAGGTCCTGTTCGGGCCCTCGTTACAAGCCGTTCGGAGAGGGTCAGAACCCCTTCACGCGAGCCACTGCGGGCGCCGACGTGCTCCTGGAGCGCGTTGAAAAGCGTAAAGGGATCGGCCGTGGCGTGGGTCGGCTGGTGAGAGGCGGACGAGTAGCGCTCGCAAGAGCCTCCACAACTCGCTTGTCGATCTCCGGCGCCGTCAGGCGCCGTCAATGTTCCTCCGACCGCAGGGAGGAGGCGCGCTCTTGCGAGCGCTACTCGTCCGCCTCCCCGCCCTCGCTACGGGGCTACTCGTCGTCGGTGGCGTCCGGGGACGCGCCGTTGTCTTCGGCGCTCGGGGCGTCGGCCTCGGCGCTTGCCTCCAGCTCGGGCTGGTCGGCGGCGTCGGTGGGGGCGCTGTTGTCTTCGGACTCGACCACCAGGGCGACGGCGCTGACGCTGTCGTCGTCCTTGATGTTCATGACTTTCACGCCTTGGGTGGCGCGGCCCAGTTGGGAGATGCCGTCGACGGAGGTGCGCTGGACCATGCCGTTCTGGGAGATGAACAGGAGGTCCTGGTGGGCGTTGACGATCAGGGCGCCGGCCAGGCCGCCCTTTTTCTCGGTCATCCGGATGGTGAGGACGCCTTTGGTGCCGCGGCCCTTCACCGGGTAGTCGGAGACGACCGTGCGCTTGCCGTAGCCGTTCTCGGTGACGACGAACAGTTCGGTGTCGTTGCGGGCGATGTCCATCGCCAGCACGCGGTTGTCTTTACCGCTGACGTTCATGCCTTTGATGCCGCTGGTGTCGCGGCCCATCGGCCGCAGCAACTCCTCGGAGAAGCGGGCCGCGTGGCCGGAGTGCGACACCATCAGGATGTCGTCTTCGCCCGAGGTGAGGCGGACCTGCACCAGTTCGTCGCCCGGCCGCACCTTGATCGCGATGATCCCGTCGGCACGGAGCGGCGTGTTGTACTGGATGAATTCCGTCTTCTTCACCAGCCCGTCGGCGGTGGCGAAAACGAGGTAACGGTTCTCTTTGAAGTCCCGGGTCGGGATGACCGCCATCACTTTCTCGTCCTCGACCAGCGGCAGGACGTTGCGCAGGCTCGAGCCTTTCGACGTCCGCGATCCCTCCGGCAGTTCATACACTTTCGTCCGGTAGACCTTGCCCCGGTTGGTGAAGAACAGCAGGTAGTCGTGGGTCGAGGAGATGTGGAGATGAGCGATGTAATCGTCATCTTTCATGTTCATCCCCATCACGCCGACGCCACCGCGGTTCTGTTGACGATAGGTCGCCAGCGGCAGCCGCTTGACGTAGCCGGAGGCGGTCAGCGAGATCACCATCTGCTGGTCGGCGATCATGTCCTCGATCCCGACCTCGCCCTCGAAGGCAGCCAACTCGGTGCGCCGTTCGTCGCCATACGACTCGACGATTTCGGTGAGCTCGTCTTTGACCAGGCCCATCACGCGGGACTCGTCGCCGAGGATTTCCCGCAGTTCGCCGATCCGCTCCATCAGGTCGGCGTGCTCGGCGCGGACTTTGTCGGCCTCGAGCGCGGTGAGGCGCTGGAGCCGCATGTCGAGGATCGCCTGCGACTGCTCGCGGGAGAGCTCGAACTGGTCCATCAGGCCCTGGCGCGCCGCGTCCGGATCGGACGAGGACCGGATCAGTTTGATCACCGCATCGAGGTTGTCGAGGGCGACCAGCAGGCCCTCGAGGATGTGCGCCCGGGCCTCGGCGCGACGCAGTTCGTACTGGGTCCGGCGGGTGACGACCTCGCGCTGGTGATCGACGTAGTACTTGATCAGCTCGCGCAGGGTGAGGGTTTTCGGCACCCCGTCGACCAGCGCCACCATGTTGGCACCGAAGGTCGACTGCATCGCGGTTTTTTTGTAGAGGTTGTTGAGGACGACTTTCGCCGGCGGGCCGCCCCGTTTGAGCTCGATGACGAGGCGCATGCCGCGTTCGTCGGTCTCGTCGCGGAGGTCGGAGATGCCGTCGAGTTTTTTGTTGCGGACGAGGTCGGCGATCTTCGCGACCAGGCCGTTTTCTCCGAGCTTCTTCACCGTGAAGGGCAGCTCGGTGACGACGATCGCCTCCTTGCCCCCCTTCAGCGGCTCGACGTGGGCGCGGGCGCGGACTTTGATGCTGCCGCGGCCGGTCTCGTACGCGGTGCGGATCCCCTCGCGGCTCATCAGGCCGCCGCCCGGGAAGTCGGGGCCCTTGATGTGGGTCATCAGGCCGTCGAGATCGACCTCGGGATCGTCGATGTAGGCCATCACCGCGGCGGAGACCTCGCGCAGGTTGTGTGGCGGGATGTTGGTCGCCATGCCGACCGCGATGCCGGAGGTGCCGTTGACCAGCAGGTTCGGGAAACGCGACGGCAGGACCAGTGGTTCCTGGTTCTCTTCGTCGTAGTTGGGACCGAAGTCGACGGTGTCGGCGTCGATGTCGCGGAGCATATCGGTGGCGATGCGCGCCATCCGTGCCTCCGTGTACCGCATCGCCGCAGCGGGGTCTTCGTCGATCGAGCCGAAGTTCCCCTGGCCGTCGACCAGCGTGTAACGCAGCGAGAAATC
>JAFDWD010000866.1 GCA_018268695.1 Actinomycetota bacterium
ACGCGCAGGAGATCAGCTTCAACGACATCCGCACCACGCTGCAGGCGATGTACGCGATCTTCGACAACACCAACAGCCTCCACACCAACGCCTACGACGAGGCGATCACGACCCCGACCGAGGAGTCGGTGCGGCGCGCGGTGGCGATCCAGCTGATCATCAACCGCGAGCTGGGGCTGAACTTCACCGAGAACCCGTGGCAGGGGTCGTTCGCGATCGAGGCGCTGACCGACCTGGTCGAGGACGCGGTGTACGAGGAGTTCGAGCGGATCTCCGAGCGCGGTGGCGTGCTCGGCGCGATGGACACGATGTACCAGCGCGGGAAGATCCAGGAAGAGTCGATGTACTACGAGCGGCTGAAGCACGACGGAACGCTGCCGCTGATCGGCGTCAACACCTACCTGCCCGAGGAGGGCAAGGGCGAGGCGATCGACACGGTCGAGCTGATGCGCTCGACCGACGCCGAGAAGGACGACCAGATCGCGGCGACGCGGAGCTTCCAGGAGCTCGGGGCCGAGGGTCGCGAGGAGGCGCTCGCCCGCCTGCGCGATGTGGCGCGGGAGCGTGGCAACGTCTTCGAGGCGCTGATGGAGGCGGTCAAATTCGCCTCGCTCGGCCAGGTCTCCGGCGCCCTCTATGAAGTGGGCGGCGAGTACCGGCGCAATATGTGAGTCGGATAGCTTCGACGGAATGAGGATCGTTTCTCTCGTTCCGAGCATCACCGAGCTTCTCTGTGATCTGGACCTGTCGGACCGACTCGTCGGGCGGACGGGTTTCTGCATTCATCCCTGGGAGATCGTGCGCGAGATTCCCAAGGTTGGGGGGACCAAGGACCTGAAGTTCGACAAGATCCGCGAACTCGAACCCACCCACGTCGTCGTCAATGTGGACGAGAACAAGAAAGAGGATGCGGAAGCGTTGGCAGAGTTCATCCCGAACGTCGTGGTGACCCATCCGCTGGCGCCGCGCGACAACCTCGACCTCTACCGACAGATGGGTCGGGAGTTCGACCGTGAGGCGGAGGCCGAGGTGTTGTGCGGGAAGTTCGAAGCCGCGCTCGATCGCGTCGAGGACCGCTCCGAAGAGAAGGTTCTCTACCTGATCTGGAAGGACCCCTGGATGACGATCTCCCCCGAGACCTACATCTCACGAACCCTGGGGCTCTTCAACTGGACGACGGTCCCGGCGAGCACCGACGAGCGCTACCCGCAGGTGGACCTCGCCGAGGTCGACTTCGATCGCGTCCTGCTCTCCTCCGAGCCCTTCCACTTCAAGGATCACCACGTGGCCGAGGTGGAAGAGCTCGTCCCCGGCGCAAAGGTCAGCCTGATCGACGGCGAGATGACCTCCTGGTACGGGTCGCGGGCGATCGTAGGGATCGACTACCTGCGGGAGTACACGGCGTGAGCGGGGTCGCCCTGTCTTGGAGCGGCGGCAAGGACTCGGCGCTGGCGCTCTGGACGATGCGCGGGGAAGGGGTCGAGCCGGTCGCCCTGCTGACGACCGTGACCGAGGACTACGACCGGATCAGCATGCACGCGGTGCGCCGCGAGCTGCTCGAAGCCCAGGCCGCCGCGGTCGGCGTGCCCCTGGTCGAGGTCGGCATCCCCGCGGTCTGCACGAACGAGATCTACGAGGAGCGGATGGCCGCCGCCCTCGACTCCCCGCCGCTCGCCGAGGTCGAGGAGTTCGCCTTCGCCGACCTCTTCCTCGAGGACATCCGCGCCTACCGCGAGGAGCGGCTCGGCGCGATCGGCCGGCGCGCGTCGTTCCCGGTCTGGGGGCGCGAGACCGGCCCGCTCGCCCGCACCTTCATCGACGCCGGCTTCGAGGCCACCCTCGTCTGCGTCGACCCGCGCCAGGTCGACGCCTCCTTCTGCGGCCGGGCCTTCGACACCGACCTCCTCCGCGATCTCCCCGAGAGCGCCGATCCCTGTGGTGAGAACGGCGAGTTCCACAGCTTCGTCACCGCCGGCCCGATCTTCTCGGCGCCGGTCTCGGTCGAGCACGGCGAGACGGTCGAGCGCGACGGCTTCGTCTTCCACGACCTGAAGCTCGCCGTCTGACCCCTCGAACCGGGGGGCCGCGTTGTACCGGCAGCAGATAGGTTGTATTCCTAATATCTGTAATCCACCAATCTGAGGAGAACGGATGAGCATCGAGAAGGTCGCCATCCTCGGCGGCGGGCTGATGGGATCGGGAATCGCCGAGTCGACGGCCGTCGCGGGCCTGTCGGTGATCGTCCGAGACATCGACGACACGGCTATCGGCGGCGCTCGCAGGCGCATCGAGAAGTCGCTCGGCGCGGCGGTCGAGCGCGGCAAGGTCGACGAGGGTGCCGCGGCGGAGATCCTCAACCGGATCAGCTACACGACCGACCTGGAGGACATCGCCGACGTCGATCTCGTGGTCGAGGCGGTGCCCGAGAACGCCGACCTGAAGGCGGCCATCCTCGCCCAGGTCGCGGGCATCGTCTCCGAGGACGCGCTGATCGCCTCCAACACCTCCTCGATCCCGATCGCCCAGCTGGCCGCGGGATTGCCTCGTCCGGACCGAGTTCTCGGCCTTCATTTCTTCAGCCCGGTGCCGGTGATGAACCTGATCGAGGTCGTCGTCGCCCTCGACACCTCCGAGGAGACCCAGGAGGCGGCAAAGGAGTTCTCCGAGCGGCTTGGCAAGCGTGCGATCGTCACCAAGGACCGCTCCGGCTTCATCGTCAACATGCTGCTCGTCCCCTACCTGATGGCGGCTGTGCGGATGTTCGAAGAAGGCTTCGCCTCCCCCGAGGACATCGACGAAGGCATGAAGCTCGGCTGCGGCCACCCGATGGGCCCGCTCACCCTGGCCGACTTCATCGGCCTCGACGTCCTCTACGCGATAGGCGACTCCCTCTACGAGGAGTTCAAGCAGACCGAGTACGCCCCGCCGCCCCTCCTGAAGCGGATGGTCGCCTCCGGCCGGATCGGCCGCAAGGCGAATCGGGGGTTCTACGAGTACGGGAAGGTCGGGGCGGCGGCGTAGGGCCGTTGCGGCAGTCCTAGTTGCGGTGCCCTGGGCGTCTCATGGAGGTCCTGGCAGGCTGTGACCTCCATGAGACGCCCAGGACGGGGGGGAGTGCGGTGTTTCTCCGGGGGTCCATGCGGTCCCGCCGAGGCCCGGAACCCGCTGTCGACTTTGACCACACCAGGGTGTGGCCAATCCACGCAGCGCTGAATCCGGTGTTGTGCAACACGCACGGAAGTCAGGACTTCCCACGCTCTCACGCACGGAAGCGTGGAGTTCCCGACATCTCCCGCGCATCACCCGCAACGGCGTCGGACTTCCCCAACACTTCACATACCCCGGCCGTCTCGGCCACGGCCACAGTCAGCCCCCTGCACGCTTGTCTCGCTATGCGAGACAAGCGTGCAGGGGACCGTGGACGAGACGGCCGTGCTGCCGCAAGCCCTTGCGCCCCTTTCCTCGTGCCCCGACCCCGTCCGGTCAGAGGATGGCCATCGGATTGACCGGACCGCCGACGCCGCCGAGGATCGGCAGGGGCTGGCCGGCCAGGAAGAAGTCCCATTGGGCCGCGGCGGCGCAGGCCTCGGCGAGGGCGTCGAGCTCGAAGTTCTCGCCGAGCAGCATGCCCATGTAGACGAGCGCCAGCTCGTGGACGGGGAGGAACGGGGTGCCGCCGGTGAGCTGCTCGACCGCCCAGTTGTCGCAGGCGATCGCGCAGACGCCGAGCTCATGGAGGAGTGGCAGGGCGTCGACCGCGACGCCGGGCGTGGTGGGGAAGAAGTCGCCGTGCTCGGCGAACTCCGTCCAGGCGCCGGAGCGCTTGGTCGCGCCGAGGAGGCCGGTGCGGATCAGGAGCGCGTCGCCGGGGCGGACCTCGACGCCCTGCGCGGCGAGCGTGTCGGCCAGCTCGTCGGCGCCGATGCCCTCGCCCGGCGGCAGTACCTCGACGCCGCGGTGGCGGGCGACGTCGGCGAGGACGCCGCGGGTGACGAGCCGACGGGCGGCCGGGACAATGTCGTTGTGGGGCGCGCCCGCCGCGGTCACCTCCAAGGCGCTGATGCCGCCGTACATCGCCCCGCCGTGGAAGCAGTGGGAGAGCGCGTCCCAGTGGGTCGCGGCGTGGACGGCCATGATCAGCATGTCGTCGGCGAAGACCGGCCCGCCCGCCTCGATCGCCGCCGGGGTGGGCAGCTCGGTCATCAGATGCTGGGGGTTGAGGCGCCCCGAGCCGGCCGGCTGCGGCACGCCGTCCCGCAGCTCGAAGCCGAGGGAGATCGCGACGCCGCTGCGGATCGCCTCGCGCGCCTCGAGCCGCTTTCCCTCGTCGACCAGGTTCAGCAGCCCCAGCCCATCGTCGGGCTTCCAGCGGTCCCAGTTGCAGAGCTGCGGAGCCAGCTCGGCGGCAAGCCGCGCTCTCTCTTGCGTTTCAGGCCGGACGTCCGTCATATCTCCCGCGCTGCACTTTAACCGCCGCGCGCAACGCAAGGCGCGAGCAGGACATATAGGAGATGGATGGGTAGTGGACAGATCGAGATGGAGGCGCTCGGGCAACAGTTGGCGCAGGTTCGCTTCGCCAAGCTCTACCGCGAGGAGGGACGGGCGATCCTCTCCTATGCGCTGCGGCGGGTCGAGGATCGGGAGGACGCGGCCGACGTGGTGGCCGAGACGTTCCTCGTCGCGTGGCGGCGGCTGGGGGAGGTGCCTCTGGGGGACGGGGCGCGGCTCTGGCTCTACGGGGTGGCGCGGCTGACGCTCGCCAACCTGCACCGGGCCGAGCGGCGGCGGACCCGCCTGGGGGCGCGGCTGGCCGAGACGCTGCGGACCGAGTTGAGCACCCACGCGGCCCCCGCCGGCGAGGCCGCCGAGGTGCTGCGGGCGATCGGCGAGCTCGGCGAGGAGGACCGGGAGCTGCTGCTGCTCGTCTCCTGGGAGGGGCTCTCGCCGAGCGAGGCGGGGCGGGTGCTTGGCGTCTCGGCGCTCGCCGCGCGGAGCCGGCTGCACCGGGCGCGGCGCAAGTTGCGCTGGCTGATGGAGGAACGCGAGATGGAGGGTCTGGGATGAACGCGCGTGAGATCGAGAGAGTGCTGGCCGCTGCCGACCCGCTCGGGCGGGAGGAGCGCGAGGCGCTCGGGCGCCTCGACTTCGAGGCGATGGAAACCGACCTGCTCGCCGCCGTCGAGGACGAGCCCGCGGGCGCGCCGTACGAGCCGCGCCCCCCGCGCCGCCGCCCGCCGCGCCTCGCGCTGGCGGGAGCGGCGGTCGCCGTGGCGGCGGCGATCGCCCTCGCGATCATCCTCGTCGGCACCGGCTCCCAGCGCTCCTCGCGCGCCTACGGCGCCGAGCTGATCCGCTTCGCCGAATCGACCCCGCTGCTGCTGCTCGAAGCCCCCGGCTGGCGGGTCCAGAACCTCGACGAGTACAAGCGGCGCGAGGGCACCGAAGGCCAGATGGAATTCATCACCGGCAAGCCGCTCCCGAGGGTCAGCATGACCGTCCACGGCAACATCGAAGAAGGGCAGCACGTCGAAGGGCTGCAACCCGCCGTCGAGCGCCAGCGTCTGGTCAACCTCGGATGGCGCGATCTGCGCGAAGAAAGCCTCGCCTACGCGATCCACTGGCTCGGGCGCCGGGTCCATCCGCACGGCCGCCACCTCGTCCGGCTTCCGGTCGCCGGAACGACCGCCGTCGTCGACACCCGCGCCGAAGTCTTCGTCAACCAGGGCGGGCCGGGCGATCGGGAAATGGTCGCGATCTGGAGCGAAGGCGGCTACCTGCTGCGGATGCAGGCGGCGGTCCCGAACCTCGCCGCGATGAGGGAACGGCTCGACTGGATCACCAAGGTGGACTCGCAGACCTGGCTGGAAGCGATGCCCGCCAAGATCGTGAAGGCCGCCGACTTCGAAGGGACCGTGAAGGAGATGCTCAAAGGGGTCGCGGTGCCCAAGACCTTCGACCTTTCGCTGATTCCGAACGAAGGCCTGACGACCTCGCGCGATCAGGTGAGGGGCACCGTGGTTAACACCGTCGCCTGCCTCTGGTTCCGCCAGTGGGGCGCCGCATCGAGGACCGGCGACGCGGCCGCGCGGACCGAAGCCGAACGGGCGATGGCGGACTCACGCCAGTGGCCGATCCTGCGCCGCGAGGCGGCCGAACCCCGCGCGGCAACCCCCTTCATCTGGGAGCTCGCCGACGAAATGCGCCGGGGCTACTGGGACTTCCGCGGCCACCACCGCAACCTCCTGAGCCACGCCGAATCCCTCGGCTGCGCCCGCCTCGGCCTGCCGGTGAAACCGGAAAAGCAGCGGCGCCGGCGCGAACGCCGCGTGCCGCCGCCGCCGGACTAGGCGGCGGCGGAGGTCGCCAGCGCCGCGACGCGCTCGGGCGCCTGGGTTGCCATGAACTCCAGGGTGGAGGCGAGGTCGACGATGCCGGAGTCCGAGCCGAGACCGGCGGCGACGAGGCCCGAGGCGGCGGCGCCGAACCAGCCGGCCGCCTCGGCGTCCCAGCCGCTCGCGGTCGCGACGATGAAGCCCGCCACGTAGGCGTCGCCGCAGCCGGTGGTGTCGACGACGTCGATGTCGAAGGCGGGCACCCGCGCTTCGCCGCCGGGCCCGAGGATCAGGCTGCCCTCGCCGCCCAAGGTGCCGATGACGGTCTCCACCCCGATCTCGTCGCGCAGGCGTGCCACGCCCTCGGCCGGGTCCTCGGTGCCGGTCATTTCGGCGAGCTGGCCCTCGTTGGGGAAGAAGAACTGCGCCTGGGACAGGGCCGGGGCGAGCCGACCGCGCATCGCTTCGTCGGTCATCGCCAGGACGTCGACGGTGACGATCGTGTCGTTGGCGCGGGCGTGGCCGATCAGCTGGGTCAGGCCCTCGTCGACGAATTCGCCGAGCTGGTCGGCACCGCCGACGTGGAGCACGTCGGCTGCGGCGACGACGTCCATGTCGATGTCGGCGAGGCGGAGCGGGCGGGCGCCGGTCGGCCGGATCATGATCGGGTTGCGCTCGCCGTCGGGGCCGATGAAGAGCAGGCTGACGTGGGTCGGGCCGCCCTCGTCGCGCACCATGCCGCCGACGTCGACGCCGTTCTCGGACATCAGGTCGCAGACCACGTTGCCCTCGAAGTCGGCGCCGATCACGCCCACCGCCAGCGGCTGCGCGCCGAGCTTCGCCAGGTCGACGGCCGGCCCGGCCGCGGTGCCCGCGGCGGTGATCCGCAGGTCGTCGAGGAGCTGCCAGCCGGGCTCGATCGCCGGCGCCGTCGGGTGGCGGACCAGCACGTCGAGCAGGTGGACGCCGAGGCAGACGACCTTCGGCGACTTCATGCCTTGCCTTCTTCCTGGGCGTAGCCGTAGGAGCGGCGACCGGCCTCGGTCGCGACCTCCTCGAGCTGCTCGTGGCTGAGGATCCGCGGCTCGCCGAAGACCGAGGAGCGCCAGTAGAGCTCCGACAGCCACTCGAGCAGGACGGCCAGGTCGTAGGCGCGGCTGAGGCTCGGCCCGTGGACGACGGCGCCGTGGTTTCGTAGCAACACGCCGCGCTTGTCGCCGAGCGCCTTGTGGACCGCGGCGGCCAGCTCGTCGGAGCCGAAACGCTCGTAGTCGGAGACCTCGACCGTGTCCCCGCCGAAGGCGTGGATCATGTAGTGGACGGCGGGCAGCTCGTCCACCGTGCAGGCCAACGTCGTCGCGTAGATCGAGTGCGTGTGGACCACCGCCTCGGCGTCGGTCTCGCGGTAGACGAGGGTGTGGAGCGGCGTCTCGGAGGAGGGGCGCCCACCGCCGACGTGATTGCCGTCGAGGTCGACGATCGCGACCAGGTCGGGGGTGATCTCCGGGTACGGGACGCTGCCCGGCGTGATCGCGACCTGATCGCCGACCCGCACGCTGACGTTCCCCGAGGTCCCCTTCACGAGGCCCTCGGTGAGCATCCGATTGGCGTACTCGATCACCTCGAGCTTCGCTTGCTCCAGTCGCTTCACGTTTCTCCTTTCAGTCGGCGAGGAGCTCGCGCGCCTTCGCCTCGATGCCGTCGGCGTCCATGCCGTAGTGGCGATAGAGGTGGGTCGGGGGGCCGATCAGCGAGTACTCGTCGGCTGGCATGCCGATCCGCGCCAGCTTCACCCCGGCGAGGCCGTGCTCGACCAGCGCTTCGGCGCAGGCGCTGGCGACGCCGCCGACCACGTTGTGCTCCTCGGCGACCAGCAGGCGGCCGCTGCGGCCGGCGTGCTCGGCGATCGTCGCGCCGGGGCCGTCGAAGGGCCGCACGGTGTGGGCGTCGATGACCGTCGCCTCGACCCAGTCGGCCGCCAGCCGCTCGGCCGCGACCAGCGCCGGCGCCACGGTGACCCCGTTGGCGACGATGGTCAGGTCGCCGCCTTCGCGGAGCACGGTCGCGTCGCCGAAGCGCCAGTCGCCGGGCCGGCCGCTGTAGACGTCCTCGTCGCGGCCCCGGCCGAGCCGGAAGTAGACGGGTCCCGGCAGGTCGGCCGTCTGGCGCAGCGCCGCCTCGGTGGCGGTCGCGTCGCAGGGACAGACCACGGTCATGTTGGCGATCGAGCGCATCAGGCCGAGGTCCTCGGTCGCGTGATGGGAGGTCCCGTAGAAGCCGATCGCGATCCCGGCGTGGTGGGCGAGGATCCGCACCGGCAGCCCCGGGTAGGCGAGATCGGTGCGGATCTGCTCGCCGCCCAGTAGGCCGACGAAGGGGGCGAAGGCGCCGATGTAGGGCTTCATCCCGACGCTCGCCATCCCGGCCGCCATCGAGACCATGTGCTGCTCGGAGATGCCGACGTTGACGAAGCGGTCCGGATGGGCGCGCTCGAAGTCCACCGTCATGTTGGAGAACTTCATGTCGGCGGTGATGACGACGATGTCGGGGTCCTCGTCGGCCATCGCGGCGATCACCTTGCCGGCGACGAACGACTGCGACAGCTGCGCCATCCCGGCCAGGTCCCAGCTGCCCTTGCCGGGCGGCGGGGCAACCTCGATGCCGGCGTCGGCACCGGTCCGCTCGACCTCAGCCACGTTGATCGATCTCCTTGGTCGCGGCGGCCGAGTCCTCCGGCGTCAGATAGCCGATGTGCCAGGTCCTCGAGAGCTCCATATAAGAGACGCCTTTCCCCTTGACGGTGCGGGCGACGATGCACTGGGGCTTGTCACCGGTGGCGGGCGGCAGGGCCGCGGCGGTGGCGAGGATCGCCTCCGGGTCGTGCCCGTCGATCTCGACCACGTCCCAGCCGAAGGCTTCGAAGCGCCCGCCGATCGGCTCGACCGACATCGTCTCCTCGACCATCCCGTCGAGCCCCATCTGGTTGGCGTCGACGATCGCGACGACGTTGCCGAGGCCGAAGTGGGAGGCCGAGCCGGCCGCTTCCCAGATCTGGCCCTCGTTCAGCTCCTGGTCGCCGAGCAGCACCCAGACGCGGGTCTCGTCGTAGCCGCGCATGCGTGCCGCCTTCGCCATCCCGACGCCGACCGAGAGGCCGTGCCCGAGCGAGCCGGAGGAGAAGTCGACCCCGGGGATCAGGCGCATGTCGGGGTGGTCGCCGAGCGGGCTGCCGAGGCGGGTGTAGGAGTCGAGCCATTCCTCGGGGAAGTAGCCGCGTTCGGCGAGGAGGGGGTAGAGGCCGATCGCGACGTGGCCCTTGGAGAGGATCAGCCGGTCGCGCTCGGGCCACTCGGGGTCCTCGGCGATCCTCATCACGCCGGAGTAGAGGGCGCCCATCAGCTCGGCGCAGGAGAAGACGCTGGAGTAGTGCCCGGAGCCGGCGACGCCGACCAGGCGCACGGTCTCACGGCGGACGATCGCGGCGCGATCACGGACTTCCTGGACCTGTCCCGCGTGGCCCACATCAAGTGGAGTGGTCACAAACTGATCCTCTCTGCGGTCGACCTGTTCCCGGTGCGCCGGCTGGATAGACGGCGCCGCGCGATTTTATACGTACGTCTGAAATAAGACCTTGATTCTATTTCGTACGTCTGTTTAAGATCCCGTAATGACGACTACCTTTCAGGGACAGGCGGGGATCGAGCTCGACGAACGCGCCTCTAAAGCGCTGCCGCGCGGCGTCGCCGGCCACTTCTCCCCGCAGGTGAACTGGCCCGGTTCGCCCCACTTCATCGCCCGCGCCGAGGGCTCCCGCTTCTGGGACGTCGACGGCAACGAGTACATCGACATGATGTGCGCCTGGGGTCCGCAGGTGGTCGGCTACCTGCGTCCCGAGATCGAGGAGGCGGTCGCCCGCCAGCACGCCCAGGCCGACTGCGGCCCCGGCGCCACGCCGGTGATGGTCGACCTGGCGGAGAAGCTCGTGACCCTGGTCGACGAGGGCGCCTGGGCGCTGTTCGCGAAGAACGGCGCCGACGTCACCACGCTCTCGGTGACGCTGGCGCGCGCCCACACCGGCCGCGGCACCGTGCTGGTCGCCAACGGCGCTTACCACGGCTCGCTGCCCTGGTGCAATCCCGACGTGCAGGGGACGGTCCCCGGCGATCGCGCCAACCTCGACTACTTCGACTTCAACGACACGGACTCGGTCCGCGCCGCGATCGAGCGGCATCCCGGCGACCTCGCCGGGCTGATCGTCTCGCCCTACCGCCAGCCGGCGGGCGGCTTCGACCAGGAAGCGCCGACCCGTGAGTTCGCGACCGGCGTGCGGCAGCTGTGCGACGAGCACGGCGGCCTGCTGATCCACGACGAGGTGCGCACCGGCATGCGGCTGGAGCTCGGCACCGCCTGGCGCCAGTTCGGCGTCGCCCCCGACATGAGCGCCTGGGGCAAGGCGATCGCCAACGGCTTCGCCCTCTCCGCCCTGGTCGGCAAGGAGGAGGTGCGGGAAGCGGCCGCCAAGGTCTTCGCCACCGGCTCCTTCTGGTGGACCGGCGACGCGATGGCGGCCGGCCTCGCCACCCTCGAGCTGATGGAGCGCGAGGACTCGCTCGGCAAGATGCGCGACTGGGGCACGAGGTTCCAGGAGGGCCTGGCGGCGGCCGCCGCCGAGCAGGGCCTCGAGATCTCGGTCACCGGACCGCCGACGATGCCCTTCGCGCGCTTCCCGGCCGACGACGAGAATCGGACCTGGAATGACATCTTCGCGGCCGAGTGTGGGAAGCACGGCCTCTACCTCCATCCCCGGCACAACTGGTTCGTCTCCGCGGCAATGGACGAACGAGACCTTGACCAGGCCCTCGTGGCGGTCCAGGCTGGTGTCGCTGCTGTTGCAAGCGCCGCTCGTTAAGAACAAGAGGAGGAGAGAAGGATGAGGAAGCTCTTACTGATCGGAGCGATGGGTGCCCTGTTGGCGCTGCTGGTGAGCGCCTGTGGTGGCTCCAGCGGCGGCGGCGGGACCATCTCCGTGGCCAAGGAAGGCGAAGGCGGGTCGAAGTCGGTCAGCGCCGCCTGTGAAGAAGAACCGGTGGCGGGCGGCTCGCTCGTCTACTCGCGCCAGCTGGAAACCGTCACCCTGAACCCGCGCGAAATCAAGAACGGCAACGGCGACATCTTCGCCCAGGAAATGATCTTCTCGCCGCTCGTCCGCAACGACCCGAACGGGACCGACGAAGTGGTCCCTGCCCTGGCCGAAAAATGGGACATCTCCAAAGACGGCCTGACCTACACGTTCCACCTCCGTCCCGGCCTCAAATACTCCGACGGGTCGCCGCTGACCGCGGAAGACATCGCCTGGAACCTGGAACAGTTCGCCGATCCGGAAGTGAACATCTCGCTGGCCGGGGTCGCGGCGGGCATGGAAAGCGTCAAAGCGACGAACGCTTCCACCGTGGTCGTGAAACTCGAACACCCGGTCGCCGCGTTCCTCTACAACATCGCGATCTTCCCGGCGTTCATCGTTGACAAAGCGAAGCTGGAAGCCGAAGGCCCGGCCTACTGGAAGCACCCGGTCGGCACCGGTCCCTTCATCGTCAAGGAATTCGCCGGTGGCTCCCACATCACGTTCGAAAAAAATCCCTACTACTTCGAAAAGGGGAAACCGTACCTCGACTCGATGCGGTGGAATTTCGTCCCCAACTCGAACACCCGTGTGCTCGCCCTGAAATCTGGTGAAGCGCAGATCGCCGACGGCATCCCCTTCTCTCAGGTCGAATCGCTGCAGGGCGAAAAGAGCCTCTCGGTCCAGGAGGTCGAACTGCCGCAGGCGGTGCTGCTGATCACCAACACCAAAGCGGTCCCGGCCCTGGCCGACCCGCACGTGCGCCGCGCCCTCAGCCTGGCGATCAACCGTCAGCAGCTGAACGAAACGGTGTTCCGCGGGACCGGCACGGTGCCGAACAGCGTGCTCATGAATTTCGAACTCGACGCTTCCGACCAAGAAGTGCCGCCGTTCGAATTCAACGTCGAAAAAGCCAAGGAAGAAATGGCGAAATCGAAATACGCCAAGGGGTTCTCGGTCAGCCTGCAGTACCCGGCGGGCTCCGACTACTTCAAGCAGATGGCGCTCCTGATCGAACAGGAGCTGGGCGCCATCGGCGTCAACGTGAAGCTGGAAGAACTGGAATCTTCGGCCGTCTCGGAAAAGTGGTTCGAAGGCGAATTCCAGATGACGTTCCCGTTCGTCGGCACTTCCTCGGATGTCCCGGTTCCGGACGAGTACGCGTCCTTCTACGCGCTCCCCGCGGCCGAACTCGACGCGTTCAAATCGTTCTGGACGAACAAGGAAGCCGAAGGGCTGGTCGAAAAATTCATCTCCAACACGGATGAAACGACCCGCAAAGCGGAATGGAAAAAGATCCAGGAACTCTTCAACGAAGAAATGCCTTCGCTGAACGTGATGGATTTCCCGCTGATCAACGCTCACCAGTCGACCGTCTGTGGCACCAAGGCCAACGGCATGGGTGTCGACCAGCTGCAGGAAACCTGGATGGCGGGCAAGTCCTCCTAGGGGACCCGCCCAGGTAACGGAACGACCCGAGGACCACGATGCTCACTTATCTAGTCAAACGACTGATGGTCAGCATCGTGGTCCTGCTCGGGATCGCGTTCCTGTCCTTCCTGATCATCCACGCGGTCCCGGGCGACCCGGCCAAGATCCAGCTCGGCGTCCACGCGACCCCGGAAGCGGTCGAACACCTGCACAAGCAGTGGGGGCTCGACAAGTCCTGGCCCGAGCAGTTCTGGCTCTACCTGGGGAACATCGTCACCTTCAACTTCGGGCAGTCGACCGCCTTCAGCACCGGCGTCGCCGAACTGATCGGCGATCGAATCGGTCCGACCGCTCTCCTCCTTGTCTACGGGATCCTGATCGCGCTCGTCATCGGTGTGCCGCTGGCGGTCGTCGCGGCGGTCCGCCAGGGCGGCGTGGTCGACAACGCGATCCGCGTCCTCACCACCTTCACCTTCGCCATGCCGCCCTTCTGGCTGGGCCTGATGCTGGCCCTGCTGCTCGGCCTCGAGCTGAAGCTGTTCCCGGTCTCGGGCTACGAAACGGGGATCTCCGGGATCCTCCGCACGCTCACCCTGCCGGCGCTGACGATCGGCCTCGGCCTGCTGGTGGTCATCGTCCGCAACCTGCGTGCGAACCTGGTCACGGTGCTGCAGAGCGACTACATCGAGGCGGTGCGGGCGCGCGGTTTCGGTGAGCTGCGGGTGGTCGGTAAACACGCGATGCGCAACTCGATCATCGGCGTGATCACGATCCTCGCCTCGCTCTTCGGCTTCTTCGTCGGCCTGCTGGTCCTGGTCGAAAACGTCTTCCAGATCCCGGGCGCCGGGACCCTGCTCGTCCAGGGGGTCGCCAAACGCGACTACAAACTGGTCCAGACCCTGGTCTTCCTGAGCGGCGCGGTGGTCGTCGTGATCGGCTTCTTCACCGACGTCCTCTACGCCTGGCTCGACCCGCGGATCCGACTGGGAGGACGCGGATGAGCGCGACCCCCGCCACCCCGATCGAAGTCGCTCCGGCGGCGGCACGCCCGAGGCGCTCGATCCTCGGGCGGATCAAGCGCTGGCCGACCTCGGTCAAGGTCGGTGCCGGCATCGTCGGCATCCTCGCCCTCGCCGCTCTCTTCGCGCCGTTGATCGCCCCCTATGGCCCGAATGAACTCGACCCCTTCGCGCTGCTCTCCTCGCCCTCGTCCCAGCACCTGTTCGGGACCGACGACACCGGCCGCGACGTCTTCACCCGCACGCTCTACGGGCTGCGCCTGGACATCGGGCTGGTGCTGCTGGTCACCTACGTGCCGCTGCCCTTCGCGGTGCTCGCCGGGGCGCTCGCGGGCTACTTCGGCGGCTGGGTCGACATGATCGTCAGCCGCCTCGCCGACATCATGATCTCCTTCCCGTTCATCGTCCTGGCGATCGCCTTCGTGGCGATCGTCGGCCCCGGGGTCGAGGGCTTCCTGATCGCGGTGCCGCTCGCTGCCTGGGCCCTCTACGCGCGGCTCGCGCGAGCCGAGATGCTGGTCATCCGCGAGCAGCCCTTCATGATGGCGACGACCGCGCTCGGGTACTCGAAAACGCGGGCGATCGTGAAGCACGGCCTGCCGAACGTGATCCGGCCCTGCCTCGTCTACACGACCATCGACCTGGTCGGCAACCTGATCCTGCTCTCCGGCCTCTCCTACCTCGGCTTCGGGGTCCAGCCGCCGACGGCCGAGCTCGGCGGGATCATCGCCGAAGGCCAGAGCTACCTCTTGACCGCCTGGTGGATCGCCACGCTGCCGGGGCTGGTGCTGGTGCTCTTCGGTGTCGGCGTCGGGCTGATCGGCGAGGGGTACTCCGACCGCGGCCTCCGCAGGGGTGAGCCGTGAGCCTGCTGGAGATCGAGGCGCTGCGGGTCGAGTTCCCCGGCTCCGACGGGCCGTTGGCCGCCGTCAAAGGCGTCGACCTGGCGCTCGAGGAGGGCGAAGTCGTCGGGCTGGTCGGCGAGTCGGGCTCGGGCAAGAGCCTCACCTGCCGCGCGGTGATGCGGATGATCCCCGAGCCGGGATCTATCGCCGGCGGCTCGGTCCGCTTCGACGGCACCGACGTGCTCGGCCTCTCGACCGCGAAGCTGCGCGACCTCCGCGCCCACTCGATCGGGATGATCTACCAGAACCCGTTCGGGTCGTTGAACCCGACCCTGCGGGTCGGCGCGCAGATCGCGGAAACCCTGAAGGTGAACCGCGGGATGTCGAAGGGAGCGGCCAAGGAGGAGTCCCTGGCGCTGCTCGAGCGGGTCGGCATCGAGGACCCCGAGCACCGCTATCGCGCCTACCCGCACGAGCTCTCCGGCGGGATGTGCCAGCGGGTGATGATCGCGATCGCGACCGCGTCGTCCCCGCGGCTGATGTTGGCCGACGAGCCGACCACGGCGCTGGACGTGACCACGCAGGCGCAGATCCTGAAGCTGCTCGGGCAGATGCGGGCGGAGCAGGGGATGGCCATGCTGCTGGTGTCCCACGATTTCGGCGTGATCGCCCAGGCCTGCGACCGGGTGGCGGTGATGTACGGCGGCCATATCGTCGAGACCGGGCCGGTGGAGACCATCTACCACGAACCCGAACACCCGTACACCAAGGCGCTCTTGAACTCGGTGCCGGAGCTCGACTCCGCCGGCAACGTGCAGCGCCGGGCCGCCCTCGCCGGGCACCCGCCGGAGCTCTCCGACGTGATCCCCGGCTGTGTCTTCGCGCCACGCTGCGAGTTCGCCCGCCCCGGTTGCGAGTCGATCTCGATGAAGCTGGAGGAGGTCGGCCCGGCGCACGACTCCGCCTGTCCGGTGCGCCCCTTCGCGAAGGCGAGCTCGCCGACCGAGAGGCTGGAGGCATGAGCGATCTCGGTGGCGAGAAGGCCCAACTGCTCGAGGTCGAGCACCTGGTGAAGGAATTTGGCGTACGCCGGTCTCTCGCCGAGCGCGTCGCGCGCACGAAGCTGGACCCGCACCGCGCTGTCGACGACGTCAGCTTCGCCCTCGACCGCGGGGAGATCCTCGGCATCGCGGGCGGCTCCGGCTCCGGCAAGACGACGATGGCCCGCTGCCTGATCCGGCTGATCGAGCCGGACGGCGGCGAGATCAAGGTCGACGGCATCAACATCCGCGACCACAAGGGCGCCGAGCTGCGCGAGTTGCGGCGGCGGATGCAGATGGTCTTCCAGGACCCCTACGCCTCGCTCAACCCGCGGATGACGGTCGGGGCGGCGCTCCACGAAGCGGGCAAGGTCCACAACCGGCCGGGGTCGGAGGACGAGGACGCGTTCGTCTCGCGGCTGCTGGGGCTGGTGCAGCTTTCGGACCGCTTCGCGCCGCGCAAGCCGGGAGAGCTCTCCGGCGGCCAGCGCCAGCGCGTCTCGATCGCCCGCGCCCTCGCCGTCGACCCGGAGATGATCATCGCCGACGAGGCGGTCTCCGCCCTCGACGTCTCCGTCCAGGCCCAGCTCCTGAACCTCTTCCTCGACCTGCGCGAGGAGCTCGGCGTCGCGATCCTCTTCATCTCCCACCAGCTCGCGGTGATCGCCGAGGTAGCCGACCGCATCGCCGTGATGCAGAAAGGTCGGATCGTCGAGGCGGGCCTGACGAAGGACGTCTTCGCGAATCCGAAGCACGAGTACACCCAGGCGTTGCTGCGCTCGCACCCGCACCCCGACCCCCGGATGCGCTTCGTGGCCTGAAGCGGCGTGGGGGCGCCTCGCACATGTCGCCTCCCGGAACGCGCTGTCGACTTTGACCACACCAGG
>JAFDWD010000867.1 GCA_018268695.1 Actinomycetota bacterium
GAGGGGACTTCGGCGAGGGTCGAAGGTTCGACCTTGGCCAACAGGCCGTTCTCGGCCAGCGCTTCCAGCGGCGGCGTGTTCTCGGTCAGGACGACGTCTGCGGGCGAGGCGTCGCCCTCCTGCTCGATCTGACTCGCGAGCCCCTCGTCCTCGCCGTAGCGAATCTGGACCTTGGCGCCGTTCCCCTCTTCGAAGCCCTGGGCCAGTGCTTCGGTCATCGGTTCGTGCTGGGCGCTGTAGAGGGTCAGCGAAGCGTCCGAGTCCGACGAGGACCCGCCGCATCCGGCGAAGAGCAGGGCAGCGAGAGATCCCAGGCAAAGAGCAGCAAAGATCTGTCGGTAGATTCGAGAGCCCACGAAACCTCCTGGAGGATTAGATCCGAATTAGGGATACCTAATTCGGATACCCTAATCGAATTGAGTCTCGCGGGTTCCCGTTCGCCCGAGCAGCTGCATTGCAACCAGGGCGATTCCAACGACGATTGAGACATCGGCGAGGTTGAAGGGAGGCCAGTTCGGCAGTTCGAGCCAGTCGGTGACACGGGAATCACCGAAACGATCGACCAGGTTGCCGACCGCGCCCCCCATTGCCAGGGCGCCGGGGATCGAGACGAGCAGCCGCCGGCGGGACAAGATCACGATGCCGGCGACGATCGCCAGAGCGCTGATCGCCGGCAGCAGCCAGGTGCCCCCGCCGGCGAGTAGTCCGAAGGCCGCCCCCGAGTTTTCGGCATGCACCATCGCCAAGCCGGGGAGGATCTGACTGCGCTCGCCGGGGTCGAGACTTGCGCCGGCAGCCGACTTGGTGCTCGCGTCGATCGCCAGCGCGGCGCCGGCCACGCCGATGAGTGCAAGACCCACGCGAAGCGACCGAGCATGGCTCTTCGCGCTGGCGCTCAGCATCATCTCGCTTGCAGCCTCGAGGCGGCAGGGCATGCGTGCAATGCCGACGGAACCAGGCGCTCGGCCTGGCGGGGCGAGCCAGGGTCTTCCCTCTCGGCCATGACAGCCAGGCCTTCCCCTGCCCGAAGGAGGTCGGGAAAGAAGACATCGGCCCCGCGCACCCTGAGCGGGAGCGTGCCCCCAGGCAATAGCCCGTTGGTCACGTCGATGCGACCGGCCGGGCCGGTCCACGGGCTGCCCGCACGCCGTTGCCCACAGCCAGCAACTCGGCTGCCTCATGGATGGCCACCGCCACGACGACCGTCAGCAGCCCGACAACCGCGCTCGGGATCAGCAGCGTCAGCAGCACCACGCTGAAGAGCAGGTTCTGGCGCGAGATCCGCGTCGCCCGGCGACCGAGGCGCAGCGCCTCCGCGACCTTGCGCAGGTCATCTGCCATCAGCGCCACGTCGGCCGCCTCGATGGCGGCGTCGGTGCCCCCGGTTCCCATCGCAATGCCCACGTCGGCGCCGGCGAGCGCCGGTGCATCGTTGATTCCGTCCCCGACCATCGCGACGGCGCCGTGACGCTCGCGCAGGGCCTCGACCGCCCGGACCTTGTCGTCGGGTTTGAGTTCGGCGCTGACGTCGTCCAGGCCGGCCTGTCGGGCGATGGCGCGGGCGGTGCGCTCGTTGTCGCCGGTGAGCATCGAGATGTGGCGGACGCCCAGGCCCCGCAGCTCTGCGATTGCGGTCGCGACTTCCGGGCGGGCCTGGTCGCGCAGGGCCAGCAGTGCCAGCAGCCGCTCGCCCTCGCCGACGAAGACCACGGTCTTGCCGTCGTCTTGGAGAGCTTGGGCCTGCGGCGGCGCTGCGCCGGAGGCCCGCTGCGCGACCAACTGCGGGCTCCCGACCCAGACATCGCGTCCCTCGACCCGGGCGCTTGCCCCGTGGCCGACCAGTGCCTCGAAGTCATCTGCCGGGGGCGGGTCGACCCCACGCTCCCGTGCATAGGCAACCACCGCCTTGGCCAGCGGATGCTCCGAGCGGGCCTCGACCGCCACCGCCAGCCGCAGGGCATATGTCTCCTCGCCGGCCAGAGCAATGAAATCGGTGACCTCGGGACTGCCCTTGGTCAGGGTGCCGGTCTTGTCGAAGCAAACCGCCTGGATTCGTCCCAGCGCTTCGAGTTGGAGGCCACCCTTGATCAGGATGCCCTCGCGACCGGCGCGGGTGATCGCCGCGGCCGCGGCGACGGGAACCGACATCACCAGGGCGCAGGGTGCGCCCGCGACGAGCACGGTGACGGCTCGCAGCGCCCACTCTTCCCAATTCCCGCCGAGCAGCGGCGGGACCAGGGCGACGAGCACCGCGCCGCCGAGCACCGCCGGGCTGTAGCGGGTGGCGAAGCGGTCGACGAAGCGCTGCGCGCTCGACTTCTGGCTCTGTGCCTCCTCCACCATGTGCACGATGCGCTGCAACGTGTTGTCGGCGTAGGCGCGCGTGACCTCTGCCTCCAGCGCCCGCTCGCCGTTGACGGTGCCGGCGAAGACCTCCTGGCCGGGTCCCTTCTCGACCGGGATCGACTCGCCGGTGACCGGCGCCTCGTTCAGCGTCGA
>JAFDWD010000868.1 GCA_018268695.1 Actinomycetota bacterium
CCCCGGACAGGCGGCAGCCGACGCGGGCGCGCGGATCGTCGCCAACCCCTCCGGCTCCCCCTATCACCGCGGCAAGGGCGGCGAGCGCGAAGAGTTGTTCGGCGAGCGGGCGCGCGAATACGACGCCTACTTCGCCTTCGTCAACCTCGTCGGCGGCCAGGACGAACTCGTCTTCGACGGGCAGAGCTTCCTCCTGGGGCCCGACGGGAGCGTGCTGGCCCGGGCGGCCCAGTTCGAGGAGGACCTCGTGGTCGTCGACGTCCCGGCGGAGGACGGCGCGCCGGTCCCGCTGGCCGAGCCGCTGTCGGACATCGACGAGGTCTACGGGGCGCTCGAGCTCGGCCTCCGCGACTACGTCGAAAAGAACGGCTTCCGCCACGTCGGCCTGGGGATCTCCGGGGGCATCGACTCGGCCCTGGTGGCGATGCTCGCGGTCGACGCGCTCGGCCCCGAGCGGGTCTCACTGGTCGTCATGCCCTCGCCCCATTCGAGCGACGAGACCCAGGACGACGCCCGCCAGATCGCCCGCAATCTGGGCACCGAGCTGCTCGACTTCCCGATCGAGCCGATGATGGACGGTTACGCGGCGGCACTCGGCGACGTGCTCGACGGGTTGGCCGCCGAGAACATCCAGGCGCGGATCCTCGGCAACCTGATGATGGCGCTCTCCAATCGTCGCGGCTGGCTGGTTCTCACCACCGGCAACAAGAGCGAGATGTCGGTCGGCTACGCGACCCTCTACGGCGACATGGCCGGCGGCTTCGCGGTGATCAAGGACGTGCCGAAGACGCTCGTCTACCAGCTGGTCGAACGTCGCAACGAACGTGCCGGACGCGACCTGGTCCCGGCCGCGGTGATCGAGCGCCCGCCCTCGGCCGAGCTCCGCCCCGACCAGCTCGACAGCGATTCGCTGCCCGACTACGACCTCCTCGATCGCATCCTCGAGGCCTACGTCGAGCGCGACCAGGGCAGCGGCGAGATGATCGCCGCCGGGCTCCCCGCCGAGATCGTCGAAGAGGTGATCCGTCTGGTCGACCGCGCCGAGTACAAGCGCCGCCAGGCCGCCCCCGGCATCCGCATCACCCCCAAGGCCTTCGGCCGCGACCGGCGCCTGCCGATCACCAACCGCTTCGGCGGCTAGAGGTCCGGAGCGTCCTTCGGGGCGGGCCTGATCGCCATGGTCATCTTGGCCAGGGCGCACAACCGTTCCTCGTCGTCGAGGACCTCGGCCTCCCAGACCCAGGTGGTGCGGCCGCGGTGGCGGACGACCGCGCGGCATTCGGCGTAGCCGGAGCTGACCGGACGCAGGATGCTGACCTCGATCGCCTGGCCGAGGCAGATGTTGCCGTCCTCGTGGACGGCGACCGCGGTGGCGTAGGAGCAGAGGCTCTCGATC
>JAFDWD010000869.1 GCA_018268695.1 Actinomycetota bacterium
CGCGGTCGACCACCGACTGCACGTAGGCGAGCCCGTTGGAGATCGCGATCGCGATCTCCTGCACGGCGTCCGACCCGGCCTGCCGCACGTGGTAGCCGCAGACGCTGATAGGGTTGAATTTCGGCAGTGTCCCGGCGCAGTACTCGATCACGTCGGTGGCCAGGCGCATCGACGGTCGCGGCGGATAGATGTAGGTCTTCCGCGCGAGGTACTCCTTCAAGATGTCGTTCTGCACCGTGCCGCGCAGCCGCGCCGGATCGACCCCCTGCTGCTCCCCCACCACCTGGTACATCGCCAGCAGGATCGGCGCGGTCGCGTTGATCGTGAACGAGGTGGAAATCTTCTCCAGCGGGATCCCGTCGAAGATCGTCTCCATGTCGGCCAGCGAGCTGACCGCCACCCCCACCTTCCCGACCTCCGCCCGCGCCAGCTCGTGGTCGGAGTCGAGCCCCATCTGCGTCGGCAGGTCGAGGGCGACGCTGAGCCCGGTCTGCCCCCGGTCGAGCAGGTAGCGGAAGCGCTCGTTCGTGTCTTCGGCGGTGCCCCAGCCGGAGTAGAGCCGGATGGTCCACGGGCGACCGCGGTACATCGAGGGATAGATCCCGCGGGTGTAGGGAGGTTCGCCGGGATAGCCGACCTTCTCGAGGTAGTCGCCCGGGTCCGCGGCGGCCGGATCGGGCCCGTAGACGGCGTCGACCTCGATCCCGGAGTCGGTCTCGGCGGTCTCCAGGTCGGCGGCCGCGGCGCGCCACCGCTCGTAGGCCGCAGCCAGCTCCGCCTCGGCCCGTCGGATTCCCTCACTCCTCACAGAAAGATCATATCTCATATCTTGGCCTCCTACTACCCTCCGATCGCCACCTTCGCGAAGTGCTCGATCGTCCGCATGCGCGTCTCCTTGTCCCCCAACGGGAACACCGTCAGCGCATCGAGGCCTTGTCCTTCCAGCCATTCGACCTTTCCCTTCGTGTCCTCGGGAGTGCCGGCGAAGGCCACCTTGGTGACGAAGTCGTCGGAGATCAGCTTGGCGGCCGCGCCCGCGTGCTGAAACTCGCCGCCCTGGTAGGTCTTGACGACCTCCTCGATCAGCTCGTCGCTCATCCCCGCGAGGCGGGCATGAGCGGGAGCGGTCTGGGGGAACCAGGCGACGATCGGGCGGGCAACGTTGATCGCGTAGTCGCGGTCGTCGTCGATCGCGCCGTAGAGGAAGGCCGTGCGGTCGAAGCTGGGACGACTGCTGTCGGCACGGCCCTCCTCGATCCGTTCGTTGGCGAAGGAGATCGCCTCCGGGAAGAGGCCGGCGAGGAGGATGACGCCGTCGGCGACGCGGCCGGTCGCGGTCAGGGTCTTGGGGCCGCTGGCGGAGATGTAGACGGGGATCTCGTTCTCCACCGGGGAGAGGAGCTCGGCGCCCTTGAAGCGGCTGGAGCCGAACTTGCCGTCGATCTTCTCTCCCGCCCAGAGGCGGCGCAGGGCCTCGATCGTCTCGGTCATGTTCTGGACCTTCGCCACCTTCATGTCGAACTCGAGCAGGGGGCGGTCGCCGACGCCGATGCCGCAGTTCACGCGGCCGGGGGCCAGCAGGCTCAGGGAGCGGAAAGCGTTGGCGGTGATCCCGGCGTGACGGGTGAGCGGGTTCGTCACCGCCGAACCGACGGTGAGGCGCGAGGTCGCCAGGAGCGCCGCCGTCATGTGGACGTAGATGTCGCCGGCGTGCAGCGAGGAATCGGTGATCCAGAGGTTGTCGAAGCCGAGGTCCTCGATCCGCTTCGCCCATTCGGCGAACTCGTTCGGGGGGAGAACTCCCTGCAGGGTCACGCCGTAACGCATCGATCTCTCCTTCATCGGCCGCCCGGGTGGGCGGCGGTGGTCGGGGTGTCGGTCGTGCCGAGCAGGCGGCTGAGCACTGCCCGCAGTTGGGCGACGCCGGTCGGCAAGGTGTCGAGGTCGATCCGCTCGTCGAGGCTGTGCATGCCGGAGCCACGCGACACTCCGAGGCAGAGCGCGGGCACGCCGAGCGCGCAGGCGGCGTTGGCGTCGGTCGAGGCGGCGCCCGGCTCCGATGCCAGGCCGAGCCCGGCGTGGGCCTCGGTCGCCACCCGGTAGAGCTCCGAGTCGCGGTCGAGTGAGCCGCCGGGGCGCCGGCCGAGGAGCTCCACCTCGAGATCGCAGCCCGGCGCCGGCGCAAGCTCCCCGAGGCCGGCCGCAAAGCGATCGAGCTCCGCCTGGTCGATCGCCCGGCGCTCGACCACCAGCTCGGCGCGGTCGGCGATCGTGTTCACCGACCGGCCGCCCGCGACCGTGCCGACGTTGACCGGGGCGGCCTCGGTGCTCTGGTCCAGCAGCCCCGCGGCGAGGCGGAAGATCTCGTGGATCGCGCTGGGGGCGCCGCGGTCCTCCCACGAATGGCCGCCCGGCGCGGTGACCGTCAGTCGGGCGCGCAGGCTGCCCACCGAGTCGACGTAGACGTGGTCGAGCATGTGGCCCTCGAGCGCGATGAAGGCATCCGGGCGCAGCTCCGCGCACGCCGCGGTCGCGCCGCGGAGGTTGCCGAGCCCCTCCTCGCCGACCGTGAAGGCGACCGCACCGGGGCCGCCGAGGCCTTCGCGCAGAAGGTCGCCGACGACGTCGATCGCGACCGCGACGGCCGCCGCGTTGTCGCCGACGCCGGGGCCGACCAGGTCGGAGCCGTCGCGCTCGAAGCGCAGCCCGGTGTCGGCGGGGAACACGGTGTCGACGTGGGCGGCGAGGAGGACGCGCGGCCGTCCCTCCCCCCACTCCCAGATCAGGTTCCCCGCCGCGTCGCGGCGCCGGCGTCCCGGCAGCTCCGCCAGCCGATGCTCGAGCCAGTCGATCCGCGCCTCCTCGGCGAAGGTCGGCGCCGGGACCGAGGCGATCGCGACGAGGTCGTCGACCAGGCTCACGTGGCGGCCCAGGCCGGATCGACCGGCTCGCCGTCGAGGCGCAGCTCGGCCGCCAACATGGCGCAGTCGATGTGGGATCGGGCGGCGACCGACCCACCGTAGGCGACGTTGTTGCCGAGCGCGACGTGGGCGCCGCCGACGATCCCCTCCAGCTCGAGCGCCGAGCCGCCGGGGCGGGAGAAGGGGTTCAGGCCGATCGAGACCTCGGCCAGGTTCGTCATCCGGTCGTCGGCGGCGCTCTCCAGCGCGTCGACGAGGAGGTAGGCCTGCGGCCCGGTGACGTCGGTCAGCTCGCCGCCGGCGAAGCTCAGGGTCACCGGCGCCGGCAGCTGGTCGTCGCTGAGGAAGAGGAGCGAGCCGTCGACGACGACGGTCCCTTCCGCGGTGCCTTCGACCGGGGCGGCGCCGACCTCGATGTCGGGTGGGGCGCCGTAGCCGCCGGGCTGGTCGACGATCCCCCACAGCGGCCGCCCGACGCGGCCCTCGAAGCTCCCCCGCAGGTCCGTCCCGATCGCGCTGACGAGGTGGAACTCGGAGGCCGCGTCGAAGCGCTCGCCGAGCCGCTGCGCGTACTCGCCGAGGGCGCCGAAGTCGGCCTCGAAGGGGCCGCCGGGGCGCAGCGTCCGCCAGGAGAGCCCCGGCACGGTGACGTAGCGGGCGCCGCGGGCGCAGGCATCTCGGCGGGCCTGACTGGAGCCGGCGAAGATCGAGGTCAGCTCGAAGATCACGTCGACCTCCGGCTCCCCCATCGCCCCGCGGACGGCTGCCGACGGCTCGTCGCCGGGCAGCTCGACCGGCGCCGAGGTGATCGTCGTCACCTCGGCGCCAAGGGTCCGCAGCACCACCGACATGGCGTCGACCACGGTCTGGTCGGCGCGGCTGTCGGTGACCAGCAGGCACCGCTCTTCGGGCCGGATCCCGGCGCAGACGCTCGCCAGACGCCGCAGCCCGTCGATCCCGTCGAGCGGTGCCGCCACCTACTGATCCCGGTTGGACAGGATGATCGTCATCGCGGTGTTGACCAGCGCCGCCTCGCGGATGTCGCCGGTGTCCAGCCACTCGTTCGGCGTGTAGACCGGGTCGTGCCCGGGGCCGAAGATGACCGTCGGCACCTGCTTGCCGAAGCTCGCCGTGTCGGCCAGCCAGGAGCCGGCGGCGTAGCGCGGTGCCTTGCCGGTGACCTGCTGGAAGGCCGCGTCGAGGGACTCGACCAGCGGGTGGTCGCGCTCGATCAGGTACGAGTCTTTGCGGTCGGCGAGGACCATCTCGTAGCGGCCGTCGGGGCGCTTCGCCGCGGCCCGGTCGATCGCCGCCTGCAGGTACTCGCGCACCGTCTCGGCCTCGATGCCGGGGTGCGGGCGGGAATCGATCCGCAGCACGGTCTCGTCCGGGATCATCGACGGGCCGCCGGGCGGCAGGCCGCCGTAGATGCGGCCGACGGCGGTGAAGAGCTCCGGCCCGACCAGCTCGGTGATCCAGTCCGGGACCCCCTCCGGTTCCCAGCGCAGGGCCTCGACCTCCTCGATCACCGGCACGGCCAGGGCGATCGAGTTGATCGCGTCGTGGCGCCGGCAGGTGTGGGCGGCATGGCCGTAACAGGTGACGTCCCAGTAGAGGCGACCGCGGTGGCCGAGGTAGATGTCGTTGTCGGTGAGCTCGGCGAGCAGGCAGTAGTCGGCCTGGTACTCGTCGAAGAACTTGATCGCGCCGATCTGGTCCCCCATGTGGTCGACGACGCCGACGACCATCACCTTGCCGCGCCACTGGTCCTTGCAGCGGGAGAGCGCGTCCCCCGCAGCGACGACGCCGGCGATCCCGGCCTTCATGTCCATCACGGCGTGGCCGTAGAGACGGTCGCCGTCGAGGCGGCCGGAGTACGGGTCCTCGTCCCAGCCGACGCAGACGGGCTTGGTGTCGATGTGTCCGGTGAGCACGATCGTCGGCCCCGGTCGACCGCTGTCGACGATGCCGATGACGTTCTTGCGGCCCGGCAGCGCCTCCTGCTGGAAGACCTCGTCGTAGCCCATCGTCTTCATCCGCGCCGTCAGCGCGTCGGAGAGCTCGGCCTCTTCCCCGCAGACGCTCGGCACGCGCACGATCTCCTGGGTGAGCGCGATCGCGTCGGCGACGTCCACTACCTCGAGCACGGTGCTATCTGGTGATACAGACATCCTTTCCTTTCCTTTCAAGGGAGGCCGCGGACAGCGTCTCTCCACGCGGAAGATATATCATATCCCACGGTGCCTACAGCGAACGTCCGCACCGCCCACGCCGGCGATCTGGAGACCGTGCTCGCGTTGCTCGCGGAGCTCGGCCGGCCATGCTCGGAGCCCGACGACGAGCACCGTCGTCAGGCCGCGGAGGTGCTCGGGCGCGACGACACCGAGGTGCTGATCGCGGAGCTCGACGGCGAGGCGGCCGGCCTCGCCTGCCTGATGGTGATGCCGCGGCTCGGGCACCGGACGACGGAGGCGCGGCTGCTCGACCTGATCGTCACCGAGGAAGGGCGCTCGAAGGGTGTCGGCAGCGCCCTGGTCGCCGCGGTCGCGGCGCGGGCGGGCGACGCCGGATGTCACCTCCTGCGACTGGAGTGCGGGCACCGACGGGTCGAGGCGCACCGCTGGTACGAGCGCCTCGGCTTCGAGGACCGGGGCCTCGACTGGCAGTTGCCGCTGCCACACCAGATACTTCTATGAGATGAGCACCACCCCACTCCTGCCGTTCATCGACGCGCCGACCGAGAGGCCGGCGTTGATCGGCGACGGCGTCGTCGTCGACTATCGGACCTTGGCGGCGGCCTCGAGCGGTCCGGCGGCGACGATCCGGTCCGGGTCGCGGGTGGCGATCCCGGCCGCCCCGACCCTGGAGACCTGCGTCGCCGCGATCGCCACCCTGCGGGCCGGGGCGACGATGGTCCCGATCAACCCGAAGGCGAGCGAGGCCGAAATCGAGCACGTCGTCGACGACTGCCGCCCGGACCTGGTTGCCTGCGCCGCCACGGTGGAGCTGCCCGCGAGCCTCGCCGCACTGCCCCGCCTCGACATCGCCCTCGACGCGGAGGAACCGGAGCCGGCGGCGACCTTCGCCGAGCCCGACCCCGAGGAGCCGGGGCTGATCCTCTACACCTCGGGGACCACCGGGCCGCCGAAGGGCGCGGTGATCAGCCGCCGGGCGCTCACCGCCGACATCGACGGCCTCGCCGCGGTCTGGAGGTGGACGGCGGACGACGTGGTCGCACACTCGCTGCCCCTGAACCATGCCCACGGGCTGGTGCTGGGAGTCCTCGGCCCGCTGCGGCTCGGCGGCGCGACGATGCTGCTGGGCCACTTCGATCCGAGCGGCGTCGGCGCCGCCCTGCGCGGGCCGGCGACGATGTACTTCGGCGTGCCGACCATGTACCGGCGGCTGCGCGCCGCGGCCGAAGGGGACCCTGACCTGGCCGCGGCCCTGGGCAGCGCCCGCCTCCTGGCCTCAGGCTCCGCCGCCCTCCCCGCCGCCGAGCACGAGGCGATCGAGCGCCTCACCGGCCTGCGGGTGGTCGAGCGCTACGGGATGACGGAGACCCTCATCACGATCGCCGCCCACGCCGACGGCCCGCGGCGGCCCGGCCAGGTCGGCCACCCGATCCCGGGCGTCGAGATCCGCCTCGTCGACGACGACCTCGTGCCCCTCGCCGGCGAGGGCCCGGGCGAGTTCGGTGACCCGGAGGAGATCGGCGAAATCGAGGTCCGCGGGGCGACCCTCTTCGACGGCTACCTCGACCTCCCCGCCGAGACCGCCGCCGCCTTCCACGAAGGCTGGTTCCGCACCGGCGACCTTGCGAGCCGGGACACCGACGGCTCGATCGCGATCCTCGGCCGCCGCGCCGGCGACCTGATCAAGAGCGGCGGCTACCGCATCGGCGCGGGCGAGATCGAGGCCGCCATCCTCACCCACCCCGACGTCGCCGAGGCCGCAGTCACCGGCGAGCCCGACCCCGACCTCGGCGAACGCGTGGTCGCCTGGGTGGTCGCCGCCGAGGGCCGTCCCCTCGCTCCCGCCGACCTCACCGCCCAGGCCGAATCCCTCCTCGCCCGCCACAAGCAGCCCCGCGAGTTCCGCTTCCTCGACCAGCTCCCCCGCAACGACCTCGGCAAGGTCCAAAAGTCCCGCCTGATCAGCCGGTGATCGCCGATCTCGAGACTCATTTGACACGATATGGTGTCGAGGTATGGGGTTGGCCTGGGACAGCGAGGGTGACGGGCTGGCGCTGATCCTGATCCACGGGACCGGGGGCAGCCGCGCTGCCTGGGATTCCGTCGTGCCACTACTGGCACCGCACCGACGCGTCTTCGCCATCGACCTCCCCGGCTGCGGCGCCTCCCCGGCGCTCCCTGCCGAGGTGACGCCCACGGTCCCGGCGCTGGCCGCGACGGTCGAACGGTGGATGATCGAACAGGACCTGGGCGGTGCCCATCTGGCCGGGAACTCGCTCGGGGGAGGGATCGCCCTCGAGCTCGCAAAGGGTCAACTGGTCGCCGGCGCGACCGTGTTGTCGCCGATCGGATTCTTCAATGCCCGTGAATTTGCCTACGGGTCCGCCTCGCTGCACCTGACCCGGATCGGGGCGAAGGCACTGAGCCCCGTGGCACCGGTGGTGTTCAGGAGCCGCGCGTTCCGCACCGTCGTCCTTTGGCAGGCGCTGGGCAAGCCCTGGCGGATGTCGGCCGAAGGCGCAACCTCGAGCGCCCGAGCGATGGCGACGGCATCAGACTTCGCGAGGGGCGTCCGAGCGGCCGGCGATTACCGGTTCTCCGGGATGCCCGCCGCTCCGGTGACGATCGCCTGGGGCCGCCGCGACCGCATCCTCCTCTGGCGACAGGCGGAACGTGCACGCCGCCTCTTGCCCGATGCCCCCTTCATTCCGCTCGAAGGCTGCGGCCACGTCCCGATGACCGACGACCCAGAGCTCGTTGCCAAGGTGATCCTGCGCGGAAGCGACAGGGACTCCTGATCCCGCCTCAGAGCGAAAGGTGGTAACGCCCCCCCGGCAGGATTCGAACCTGCGACCGTCGGATGCGCTGCGGAGCTGCGCGACGACCGGAAACGTCGCCCCGTCACGGGGCAATGGCGGCCCTGGGGGACCCTCCGCCCGCTGCCGATACCGCCGCAGTATCTTGTCGCCACGGTCAAGCGGTGCAGGGGGTGGCGCATGTCGTTTCTCGGGAGGAGGAGGTTGTGGCTCGGCGCGGTAGTCGCAGCGCTGGCACTCGTCGTGGCGGGCTCTGCGGTAGCGGGAGCCCCGAAGAAGGGCACGGTCGGTGGGGCGCCGACGCATCCCATCGGGCCGCCCGATGAAGGCACCCGAAACAGCCCTTCTCGGGTGATCCTCGCCGGGAAGACCTACCTCGGTCATGTCGAGGTGGACGCCTATGGGTGGAACCCGCCCGCCGATTTCGGAACGGGGGAAGCCGACGCACTGTGGGCCGATGTCGAGTTCGGGGCGCCCGTCGCCGGTTGGTCCTATGCCTCCTCATTCGTACCGGAAAATATCCATCGCCCCGTCACGATCGAAGCGCTCTTCTGGCAGGACCAGCCGAAGTCAGAGCGCTCGACCTTCGTCGGCGGCGCCCTGGAACCAGGCGTCGGTCGCGTGCTCCTCTCCTATCCGCAGCCGAACGGCACGGGCACCGTACGTGCGGACGCCGTCGTCAGTCAGGTCAGCGGCCGGCTGCAGCAGGAACTTCATCAGTCGGCGCCATTCGGATACTTCTTCGCCACGCTCCCAGGCACTGTCCAGGCCAAGGAACTCGAAGCCATCGCCTACGGCGCTCACGGTCAGAAACTAGGGTCGATCGGCGGTTGGCAAGGGTCGGGCCTCTGACCCTCGCCACCGTGCCCGCCCGTGGTCACACGTGCGACACATCGACGCGACTGCCCGCGGCACTGACCCGGATAACTGATGGCCTCAAAATCCTAAGGTCATCGGTCTAGGCCGATCCGTCCCATCCGCCTGTAGAGCCAAAGAGAGGCCCCACATCGAGGCCTCTTTCGTGTTACCGAGAGGGCCGGTCACGGACGGTCTCGTGGGGGTTCGAGCAAGGGTTCAGGCGTCGCGCGCATTGGCGCCCGTGGCCGAGGCGTCCGGGATACTTCGACCGTGGCCGTCGACCTTGACGCGCCATCCACTCAAGCGCCCCCGGCAGGATTCGAACCTGCGACCGTCGGATTAGAAGTCCGGTGCTCTATCCAGCTGAGCTACGGGGGCGGGGCGCCATTGTCGCGCCTAAGCGGGCGTCAGTGGCAGTCCCAGTTGGAAGTGCCGGTGACGAGGATCTTGTAGGTGATCGGATCGAGAACCACTCGGACGTATTTGCGGCAGGCGTAGCGGCCCTGGCCCGGCGTTTCCCGTTCCACGTACATGCGGCAGAAAACGACGTGCAGGCTGCCGCGACGGCAATTGGTGGTGCCGTATTTGATGCAGTGAACGTCGTGGGCGCAGGTGTGCTTGGCGTAGATGAAGGCCTTTTCGGCCGCGGTGCTCACGGGCAGCTTGACCGCCGCGGCGACCGGCATCGCCACGGTAGCGAGCAGGACGAATGCGGCGAGAAGCGCGCAAAACATGCGTTTCACTCTCACGGGGGACTCCTTTTCTGGACTGTGCCGCCGGACGGCAAGTTCCGAGGCGGGTCTGGACACTTGGGCGCAGCCTACCGTCGAGATTTACCGGAAATTTATGGATGGGTCGAAAACCCGCCCGCGGCAGAGGCATTCTGGTTCGACTCGGCCGGCCGGACAGCCGGCTTTCGGGGTACGATGCCGCCGTGAGGACCGGGGAAGCGGGGGTCGAGATCTTCTGGGAGCGCTCCGGCGCGGGCGAGCCACTGCTCCTGATCCAGGGCATGAGCGGCACCCACGTCAGCTGGGGCGAGCCGTTCCTCTCCCACCTGCGCCCGGACTTCGACTGCGTCGTCTTCGACAACCGCGGGATCGGCAACTCAGATGAAGTCGAGGGGCCTTTCACGATCGCCGAGCTCGCCGCCGACGCGCTCGCGGTGATGGACGCGGCCGGATTCGCCACCGCCCACGTGCTTGGCATCTCGATGGGCGGCATGGTCGCCCAGGAGCTCACGCTCGCCCACCCCGACCGGATCCGCAGCCTCACGCTCGGCTGCACCTACTCCGGCGGGCCGGGCTCCTCGCTGATCGCGCCCGAGGACGCCG
>JAFDWD010000086.1 GCA_018268695.1 Actinomycetota bacterium
CTCGACCACTTCCATGATCTCCACGAACAGCTCGGGGAAGGCGGCGTCGAGGCGGATGAAGGGGACGCGGTCGGCGCTGGTCGCCGTGGCCGAGAGGGGGGTCAGGGTCTGACTGGTCAATTGATCGCTCCTGGGTGCTCGGTTTCGAGGAAGAGGGCGGCGGCCTCCTTGCGGGAGCGGACGCCGAACTTCGAGAACGCCGAGGAGAGGTGGCTCTTGATCGTGCTCTCGGCGAGGTAGAGCTCCTCCGCGATCTGGGCGTTGGTGAGGCCCCGGGCGACGCAGGAGAGAACCTGGCGCTCGCGGTGGGAGAAGGCGGGGCGCTCGACGCCCGCGCGAAGGTTGCGAGGGACGACCGACTGGCCGCTGGCGACGGCGGAGACGGCGACCGCCAGGGTCGACTCGAGCTCGTCCTCGAAGACGATCGCGTCGGCGCCCGCGTCGAGGCCGCGGCGCACGCCGGTGCCGGTCGTCGCGGGGGAGACGGCGACGATGCGGGGGGTGCGGCGCTGGCGGCGCAGGCGGCGCAGCACGGCGACGTCGCGCGGGAGGTTGACGTCGCAGTCGAGGACGAGGATCGCCTCGCCGTCCCACTCGCCGGTGAGGACCGATTCGAGGTCGATCGGGATCGGCAGGGACTCGGCGTGGCTCTGGTCGAGGACGCGCTGCAGCCGGCGGCGCAGTCCCAGCTCCTCGGCGAAGATCAGCACCTGCGCCGAGTTCCGTGCGGGGGTGGACGAGAGCGGCTCGGTCGTGAAAGCCATGCCAGAGAAACGGGCCGGGGCGCCAAAGACTTTCGCCACCGCAAGCGCGACCGAGCAGCCGCCGTTACTGGGGCATGCCCGAGACCGCCGAGCCCAGCCTGATCGTCGACGTCGAATTCGGCGAGGACGTGGTCGTCCGCGCGTTCACCAACCTCTACGGCTGCCGGATCGGCGACCGGACCCAGATCGGCACCTTCGTCGAGGTCCAACGGGGTGCCGAGATCGGTTCCGACTGCAAGATCCAGAGCCACACCTTCATCTGCGACGGGGTCTCGATCGGCGATCGAGCCTTCGTCGGCCACGGCGTCGTTTTCGTAAACGACAAGCGGCCTAGAGCCACCAACCCTGAGGGTCGACTTCAGGCTGAGTCTGACTGGATTCTGCTCCCCACGGTGGTCGAAGACGGCGCCACGATCGGCTCCGGCGCCACGATCCTCGGCGGCGTCACGATCGGGGCGGACGCGACGGTCGGCGCCGGCGCGGTCGTGACCGGCGACGTCCCCCGTGGCGCGACCGTGGTCGGCAATCCAGCGCGAGAGTTGGTGTAGGGACGGCGGAAGGGCCGGGGCGGTTTGCGCGAAGCCGCGGCGGGTGAGGACGGCCCAAGGCAAGGCAGGCGGTCCCTCTTTCACCCGCTGAAGGGTTGTGGTCGTCATGGCACCAAAACCCTTCAGCCGGCACATCTGGAGTCGAGGAACACGCACGGGACCGTGGAGAAGGACACGGGACCCGCACGGATCGACACTTCCGTGCGCTTTCTGCCTCAGCCCCCCGACGCTTGGTGAGTTGAGCCGGTCATGGGCGGCACAACTCACCAACCGTCGATCGCGGTGATGAGGAAGACGCACCAGCGTGGAGGAAGGGTCCCGGGACGGTGGAGAAGTGACGCTTCCGTGCGCTTCCCGCGACGCTTCCGTGAGTTCCTCCCGAAACCCTCCCGACCCGGGCTGCTGATCGGCGACCTTAGCTAGCCGGGGTCGCCGATCAGCAGCCCGAGGCGCCAGTTTCCCCAGCCCCAACGCCCTGAGGCGCCAGCCGGCGTACCCCTACCCCTCAGCGCCACCGCTCGAGCAGATCCTCCTCGGGGACCTCGCGGATCTTGCGGGCCGGGACGCCCACCACCACCGCGCGGGGTTCGACATCGCTTGCGACCACCGCGCCGGCGGCGACGAAGGCCTCTTCGCCGACCTCGACGCCGGGGCAGATCGTGCTGCCGCCGCCGACCCGGCAGGCGCGGCGCAGGAGGGCGCCGCGGAGGACGTAGGAGTCGTCGTGGCGGTCCATCGTGTTGTCGTTGGTGAGGGTGACGCCGGGGCCGACGAAGACGTCGTCCTCGATCACCGTGCCGCCGGTGATGTAGCAGCGGGTCTGGATGCTGGAGCGGTCGCCGATCGTCACCCCGGGGTCGACCGAGGTGAAGCTGCCGACCACCGCGCCGGCCCCGATCCGGGCGCCGTCGCGGATCTGGGCGTGGTCTCCGATCCGTGCCCCGGCGCCGATCCGCACGCCGGAGTGGATGATCGCGTGGCCGCCGATGATCGCCCCGTCGCCGATCTCGACGCCCTCGCCGAGCAGCAGGCCGGGGGCGAGGTCGGAAGGGCGCAGGTCGGAGCTCGGCATCGGGCGAATCTACCTGTCCACACAAGGCCGACCGGGCCAAATCCGTTGGTTTCAGGTGACCTCCTTCCCGTTCGATCCCGTCGACGTCTGCGCGATCGTCGTCTCCCACGACAGTCGGGAGTGGCTCGACGCCGCCCTCGACAGCCTCGCCGACCACGCGGGGGATGTGTCGATGGAGGCGATCGTCGTCGACAACGGCGCCGACGGCGCCGGGGAGTACGCCGCCTCCCGCTACGACTTCGTCCGCGCCATCGCCTGTGAGAACCGCGGCTTCGGGCACGCCAACAACCGCGGCTTCGCCGCCGCGAACGCCCGCTTCGTCCTCTTCCTCAACCCCGACACCGAACTCCTCGCGGGCGAACTCGACTCGCTGGTCGCCGCGATGGAGCGGATGCCCGACGTCGGCCTCGCCGGGGTCCGGCAGGTGAACGCCGACGGCGCCTTGGCGCCGAGCATCCGCCGCTTCCCCTCGGTGCCCCGTGCGTTCGCCGAAGCGCTGCCGGTCGAGCGGCTGCCGCTGGCCCGTCGGGTGCTGGGCGAGCGGGTGCTCGACCCCGCCGACTACGACCGCATCGTCGAGTGCGACTGGACCTCGGGATCGGCGATGTTCGCCCGCTCGGCCGCGATCGAGGAGGTCGGCGGCTTCGACGAGCGCTTCTTCCTCTTCTCCGAGGAGACCGACCTCTGTTGGCGCATCCGCCGCAATCGCTGGCGGATCGTCCACATCCCCGACGTCACCATCCGCCACTTCGAGCAGGGGCACGCCTCGAACCCGCGGCTGTGGGCCCAGTCGGCGTACGCGCGCCTCCAGTTCGCCCACAAGAACCTGCGCCACCCGCGGGCCTACCGGGCGGCGCTGGCGCTCCGCTACGGCGCGCGGACCGGCATCTACTCCCTGCCGGGCGCCTGTGCCGACCCGTCCCGCCGCGACGCCTCCCGCGCCGCCCTCGCCGCCGTCCTGCGCGAAGAGGCCCCGCTCGCGTGAAGGGGCTCACCGCCATCGTGGTCGTCGGGGCGGCGCTGCTGATCGCCGGCTGCGGGGGCGGGGGAGCGTCGACCTCCGCCGGGGGCGCGGAAGGTGGAGCCGTCGCCACCGCCGAACTCGCCCAGAAGATCGGCCTCGTCTCCAACGGGGAAGGCGAATACCGCCTCGGCGGTTGCACCGCGAAGGCGCTCCTCGTCTCTCCGGCCCAGGTCAGGGCCGCGAGGACGGCCGGAGGCGACGTGGTCACCGACCCGACCGGCCACTACGGCGTCGAGATCGAAGGCAGCGCCCGCTGCACGCGCACGATGAAAGGCGCGATCGCCGTCCTCAACGTACCTTGAGGGGCCCCGGACTACCCTGAGGGGATGGTCCGCGCCGGCCGCAGCCGCCGTCCGCTGGTGGGGTTGGTGGCCGTCGCCGTGGTGTTGCTCGCGGCCGCGGCCTTCGCCTTCGCGTTCCCCACTTCTTCCACCCCCGCGCCGCGGGTCTACTGGGGCGCCTGGATCGGCGATCAACTGACCGGCCACGAGGCTCCCTGGGACATGTCCGCGGTCGGCGACTTCGAGGCCGAGGTGGGTAAGGCCCCGTCGCTGATCGAGTTCAGCTCACCCTTCGCCGAATGCTCCGGCAACGCCTGCGCGTCGGACCCGTTCCCGCTGACGCCGATGGAAGACATCCGCGCCTACGGCGCGATCCCGTTCTTCAGCTGGTCGTCGCAGTCGTTGCCGTCGTCGACCGACGGGCCGGGATATCGGCTCGCCGCGATCGCCGCCGGAAGCCAGGATCCCTACATCCGCGAATTCGCCGAAGCCGCGGCGGCCTGGGGGCACCCGTTCTTTCTCCGCTTCGACTGGGAGATGAACGGCGGCTGGTTCCCGTGGGGGGCGGGGGCCAACGGCAACACGGCCGCCGACTACGTCGCCGCCTGGCGGCACGTCCACCAGATCTTCGCTGAAGCGGGCGCCACCGACGTGACCTGGGTCTGGTGCCCATATGTGGACCCGGGCGGCAGCCTGGCCGACCTCGGGCCGCTCTACCCGGGCGATGGATACGTCGACTGGACCTGCCTCGACGGCTACAACTGGGGCCCCGCGGCCCGGCCACCGCAGAAGTGGCAGAGCTTCTCCCACCTCTTCGGGTCGAGCTACCGGCAGATCACCGAATCGCTGGCGCCGTCGAAGCCGATGCTCGTCGCCGAGACGGCGTCCACCGAGCAAGGTGGATCGAAGGCCGAATGGATCGCGCAGGCGTTTGCCGCGCTGGCCGAAGAATTCCCGCGGATCCAGGGTCTGGTCTGGTTCGACAAGGTCGACGACGGGATGGATTGGCCGCTTGAGACCTCGAGCGCGGCGACCTCCGCCTTCGCCGAGGGCATCGCCGACCCGCGCTTTCTCACCAACGAATTCGGCGACCTAGACGAAAGCCCGATCCCCCCGCCTTAGCCCGGGCGGGCTTGCGTATGATCAGGCGGTGGCGCTACGAGTCGGCACCGATCTGATCTCCGTGGCGACCGTCGCCGAGAGTCTCGCCGGCGCCCACCGCGACCATTACCTGGAGCGGATCTACGCCGAGCGGGAGGTGGACGACTGTCGCGGCCCCTCGGGCCGGGTCGAACCGGAGCGCCTCGCCGCCCGCTTCGCGGCCAAGGAGGCGGCGATCAAGGCGCTCCCCGGGGCGGGGGAGGAAGTCCGCCTCACCCAGATCCAGGTGGTCCGCGACGGGTCCGGGGGCGTCTCGCTCGAGCTGGACGGCCGCGCGGCCGAGCTTTTCGCCGAGTCCGGCGGGTCGGAGATCGCCGTCAGCCTCAGTCACGAGGCCGGCTTCGCCGTCGCCACCGTGGTCATCGTCTGAGCCGGCGCGAAGGTTTCGCCGCATCGCTTAAGGTTTCGGGTCGCTCTGGCGACAATGCACGTGATGAAGGACCGCATTCGACAAGTGATCAAGGAACACGGCCACCTCTCGGTGGACGTCGACTCGCTGGCCGACGACGCCAGCCTCTACCAAGCGGGGATGACCTCCCACGCAAGCGTCAACGTGATGATCGCGCTCGAGGACAGCTTCGACATCGAGTTTCTCGATTCGATGCTGAAACGGAGCGTGTTCGAGAGCGTCGACTCGATCGCCGAGGCGCTCGGACAGGTCGGGGTGACGGCATGAGCACGAGTTTGGCCACCGACGACCAGGCGCTGATCGCGGCGGCTCGGCGGATCGCCGAGGAGGTCGCGGGGCCGAACGCCGACGACGTCGATCGCAACGCCCGCTTCCCGCGGGAGGCGGTCGACGCGCTGCGCGAGGCCGGTCTCCTCTCGGCCCACGTTCCGGTCGAGCTGGGCGGCGCCGGCGCCTCGACCGAGGCGGTCGCCGCGGCCTGCTTCGAGCTGGGTCGGCGCTGCGGCGCCACGGCGATGGTCTTCGCCATGCATCAGATCCAGATCGCCTGCCTGGCCCGCCACCGCGAGGATGCCTTCGACGACTACCTGCGCGAGGTCGTGGCGGAGCAGCGACTGGTCGCCTCGATCACCTCGGAGGTCGGCACCGGCGGCGACATGGGGAGCTCGGTCGGCTGCGTCACCACCCCCGAGAACGGGGTCGTCACCTTCGAGAAGCAGGCCCCGACGATTTCCTACGGCGACCACGCCGACTCGTTCCTGACCACCCTGCGGCGGACGCCCGATGCCGAGCCCAACGACCAGGTCCTGGTCCTCAGCCATCGCGATCAGATGGAGATGGATCCGCAGAGCAACTGGGATCCGATGGGGATGCGCGGCACCTGCTCGCCCGGCTTCGTCGTCCGCGCCACGATTCCCGAGGCGCAGGTGATGAAGACGCCGTTCGCGGCGATCTCGGACGAGTCGATGACGCCGCTCTCCCACATCTACTGGTCCCACGTCTGGCTCGGTGTCGCCACCGACGCCTTCGACCGGGCCCGCGCCTTCGTCAAAGCCGCCGCCAAACGCAAACCCGGCGCCCCGCCGCCCGCCGCGACGCGGCTCTCGGAACTGATGAGCCAGCTTTCGCTGCTGCGCGCCGAGGTCCAGTTCGCGCTCCGCGAGTTCGAGGAAATCTCGGCCGCCGACCGCTCGCGGTTCCACGAGATGGCGACGATCCTGCGCTTCAACAACCTGAAGGTCGCCGCCTCCGAGCAGACGCCGATCGTCTGCCAGGGCGCGATGGCCGTCTGCGGGATCATGGGGTACAAGAACGACACCCCGTTCAGCGTCGGCCGCCACCTGCGCGACTCGATGTCGGCGTGCCTGATGGTCGCCAACGAGCGGATCCACAAGACCGACGCCAGCCTGTTGCTGATCGCCAAGGAGGTCTAAATGGCCGAGTTTCGCCCTGGGGACGCGGAGCAGACCGCCTTCCTGAAGGAACTTCTCGACGCCGGCCTGCTGATCGACTCGGGCGTCCCGGGCGTCTACGGACGGGGCGAGGATTTCGAGCGGGTCCGGCAGGCGTTTGACCAGAAGGTCACCGCGGCGGCGGTCGTCGACGACCCCGAACGGATGGCGTTCCCGCCCCTGCTGCCGAAACGGCGGATCGAGGAAATCGGCTACCTGAAGTCGTTTCCCCACCTGGCCGGGACGATCTTCTCCTTCGATGGCGACGAAGCCCAGGCGGCGGCCCAGGAGGCGCGGGCGGAGGCCCACGAGGACTGGAGCGAGTTCCAGTCCCAGACCGATCTCTGCCTGACCCCGGCCGCCTGCTATCCGGTCTACCCGGCGATC
>JAFDWD010000870.1 GCA_018268695.1 Actinomycetota bacterium
CGGGTTCCAGGTCCCGACCCCGAACATCCAGATGCTGGCCGACCAGGGGGTCCTCTTCCGCGAGGCCTTCTGCAACGCGCCGACCTGCTCCGGCAGCCGCGCCGGCCTGCTGACCGGGCTCTACTGCCACAACAACGGGATGGAGGGGCTTGCCCACCGCGGCTGGGAGCTCCGCGACTACGGGCAGCACTGGGTCCACACTCTGCGCCGCGCCGGCTACCACTCGATCCTGGTCGGCGAGCAGCACATCTCCAAGGATCCGGCGGTGATCGGCTACGACGAGATCGTCAAGGTCGAGTCGAACAAGGCCGGCGACGTCGCCCCGTTGACGATCGGCGCCCTACGCGCGGCGCGGGACACCGGCAAGCCCTGGTTCATGTCGGTCGGCTTCTTCGAGACCCACCGCGACTTCTCCGCGCCCACCTCGGTCCGCGACACGCTCTACTCGCTGCCCCCCGGCAACCTCCCCGACGCCCCGGCGACGCGCCGCGACATGGCCGAGTTCAAGGCCAGCGTGCGCTCGCTCGACCAGGGCATCGGTGCCGTCCTCCATGCCCTCCATGACCTCGGCCTGGTCGACGACACGCTCGTCATCTGCACCACCGACCATGGCGTCGCCTTCCCCGGCTCCAAGGCGACCCTGACCGACCGCGGCACCGGCGTGATGATGATCATGCGCGGCCCCGCGCCCTTCGCCGGCGGCAAGGTGGTCGACGCCCCGGTCACCCACCTCGACGTCTACCCGACGCTCTGCGAGATCGCCGGGGTCGAGGCGCCCGACTGGCTACAGGGGGACTCGCTCGTGCCGCTGCTGAAGGGCGAGGTCGACAGGCTCCACGAGGCGACCTTCGCCGAGATGACCTACCACGCCGCCTACGAGCCGCAGCGCGCGGTCCGCACCGAGCGCTGGAAGTACATCCGCCGCTTCGACGACTTCCCCGGCCCGGTGCTCGCCAACTGCGACGACTCCGCCTCGAAGGAGATCTGGGTGGCGGCCGGATGGGCCGAGCGCCGCGTCCCCCGCGAGCAGCTCTACGACCTGGTCCTCGATCCGGCCGAGCAGAACAACCTTGCCGCCGACCCCGTCGCTCGCAAGCCGTTGGAGGAGATGCGAACCCGCCTCGCCGACTGGATGCGCGCCACCGACGACCCACTTCTCGACGGCCCTGTGGACCCCCCGCCAGGCGCCCAGGTCAACGAGCAGTGGCAGGTGTCACCGGACGAGCCGAC
>JAFDWD010000871.1 GCA_018268695.1 Actinomycetota bacterium
AGCTTCACGCCCTGGAAGACGCCGATCGCTTCTTCGACGTATTCGAGTTTGCCGGACGAACCGACGAGCGGTTCGGTGCCCGCCGGCGGTTTCGTCGTGCCGGTCGTGAGATTCCAGATGATCGGGCTGCTCGACGAGCCGACGTAGCAGGTGCTACCGAGCAGCGGATTTTCCAGGTGGACTTTCACCGGAAGCTGCAGGGCGGTGCCTTCGCGGAACCCGAGGTGTTCTTCGTTGACGACGATCGAGCTCGCGGGCTTCGCCAGTTCGAGCGTCGAATTGACACCGGTCAGCCCATTTTCAAACACCGTTTCGCAGGAGCTGCGAAGCCAGCTGAGACTGATTTCTTTGCAGTTGACAAGACCGCTCAACCCGCCTGGAACCGGCTGCGGGGTTTTCGACAACGTTTCGCCGTTCGAGGCCGCAAAGAAGCTCTCGTAGAAGCTTTCGTCGACCGGGTTTTCCACGCCTTCGCTGATCCCACCCTGCAACGTCACCGGGTTGACGATCGGCACGGTCTTGTTCCCGAGGACCACTTTGCCCCCACTGGTGTTCGACTGCAGGCACTTGAACACACCCGGCGTGGTCGACGGGCACTGGTCGAAGCGTGAGTACTGGCCACTATGCGCCGACGCGACCGAGGCGAACCCGAGGGCCCCGAGGCTGGTCAACGCAACGATCAAGAGGCCCAACGAGCGCCTCGTGATGCGCTTGCGAATCATGATGCTCCCTTCATCCGTTTATCCCTGTCGTTGGCCGACGCGCTCGATGCGGGGACGGTGAAGGTCGATGCCCCTCCGTTCCCTGCGACGCTATCCCTTGACGTCGGCCCGAGTCGACAACGTCCTTCCGCATTTGGCGGAGCAGACGCTGATCGTTCTAGATGATTCGGTGCAAGAATACCGGGCCGGCACCCGTCGCTGTCAAGGGCGACCAGACGAAAGGTCGATCGCTCTGCCTGCCGGCGTCCTAGCCCTTCTTACCCTTGGGGCCCTTGTGCTTTTCGTGGGCCTTCTTTTTGCCCTTGTGACAGCTATTGGCGATCTTCACGGAGAAGGTCTTGACCCTCCCGTTCTGGGCCTTGAAAGAAGCTCCCGCCAACTGCTTCTTCTTGCAGATGTTTTCCGAGTTTTCGAGCAGCCCGTACTTCTTGCCGCCCTTCAGTTCGAGGACGAATTTTCCGACGGGCGCGTCCGGCACCGCTTCGAAGGTGTTCCGGATGCCTTTGTTCTTGCCCGTATCGACTTTGCCGACCAGGAGGACCCGGATCTGGCCGTTCAGTTCGGCCACCATGGCAGGCAGCTTGTAGCCGTAGCCGCCCACCAGGTAGACCGGGCCTTCGAGCGGCTCTTCGAGAAGGGGCGTCCAGGCCTTGACCTTGCCGTAGATCGACTTCGCCGGGCACGCCCGCTGCGCGATCAGGACTTTCGTGCAGGCCTTGCCGATGTTGCCTTGGTCCAGGAACTCGGAATGCGGCAGGTTGACCTGGGCGCGCGCGATGTTCGCGTACTCACCCTTCTTGGGATAGGTGACCGTCGCCTTGAGGGCGGGATGACCCGTCCTCTTCGTCGCGCCCTTGAGGGAGATCTTGAGTGACGGCTTAAAGCCAAGGCGACCACATTCCCCAACCTGGAAGCGGTTGCTCAGCCCGGCGGTCTGTCCCGCCTGGGTGGAGACCTGCCCTTCGATCTGCATCGCTTCGCAGGAGGTCGGGTTCAGGGTGAAGCTCGGCCGGTCGAGCTTCAGTTCGATCGACCGCACGTCCACCGGGATACCTTCCCGGATCGTCGGCAGCGGGTCGGCGACGGCGTGGATCCGCGCGTCGTATTCACCCACATTCAGCGCTACCCGGTCGACAACGGTGCCGAGGTCAAACGGCCCGGCGACGGCGAGGGCGATGGCGACCAACGAGAGTGGCGCCCCTTTGTAGGGACCCGCCAGGTAGGCGTGACCGGAGACCGGGATCGGGTTCGACCCCGAGCCGGCGGTGACGTTCACCGTGCCGACTTCAGACGACGACGGACAGGACGGATTCTGCTGCTCGAGCTTTCCCTTTTCGGGCGCTTCGCGGGAGATGGCCTGAGCGATCCCGGACTCCGGGCAGTAGGAGACACCCGCGAGCTTGCCGAGGAGGCCACTCGGCAGGGTGGTCTCGATCCCCGTGATGTGCTGTGAACCATCCGGGCGCGAGATACGCAGGACGAATGGCGAGTAGGCCCCCGACAGCGGCGACACGGTGCCCGCGGTGAAGTTGAACGTCTTCGGAGCCGCTGCTTCAGAGGACGCACAACCCCTCGACGTATCGAACGAGTCGCTCAACTGAGCGTCCGCCCCTTCCGGCGTCGACCATGGCGTCAACGTCGCGTTGGTCGTTTTGGTCCCACAGCTGATCGGCGTGGTAAGCGTCGCATTTTCGCCTTTAAAGAACTGCACACGGATGTCTTCGATCGGCAACTGAGGATTGTCCCTGAAGGTCGCGGTCAACTGGCCGGTCCGAGGATCGGGTTCGACCTTGCCCGCCAGCTTCGCGACGATCCCGGTCTTCCTTCCTTCGATCGCCAGATATACGGCAAGCAGCGAGCCGAACGGATTGTCGAATGGCTTGGCAACATAGACCGATCCCGAGAGCACTTCTTCGGCGGTGCCCTTCAAGAGTCGAGTCGTGACCTCCACCGTCCCGACCTTGGCCGCATCGGGACAGCTCTGCGGAGTCGTGGAGAATCGGACTCTGCCGGGTTCCAGGTCCGGGTCGTAGCCGATCTCCTGCTCCGAGCAGGACGCGAGGCCGTTGCCTGCTGCGGCGTTCAGGGTCATTCCTTCGGGAAGGGTGACCTTCACGTCCTTCAGGGTCGCCGTCGCGCGTCCGTCCAGTGATTCGTCCTGGGGTTGGTGGATGTGGACGTCAAGACCCGCGGGCTGTTCCGCCGCGTCGGTAGTGGGCGTGGCTTCGAAGGTGGGGGCGAAGGCCAGGGACCCGCAGTCGGCCAGTTGAAGCTGGCTACCGACGGCTTCGCTCACCGGCACGGTTCGACGGTCTTCGGGACCCAACCAGGAGTTGGCCGTACCGGTGACTTCGATCGCTTCACTGCACGACGACGGCAGCGACACAAACGGTGCCGGCGAGGCCGGTTCCATCGAGCAGCCAAAGTGGGTGAGGCATCCCTTGCCGTAACGAAGGGAGTCGTGGGCAGGATCGGAGGGAACTCCCCACAGAAAGGCATCTGCCGCAATGAATGGGTAGTGAGAGAGGAGTTCGTCACTTTCTGCGGTGAGGCGGAAACTTCCGTCGACTCCGCCGAGGACGTTCACCACGACGCCGTCGAAGCTGAAGGCGAGCTCCGCCGGCTTCCCTGCCGGAGGAACCATTGAGTAGAGGGGGTACGGCGCTCGACCGATTTGGGAAAGGTCTGGATACACAACACCCACCTGCGAGGCGACCGGACAGCCGACTTCTCCACCGGGCAGTTCTTGGGTCGCGAGTTCAGCTGCCGTACAGCGGACCGGGACGGCAGACGGGTCGATCACTAGGCCGGCGGGCAACTGGAAAGCGAATCTGCGCAATCCCTCCGAGGGGAGCAACAAGGCTCCGCGTACCGCCTTGGTGGTGACTTCCGCACCGATCTCGACCTGGAACGGATGACCGCCAGCCTGCTCGGAGGCGCCGTCGATCACCCCTCTGAGACCCTTACCGTCCAAGAGCCCAAACGGCGCGGCGGACGAACTTATCGTGGCGGTCGCACTGTCCGTCACCGTCGCGGCACCACCCCCGGTGACGGAGACCTGGTTGACGACGATCCCTTTCATGGCCGGGTCCACTGAGAGCGGTATGTAAATCAGGTTCTGTCGGCCCGGCTGGGTCGGACGCGTGATCTCACAGGTCACGACGTTGGACGCCACCGAGCAGGGTTCCGTGACATTAACAGGGCCGTTGGGCATCGCAATGACCGGCGAGATAAAGGGTGACGTCACGATTCCCGGAGGAAGGGTGGCCGTCACCGTAGCGTTCATCGCCGGGGATTCACCCACATTGGTCACAAAGATCGTCCAGCGAGGGAGCGCTTCTTTCGCTTCCCCCCCTTTTGCCTCGGTTCCTGGTTCAAGGTTGGTCGGAGCGGTCGCCTGATTGATCTGCCAGACAGGCGATGGTTCGGCCGCCGCAGCGCCACCAGTCATGATGCAGAAGATCCCGACCGCCAGGACGAGAAAGCAGGCGCCCGTGCCGCGTATGCGCGAGATCATTTCGTACCTTTCGGATCGGACTTCAATGCGGGGCGCTGCTTGCCACCATGGTGGCGCGGACGGCCCTTCCGGGGCTGCTTCCTCTTATGTTTCCCGGACTTCTTGACGCATTTCCTTTGCTTGCGGACGAACCCCTTCTTCTTGCATCTCGTGACCTTGGTATTTCCCGGGCCCACAAAGGATTGAGACCCCGGAGTTGAGGACGGCCCCGGCGAGACGCGCGTCCCACCGCACGCCGCGGACGAGTGACAGGGTTCAGCAGGGCCGACATGCTGTGAAGCAAGGCCGCCGTCGATCCGAACGTCGTAAACGTCGCTCAACCCGTCTTCATCGATCAGGACCAAGGGCGAGTTCGTGACCAGAAAGGCGCTTTCACCTTCCGCAGAGGCGCCCACGAAATATGAGGATCGATTGCTGTCTCCGGTCGAAAGGAGATAGAGACACCCGCCTGCCTGGTTCGGCGTGGTACAGGACCCCGTCCCAGGCGCCTCCCACTCGTAGACATCCTCACAGGTCACAAGGGGAAATTCCGTGCAGTTCTGCCTCGGGTCGAGGCTGTTCACGTCTTCAGGGAGGAGTGATTCACCTGCCTGGAAGAAGACTCGATCACCGGATGAGGAGAGGTTGCGAGGCAGCGTTCCGTATAGAGGAACGTTTTCGGGCTTCAAGAAGGGCGCGGCTTCCGACGTGAGTTCGGCGCCGACGACGGGGATCCCTTCGCCGGTTGGATTGCAGGAGAGGCAGCGGGCGACGCCTTCGCCCATGGAGTACCGATAGACCTGCATGCAGGATCCGACGGGGCAACCTCCTAGGGAGCCTCCGTTCAGATCCCCCTGAGACAAAAAGAGAAGGCTATTTCCGTCCTTGCTCACCCTGGCCGTTCTGGCTTCGGTCGCCTGAGGGGTCCAGTTTCGCGCGTCTGCAATGCTTCCCAATAGTTGAGCGACGAAACGGTATGCGTACCCTTCTCCCGATCGTTCGAAGTGGTAGATGTTTTCCCTTCCGCTCACTCCGCCGCTGGCCAATACACCTCTCGCGACCAGAAAGCCAGCCGTGCCATCGCTCGAGATGCCCATCAGTCCTCGGACTCGCGCTCCCGCGCCGGCAGGGTCAGGAGTGACATCAACCAGCTTTTTCGTTCCCGTGTCGTAGAGGTAGAGGTCGGTTCCTTCGTCGGCCGGGCCGGTATTGGCATTCGACGTCAGCCTGCCGTTGGACAGGAAGAAAGCCTTGGCTCCATCCGGCGTCGCTTCCTGAAAGGCCGCCGGTTGCTGGCCATTCGGGTCGCTGACGCCGGCGTTCGGCACGGATACACGCACCGTGGACGGTTTGATTCCCGTGAGACCTTGGCGCAGGTAGATCTGTGCGGTTTCCCCCGCAGTGAAGTAGACCGAGTCGCCACTTTCTGAAATGGCGTGAATGGCGCCGACGTATTGTCCCTTCTCCGCTCCTCCTTCCGTCAGGGAACTGTTGGCCCCGGACCAGTTGTAGGCGCCGCCGAAGGATCCTCCGGCAGGGGCTTCTGCTTTGGCGCCTGGAAGGACCCCGGCCAGTGACACTCTTTCTTCTTCACGGTCCCAGACATAGAGGTTGTTCTTCCCAGTGGCCGCATTCGGGGTGAGTCGGAGCCGGGTCTCGAAGAAGAAGAGCGAATCGTCCTCGCTTGCGCCGTCGAACGCGAATGCGCGGGTCGGTACCGCCTGTCCAACCTGGGGCGGGACGATCGCGGTCGCCCTCCCGTCGATCGTGTCGAGCAGATAGAGCCCGGGTTCGATCCCTCCTCGGCCGACGGCGGTTTCCATCACCGCGAATCGCGAGTCTTCGGTCAGCCCCGAGAGGTGTACCAGTTCCCCGTACGATTCGGGCAGAAGCAGCCGCTGGGAGGACCAGCCACCAGCCAGGAGGCTGGACAGATAGAAGGCCGAGTCTTGGTGGGCAACCCCAGGGGACGGTATGCCGGTGGCCGACTGGCCCGAGTACCAGGTGACCGCCGACCCATCCGGAGTGACCTGGAGAAAGCTTTCGAGGGCCTGTGCATTGTTGCCGCTCTTTTCGATCGGGCTGACCAGTTCGTATGCTCGGCAGTCCGGAAGGTTGGCTCCGAATTCGGTCCGCAGGCTCTGATTCGGACAAGCAGCTTCGAGCGGATTGCGGCCCACCTGCGAACGGAAGAATCGTTCTGGGCCGTCGGTGGTACCGATCGAGTTTGCGGCGACGGCCCTAAACACATATTCGGTCGCGGGCACGAGGCCCCGGATTCGCACCGACACCGGGAGGATGGACGGCGCCGGGCCAAGACCTCCGGTGGCCGGCGTCCTAACTGCCTTGGAGCCACCGAAGCCTTCAGCATCGAAGGCGGCCTTGGTCAGGTATTCGAAGTAGTAGCTGGTCTCGGCGCCGTTCGGATTGATCGATGCGCCGAGGGTAGCTTCGTCTTCGTGGACCCCGGACACCACGGTGTCGGTGACACTCGGAGGGGCAGAGGCCGTTTTGAATTCCTCCGTCGCGGACGACGCCGTCGCTCCCCGGTTCATCCCGACCAGCTTCACGGAGTAGCTGGTCCCTGGGACGAGTCCTGAGATCGTCGCTTCGACGACATGCTGCACTTCGTCCGCCGCGATGTAACCTTCGTGGCCGGGGCAGGCGGGGGTGCACTCGTAATGCCACGCTACGTCATGGCTGGCGGCACTTCCAGCCGGGGCGTTAGGGTCGATGTGCCCGACAACGTGAGCCGAGGTCTGCCCGATTGAATCGGGTTGTTCCATGGTGATGGCCGGCGGTAGGACTTCTTCGAGGCTGAAGACTGCAACCTTCTGGCTCTGCGGATCGGCAACGTACAGCTCGCCGCCAGTTTCGTCGGTCGCTATCGACGAAATGTCTTCAAGACCGTCGATGCTTGAGTTCAGTCTGGCCACCGGACCTTCGTAGCTCCCGCCGAAATGTTCGACGACGGAGCGATCCCGGCGCAAGGAATACAAGCTCGCGGGTTCGGCTTTGTTGATGGTGCCTTCGTGCTGGGTGATCGAGCCGAGGTAGTAGTTGTCATCTGCCAGATCGAGAGCGATCCCGAGATAGCCTTTACCTCCCGTTCCTTCCGGAGTGAACGGTACGGTCAGAACTTCCCCTTCGGGACCGAGCTCTTCGAACTGCCGTACGTAGCGATCCCAGGCGTTGGGCAGCCCACCTTTTGCGCCATTCGTGACCACCATTTCGGGTAGATAGAGATCTCCTCCTCCGTCGGCAGCCATGTCGCCCGGAAAGGCCAGATAGCGTTTCCCGTAGTGGTGCTCCCACCCGTTTCCCGGAGTCGAGGCTCCTGACTGGTCGAAGATCCTGAGCGTCACCGTGTCTTCCAGCGGCGCGCCGATCTTGAAGAATTCTTCTTCGACTTCGTTCAGTTTGAGATCCTGACTCAGGACCAAGAGGTTGCCGTCCGGATCTACTGCCAGGCCGAGAATTTCGCCCAGTTCGCCGAGCCGTCCGTTGACTCCCCATCCGGAGACAGGAAGGCCCGCCGGCGTGAACTTATAGAGCGACTTGTCGCTTTCGCCCGCCACGTAGATGTCGCCGTGAGATGGACCGGTGGAGTTGTCTACTGCGAGGAAAGTGGGCGTGGGGATGTTGGCCAGCGTTCCGTCGGGGTTGCCACCAGTAGTGAATTTGCGGATACGCGAGTGCTGGGTGTCGGCGACGTACACCTCGCCTGATTCCTGGTTCACATCCATGCCGCTTTCCCAGGTCAGCGACAGTTCGCCTTTCCCAAAGGAATGCGAGTAGACATGAACCTGGGCCGCAGGCGCTGTCCCGCCTAAACAAGCAACGAGAGCGAGCCCGATCAAGCCGGACAGGAGGGCAACGCGTGGCCAACCGATCCTGGTTTGGCAGTTCATCTGTCGTCACCTCCCGCTGAACCGACGCCCAACTCCCCGAGTCGCCGAGCCAGCCTGCTCGGCTTCTCGTTGTAGGTCAGGGAGTCGGGGTCGGTTCGCATCATCGGTTTATCGCCTGGTCTCCGTTTGGATCGTCAGGAACCGGTGACGGCCCAGCTCCCGAAGCCGTATGCCCCGTCGGTGACACTGCCGAAGTGGAGCAGTGCGCCTGCGACTGAAGCGCGGTTGAACTGGCCGTTTTCGAGTTCGGCGATGTATTCGTAGGTCGCGCCTTCAACTTCGCCGATGTACACGCACAGATTTCCTTCGAGGGCTTTCGGGTTCGTGACGGATCCCGGGCATTCGGTCGTTGCGCCCGTCACTACGTGAACCTTGCTGGTTTCCGTGATTGCCGCACGAAGCGGGACCGAGAACGAGATCGGTGCGAAGACTCCACCGTCAGCCGCGCTGCCCGTGAAGGCCCACGATCCAGTCTCGGTGGCGCCTTTCGGCAGTCCGCCTACGGCCCACGGCGAGCCTTCGCCGCCGTTGCAGATTTCGGCCGCTTCGCCAGACCCTTCGACTTCGTATTCGGCTCCACCCATTTCTTCGCACTGCGTGGGTTCGCCGGTAGCAATCGTGCGTGCTTCGACCGATTTCCCGGCTGCTCCGGCTCCGCCGGCGGTTCCAGGCGCACCTGGGCTTCCATTGGCCCCGTTGCTCCCAGCATCGCCCTTGGACCCCGCAGGTCCGGTCTGGCCGGCCGGGCCGACGGGTCCTTGCTTGCCTTCCGCTCCCGGCTTGCCCGCGAACTGCTTGGCGATCGCCTTGACTTCGTTCTTCTGCTTGCCGGTGAGCCCACCGGAGGCGGCATAGGCACCGCCTCCAAGAGCGGCGATCAACGCGACGATCGCGACTATCAATCCGGCTTTCCCGAATGGCTCGCGAAGCTTGGTCAACATCAGATGTCTACTCCTTGGTCTTGTCCCAGGCCAGATGCCGGACTGATTGATGGATCAGAAGAATCCGAAGCGGGCGCTGTGAACTGACGAATCATCCGCCGGACAACGCCGGAGGCCCGTAGCTCATTCCGTCCCACCTCACATCCCCCTCCGCTCACCGCGGAGCCAAGCCTTTCCCTAGGCCCAGCCTGCCCTGATCCGTAGTTCTCCCTGTGTCGGCTCCGTAGCGCGACTTCTGCGTACCGGAGCGTAGCCGCTATTTAGACATAAACGGCGATGGAATGCAAATCGCCTGAATGGAGCCGACTCATCGCCCAAACGACGAGATCCGGCGGCAACCATCGTGGCCGCCGCCGGATCAAAGGCTCCTTCGAGCCTCACATCATGGGCACTAGTGCCCAAGGTCTTCGGGCCTATTTTACCCCGAAGAACTTACCGCCAGCTTCGAATTTACCGGTCGCGGTGAGGACCGCTTTTTCTTCGCCGACTTTGAACGTACCGCCAGCGGCCGCGTTGATGCTTTCGCTGAAACTGACGTTCTGGCTCGTCCTCATGACCCCTGTTTTGTTTTCGGCTTTGCCGAAGATGGTGCCTTTCGGGGTGACGTTACCCGCGATCGCGCAGCTCGCCCCGCTCAGGGTGAAGGTCGCGAAACCGTTGGTTTCACCGGCGGCCGGCACGAACTTGACCATCGCGCTTTCGCCTTCCATGTAGTCCGCTTCGACCTTGAGCGCTTTGGATTCGATGGTTGAGGTCGTCGAGCAGGTCGACGGGGTGACGACGCTCACGCCGGTGAACTTGAGCTTGCCTTCACCGCCACCGCCGGTAGTCGCGTTGCTGATGGTGCACCCGACGCATTCGACACCGGTTGCCGACACTTCGAGAGTGGTACCACTGAGGGTGGTTTTGAACGTCCCCGAGCCCACCTGTTCGGCGGTCATCGCCTGCGATCCGCTCAGTTCGGTGACTCCGCCTTCGGTCGCTCCCGTATACCACTTGGCGGCGGTTGTCGTCGCCGTCGCGAACGCGCTTCCCGCGAGAACCGCGCTGAGTGCGGCGACGACGAACAGTGCCGCGCCGAGCTTCTTGAGCCTCATTTGCATGAGCTCCTCTCGTGTAGTCATTCGACGGCGAGCAGGCTTCCCTGTGCTGATCCCCCTGTCGCTGTCGGCCCAGTCCCTTGCGCTGAGCCCGGCGAG
>JAFDWD010000872.1 GCA_018268695.1 Actinomycetota bacterium
ATCCCAACGATCCCCGGCAACAGGTACTTGTGGTAGCTGAAGTTGCCGCCCGGGATCAGCGCCGAGAACCCCGAGCCGATGATGATCAGCCAGATCAGCGGCCGGGCGAACGTGGACGCGAGGCGGGCCCGGCTGCGCAGCACCCGCTTGAACTCGCGGCCGACGATCCCGGCCAGGATCCGCGGGGTCATGGCCCGGCGGGCGCTCCCGCCCCGGCCGTCGCCCCGCCGGGCGTGGTGGCGGCGACGAAGACGTCGTCGAGGGTCGGGCGGCGCACGCTGAGGCTCTCCAGCCGCTCGCCGATCAACGGCAGGAGCAGCGGCAGCACCGCTTCGGCGGAGTCGACCGAGACGATCACCCCGGTCGCGGTCCGCCGCGGCTCGGCACCGGTCCGTTGCGCGACTTCGGCGAGCAGGCGCGGGTCGGGATCGCTCATCACCAGCTCGATCGACTCGCGCCCGCCGAGGTCGCGCTTCAGCTCCTCCGGGGTCCCCTGGGCGATGACCTGGCCGCGGTCGACGATCATCACCCGGTCACAGGGCTCCGCCTCCTCCAGGTAATGGGTGGTGAGGAAGAGCGTCATCCCTTCTTCGGAGGCGAGGCGCTCGAGGAAGCCCCAGACGCGGCCGCGGTTGACCGGGTCGAGGCCGAGCGTCGGCTCGTCGAGGAAGAGCACCGTCGGTCGGTGGAGGATGCCGCGGGCGAGGTCGACCTGGCGGCGCATGCCGCCGGAGAAGGTGCGGACGGAGTCGTGGCGGCGGTCGGTCAGTTCGAAGAGCGCGAGGACCTCCGCGATCCGCTCGCGCAGCTCCGCGCGGCCGAGGCCGTAGAGCTTGCCGGCCAGCTGCAGGTTCTCCTCGGCCGACAGCTCGCCATCGAGCGTCGTCTCCTGGAAGACGAGGCCGATGCTCTTGCGCACCGCCAGGGGTTCGGCGACGACGTCGTGCCCGGCCACCTCGGCCCGCCCGCGGGTCGGCGAGACCAGCGTCGTCAGCATGTGGATCATCGTCGTCTTCCCCGCCCCGTTGGGGCCGAGGAAGCCGAAGAACTCGCCCGAGCCGACCTCGATGTCGACCGCGTCGACGGCGCGCAGCTTGCCGTAGTCCTTGCCGAGCCCGAAGGCCTGGACGACGGCGGGGGCGCCCGTCATTGCGGGATCAGGTCGCGGTACACGAACGGCGCGGGCTCGGCCGGCTCCGGCTCGTCGTCCTCGCGGCGCGCCGCAACGATCACGTCGTGGTGCGGGGAGAACTGGCAGACCGGGTCGGTCGCCGCCGCGTCGCCGGTCAGCGCCAGCGCCTGGCAGCGGCAGCCCCCGTGGTCCTCATGCTGGCGACCGAGCGGGCACGAGCGGCACGGCTCCTGCATCCACTCGGTTCCACGGAAGGCGTTGAACATCTCGGACTCGAGCCAGATCTCGCGCAGGCTCTTCTCCCGCACGTTGTCGATCGCGATGCCGGGGATCGAGGCGGCCGCCTGACACGGCAGCACGTCGCCGTTCGGCTGCACCAGCACCGCGTCCTGGGCCCAACCGCCCATGCACGGCTTCGGCAGCTCCTCGTAGTAGTCGGGCAGGACCCAGAGGATTTCGAGGCTCGGGCCGAGCCGCTCGCGCGCGGCCTTCACCGCCTCCTCCCCGCGCTCGAGCTGCGCCCGCGTCTGCATCAGCGCGTCGCGGTTCACGGTCGCCCAGCCGTGGTACTGCGTGTTGGCGAGCTCCAGCCGCCGCGCGCCCAACTCCACGGCCATGTCGATGATCGACTCGACCGAGTCGATGTTTCGCCGATGCAGCACGCAGTTGACGGTGAGCGGGAAGTCGAGCTCCCGCGCCAACGCCGCGGCCTTCACCTTGCGGTCGAAGGCGATCGTGCCGCCGATCTCGTCGGCCAGCGCCGGGTCGGAGTGCTGGAAGCTGATCTGGACGTGATCGAGCCCCGCCTCGTGCAGCGCTTCCACCCGCCGTTTCGGGAACGGCAGCGCCGAGGTGACGAGGGTCGAGTAGAGGCCGGCCTCGGTCGAGGTCCGGGTCAGCTCGACGATCTCCTTGCGGGCCATCGGCTCGCCGCCGGTCAGCGCCAGCTGCAGCACCCCGAGGTCGGCGGCTTCGCGGAAGACCCGCTGCCAGTCCTCGGCCGGCAGCTCGTCGGTGTACTTCGTCGCCCCGATGTCGGTCGGGTTCGAGCAGTAGGGACAGTGCAGTGGGCAGCGGTAGGTCAGCTCGGCGATCAGCAGCAGCGGATGCGGGGCGCCCTCAGGCCACTCAGCCATCGGCCTCGACCACCAGCCCGCGCTCCCCGATCCCGTCGAGAAGCTCGGACACGTCGTCCTTCACATCGGCTCCTTCGTAGCGCTCGCTCAGCACCGCGGCTATGTCGTCGAGCGTCCGCTCGCCGTCGACCAGGTCGAGCACCTCGAGCGCGGTCTCGTTCAGCACCAGCGCCCCCTCGGGGAAGAGCAGCACGTCCTGCTCGCGCACCTTGTCGCGGTGCAGGCGGACACCGGTGGCGAGCTTGGGACGGGTGAAGGCCACCGGCTCAGGCCTCGGGACGGGCCGCCGCGGGTCGCGTGTCGCCGCGGTCGATCGCGTCGAGCTGCGCCCACAGCAGGTCGGTCTTGAAGGAGAGCGCGGCGACTGCCCGCTCCTGGTCGACCCGGGTGCGGCAGCGGTCGAGCGTCACGCCGAGCGCGTACTGGGCGTCGCGCGGCGCCAGGGTCAACCGCGCCCGGAAGTACTCGAGGCCGGCCGGGTCGATCCACGGGTAGTGCTCCTCCAGCGCCGCGAGACGGACCTTGATCGCCCCGGGCCCGAATAGCTCGGTCAGCGAGGAGGAGACGGCGAATACCCACGGTTCCTGGCGGCAGAAGTTGACGTAGGCGTCGACCGAGTAGCGGACCCCGGGGAGCACCAGTCGTTCTGAGCGGATCACGTCACGGTCCACCGCGAGCG
>JAFDWD010000873.1 GCA_018268695.1 Actinomycetota bacterium
ATGCCGCAGGAAATCGACTTCGTCCATTCGCTCGAGCACGGTCGGCTGGAGATCCAGTACTCGCCGAAACTGGCCGAGAAAGACCAGCTGGCGCTGAAGGGCCTCTACGACACGATGTACGCGGGGACGCTGCTCTTCCCCAACGGCAAGATGCCCTACCAGGTGGCGGCGACCACCTGGACCAACCTGATCGGCTGCAAGACCTACAAGGGGGCTATCACCGAGGACGCGATCCGCGACTTCGGCAAGGAAACCTGGGGCAAATACGGCGGCGAGCCGCCAGAAGCCTTCCCATTCAACGGGCCGACGCCGGCCAATCCGGCGGCCTAGGCACGGGCCCTGGCGATGGCCGGATAACCCGATGTGTCCGGTGCGACGGGATACGATCGCCAGCGATCATGGAGGGCGTGTGAAAGTGCGGGCGCTCCGGGAGAGGGCGCCAGAACCCGGGCGCGCGTCGCAACCAGATCCGCACCGCGCTGATCGACCGCGGCGTGCTGCAGGGCATGCTCGCCACGGTCTCCGGCGTGCACGGCACCAGCGGCGTGCTCGAGGTCTGGCCGAAGGTCGTCGTCGACCGCGGCGACTTCTTCACCGCGCAGAGCTCGAAGACGATGCTCGACGGCCGACATGTGGATGACCCTCCTCGTCACCCTCAATGCCCTGCGCCTCCTGCGACGCAGCTCGACGTAGGAGGTCGTTCGCTCCCGTGGGCGACGGAGTCGTCGCCAAGGCTTCGCTGCTCGTCCTCTTTCCGGTCGCCGCAGCCGTGATCGGGGCGACCCTCGCGGCCTGGCGGCCGCCCGGGGCCAAGACCACTGGCGCGATCCAGCACTTCGCCGCCGGGGTCGTCTTTGCGGCCGTCGCGGGAGAGGTTCTTCCCGACATTCGCGATCAGTCTCCGGTGCCGGTAGTCGCCGGGTTCTCGATCGGCGTCATCGTGCTGCTCGTGCTGCGCAGGTTTGCCGAGCGAGCCGAGCAAGCGGCGAAAGAAGGGCCGACGCTGCCGATCGCCTTACTTGTCACCATCGGCATCGACCTCCTGATCGACGGCCTGCTCGTCGGCATCGGCGTCACCTTGGGCGCCAGCCAAGGCCAGGTGCTCACGATCGCCCTGACGCTCGAGGTGCTGTTCCTTGCCCTAGCGATGTCGGCCGGCCTGACCAAGGCAGGTGAGCCGCGATTCCGGGCGGCGGCGATTCCTTCCCTGCTCTCGCTCAGCGTCGCTGTGGGGGCGATCGGAGGCGCGGCGCTGCTTGCCGGCGCTTCCGCCGACTTGCTCGCCGGTGTGCTCGCCTTCGGCGCCGCCGCGCTGCTCTACCTGGTCACCGAGGAGCTGCTGGTCGAGGCTCACGAGGGTCCCGAGACGCCGCTTCTGACGGCGATGTTCTTCGTCGGCTTTATTGCCCTGTTCGCGCTGGAGGGCGCGATCTGAGAACCAGCTGGGGCAGTCGGATGTGGGTCCGCCTCAGTAGCCGGTGGCATTTCGACCACACGCTGACGACCGCGATCGCCGACCATCAGCAAGCGCGAGCCGGTGCTCGACGCCTTGCCCCTGGCTGTCGTCGCCGGCGGGGAAGACGAGTGCGGTCCCCTCGACGGCGACCGAGACCGCGTCGCCGGCTTGCGGCAGTAGGTGACCGGCGGCACGGGCGACGATCTTGCGGCAGCCGGGATCGCCGAGATCGATCCGAGCCGTCGCGTCGTGGCCATAGAACGTGGTCGAGAGCACCAGACCGCGGGGCCCGCCGGCTGCGGGGCCTTGACAGAGGATCTGCTCCGGTCGCAACAGAACCGTTGCCCCACTCCCATCGGCAGCGGCGGCGCCGCGGGTCCGCAGCCGGCCAAGGGCGGTCTCTACGTAG
>JAFDWD010000874.1 GCA_018268695.1 Actinomycetota bacterium
GGGCCAGACGGCCGGGTGGGCGCTGCGATCGCAGAGGTTGCGATGGAAGGTGTCGTCGAGCCGCTGCCAGGAGTCGATGTCGACGCGCTCGATCGCCCGTTCCTGCGCCCGCAGGTTTTCCTCGATCTGGGCCATCGACTCGACGTCGGCGAGTTCGGCGGCGACCCGCACCGCCGTGCACTCGAGCGCCTCGCGGATGAACTGGGCGTCGCTGACGGCCGCCGGGCTGATCCGGGCGACGAAGGTGCCGATCTGGGGACGGACTTCGACCAGCCGGTCGTCGCGCAGGCGACCGAGCGCCTCGCGGATCGGCGTGCGGCTGACGCCGAGGCGCTCGCCCAGCTCGGCCTCCGAGAGCCGTTCACCAGGAGCCAGCTCGGCGCGCACGATCTGGTCGCGCAGTGCCGCGTACAGATACGGGCCGGCCGGGGCGCGTCCGGGCCGACGAGCGTCGCCAGACGGCTTGCCACCTCGGATGGGAATCGGCTCGGCCATGCGAGAAATACTAGTATACAAGCGGTCGGACGGTTTCGAGTCCCGTCTGACGCCCCTGACGCCCCGCCCCGTGCGGGGCGTCTGCGTTTTTCAGCCCTTCGGCGGGCGCAGGGTCCAGGCGAAGCGCTTGCGGCGCACCGGCACCGGCCCGGAGAACGGCGCCGGCTCCGGCAGCTGCTCACCCCGCCGCTCGACCGCGACGAACCGCAGCAGCGCCGTCGGCACGAACTCCCGCTCCTCCTCCGGCATCGTCGAGATCTGAACCCCGATCCGGTCCTCCTTTTCCTGGTTCGGGTTGATCCGCAGTTCCTCGATCATCCCGGCCAGTTCCCCTTCGACCCGCTCTTCGTCAGCTTTGCTCAGAGGCATACGGGGAGGCTAGTTGTTCTGAAATAGTGCGCGTGGTTCGTAACGCTTCCGCTCCGATCGGGGGGGTCACGAAAGGTGCGCGTCGAGTTTGGGTTGCTATAGACCCGAAACTAAACACGGAGATCCCTGTCCAATGGGGAAGGCGCGCGGAAGCATGGAGTTCGTGGCCTGAGGTGTCGTGGGCCAGCCTCGCAAGGACGCAGGGAAGCGAGGCGAGGGGAGCGCACTCCAGTGCGTGACCCGAGCCGAGCGACCGAGGACACCGCGAGGCGCCC
>JAFDWD010000875.1 GCA_018268695.1 Actinomycetota bacterium
CGTGTAGGCCATCGACAGGTCGTCGCGCGTCTTCACCGGGTACTTGTTGTGCATGTCGATCTTGCCGCCACGGTGCATCTGCATCGTGCGGTCGACGTAGTCGAGGACCCGCGCGCCCCGGGTCGACCCGATCGCCCGCAGGATCCGCTCCCAGTGGTCGCGGTCGGAGGCGTCGATCGTGAACTCGCGGACCCGCTTGCCCTCCGGCCCGGCCCCCGGCACGAGGTCGACGCCTTGCAGCTGACCCCCCGCCTCGGCGATCGCCGCCGTCAGTTTCCCGAGCGGCTCCTGCCGCGCATCGAGCTCGACCCGGATAGTGACGCTGTACTGCGCAGAGACGGCCATGCGTGAATCGAATCAAATTCCGCGATCCGGGCTGTTAGCGGGGGGAGAACTCGTGACTGTCGAGCAGCTGACCGAGGCGGGAATCGACCGGGATCGCGTGGCGCGTCAAACGAGGACGTCTGCACCGACTCCACCGAGGGATCTATGCAGCTGGCCATCGAAGCCTACGCTGGCGGGGACGCTGGTTGGCAGGGGTTCTCGCGGTCGGGGACGGCGCGGTGCTCAGCCATGCGAGTGCCGCGGATCTCTGGCAGTTCCTGAGACCGATTCCCGGACCGATCCACGTGAGGGTGGGCGGCGACGCCGGGCGACGTGGGCGCGGAGGAATCGTCATTCACTGCTCCCGGACCTCAGGCAATGTGCCGTCACCAAGCGCCACGGCATCGCGGCCACGACCCCGGCGCGGACCATCGAAGAACTCCGCGGCGACGTCGAGCCGTATCTCTTTCGCCGGGCGCTGCGGCAGGCGGAGCTCGCGGGGTATCGGGTGCCGCACCTGTCCGCGGTGAAGCGGACGCGCTCGGACCTCGAGCTGCTCTTCCTCTGCCTCTGCGACGACCACGGGCTCCCGCGGCCTCTGGCCAACCGGCGGGTCCATGGGCACCGCGCCGACTTCTTCTGGCCCGAGCAACGGGTCGTGGTGGAGGCCGACAGCTCGAAGCGACGCCCGGGGTGGTCGCGGCGGACCTCGCCGCGGGCCTCGGTCGGTCGCGCTTGTAACAACGTTGTGAACGACATAGGTTGGTGCCGGTGTGGGGAGCCAGGCTGATGGGTGTCACGTGCGCGGTGGTCGCGGCGTGCGCGTTCGTCGTCCCGAGTGCGCTTGCGGTGGGCGGCCCGGCCAACTGGATGTACGAACCGACGACGTTCACCGAAATCCGCCTGACGCTGCCTCCGGCATCGGAAGCCGCGCTCGAAGTCGAACCCAAGGAATACGTCGAAGGGACGTTCGAACTCGCGGAAACCGACGGGACGCCCGGTAGCGCCGGTGCGTTCTCGGCGCCGCTCACGGTCGGGATCGAGCTGAAGGGCAACCTCGGCTCCCTGCGCCGCCTCAGCGAAAAGGCCGCCTTCAAGGTCAAGTTCGACAAATTCGTCAAAGGCCAGTCCTTCATGGGGCTGGAAAAGATGACCTTGAACAACATGGTCCAGGACCCTTCGATGATCCACGAGACGGTCACCTACGCGGCCTTCCACAAGATGGGCGTCCCCGCGCCGCACACCGGCTTCACCTACCTGACCGTCAACGGCAAGAGCTACGGCGTCCACCTGAACATCGAAACGCAGGATGTCCAGTCGCTGGAAAACGCCTTCGGCACGCCGTTCCAGGCGCCGCCACAGCACCTCTACGCGGGGGAATACGGCGCCGACGCGACGACCGCGAAATGGGAAGCGTTCGAAGTCTCGGAGGGCAAGAAGAAAAACCCCGGCGACAAAGCCGACCTCGAAGCCCTTGTCGCGGCGGTCGAAGCGAGCATGCCGACCTTCTCGCAGCGGGTCGAAGCGGTCGCCGACCTGAGCGAGATGACGAAGAACTGGCTGGTCGAAAAGTATGTCGGCAACTGGGACGGATACGCCGGGAAGGCACCGGACTCGACCCATCCGAACAACTACTACCTCTACAGCGACGCGGCCGGGAAGTTCTCGATGATGCCGTGGGGGACCGATCAGACCTGGCAGTCCTGGCGCCACTTGGGCTTCGGCGGCGGCGGTGGTGTCCTCTTCAGCGACTGCCTGGCGGAGACCGTCGGCTGCAACGAGCAGTACCTGGCCGCGGGACGCGAAGCGCTGGTGGCGTTGAACGCGCCGCAACTTGACGATCTCGCCCGCTGCACGGCCGCCGCCCTGAGGCCGTGGCAGGAATACGAAGCGGCGATCTCCGAACCCGAAAAGCTCCCCGATCCGGGCGCCGACGGGGAGGAAAACCTGGAAGCGGCGGAAGCGGAAGCCGTCTCGACCCGGAAATTCATCGCACTGCGCCCGGCGGAGCTGGCGACCTACCTGGGTGAACCGACGCCGACGGCGGTGCCGACCGGGGCCCCGTGCCCGGCGCTGCGGCCGATCGGCGGCTTCCCCGAGCCCCAGCCCGCCGACGAAGAAGTCACTCCGGGGACGACCGGGCCCGACGCAGGCGTGGGGGCGCCATCCTCGACGCCTCCGGCATCGACCCCCGCGTCGCCCGTCGCCCCTGTCCTCGCGCTGGGCCGCCGCCAGGCGACCGGGAAGTCGATCGCGATGACGCTCGGGGTTCCCGGCCCGGGGCGCGTGACCGTCGAGGGGAAGGCGGGCCGCCCGGCGTGGACGGCGTGCAGGGGCAGCGCGAACGTCACCGCCGCCGGCAGCGCCGCAGTGACCTGCCGCCTCACCGACCGCTTCGTGGCGCTCCTGCACGAGCGCTGGCGGCGGGTGCGGATCGACGTCCTCTTCGAGCCCGCCGCCGGCTCGCCGGAGCATCTCCGGCAGCCGATCCGCCTGCGCCGGCGCTGAGCGTCGGGGCGTCGGAGAGGGGTCCGGCCGCGTCGGTCGCGCGGACTCGTAGAGTTGCGCGGATGGCCGACGCACCCGAGCTCTTCCTGATCGACGGCAACAGCCTCGCCTACCGGGCCTTCTTCGCCCTGCCCGAGTCGATCGGGACCAGCGACGGGCGCCCGACCAACGCGATCTTCGGCCTCGCCTCGATGCTGGTGAAAATCATCGACGAGCATCATCCCCAGGGGGTCATCGTCGCCTGGGACGCCGGTTGGAGTGGGCGCGAGAAGACCTATGACCTCTACAAGGCCCAGCGCAAACCGCGTCCGGACCTGCTGAAGGAGCAGTGGCCGCATCTGATGCCGTTGGTCGAGGCCTTCGGGTACACCAACGTGAAGGTGGAAGGGTTCGAGGCCGACGACGTGATCGCCTCGCTGGCCCGGCAGGCGCGCGATCAGGGCATCGAGGTGATGGTGGTGACCGGCGACCGCGACGCCTATCAGCTGGTCGGCGACGGGATCCGGGTGATGAGCACCTCGCGCGGGATCACCGAGACGAAGATCTACGACTCGGCCGCGGTCGAGGAGCGCTACGGCGTGCCGCCGACGCTGATCACCGACCTGATGGGGCTGCGCGGCGACACCTCCGACAACATTCCCGGCGTCCCCGGGATCGGCGAGAAAACCGCCACGCAGCTGCTGCAGAAATTCGGCTCGCTGGACAAGGTGCTGGAAAGCATCGACGAGATCTCTGGCGCCAAACGCAAGGAAAACCTGACGAACCACGCCGAGGACGCGCGGATGTCGCGGGCGCTGGCGACCCTGCAGTACGACATCGACACGGGGGTCGACCTCCAGGAGGCGCTCGACTCGGAGCCCGATCGCGGCGCGCTCCGTGACTTCATGCGCGAGTTCGAGCTCCGCGCCGTGCTCGAGCGCCTCGAAGAAGCGCTGCCGGAGGGCGACGCGGTCCCCGGCCGCAAGGTGGAGACCGAGCTCGAGGTGGAGACCGTGGAGGGGACCCCCGCCGACATCGGCGACGCGGCCCGCATCGCGGTCGCGCTCGATGGTGACCGCTGGGCGGCCGCCGACGGCGAGCGCATCCTCACCGGCACGGCGTCCCACGACGAGCTCGCCGTCGCCCTCGCCGGCAAGCCGCTCGCCGGCCACGACCTGAAGTCCCTCGGCGGGGGACGCCACGGGCTCCTCGCCGCCGCCGCCCGTGAGGGCGTCGAACTGGGGCTGGAGCACGACACGATGCTCGCCGCCTACCTGCTCGAGCCCCAGCGGCGCACCTACGACCTGATCGAGCTGGCCGCCGACGCCGGGATCGGCATCGCCGAGGGCGCCTCCGCTAACGACGGGAAAGAGGACGACGGCCAGCTGTCCCTGGGCGAGGAGGTCGAGGCGGGTCTCGATCCGGCCGAGGAGGCGCGCCTCGTCGCCGCCTTGGCCGAGGACCAGCTGCCGCGCGTCCAGGCGCTCGGCCTCGAGCCGCTGATGCGGGAGGTCGAGCTGCCGCTCGTCGCCGTCCTCGCGGCGATGGAACGGGAGGGGCTGAAGCTCGACGCGAAGCGCCTCGCCGAGGTCGGCGCCGGCTTCGGCGAGCGGATCGACCAACTGGAATCCGACATCTACGAGCTGGCGGGCGAGGAGTTCACGATCGGCTCGCCGCAGCAGGTCGGCCGCATCCTCTTCGAGAAACTCGAGCTGACCCGCAAGCGCCGCGGCAAAACCGGCTTCTCGACCGACGCCCGGGTGCTCCAGCAGATCCGCGACGAGCATCCGATCGTCGAGAAGATCGAGTCCTGGCGCGAGCTGACCAAGCTCAAGAACACCTACCTCGACTCGCTGCCGGACCTGATCGACCCCGAGACCGGCCGCGTCCACACGACCTTCAACCAGGCGGCGACCACCACCGGCCGCCTCTCCAGCACCAACCCGAACCTGCAGAACATCCCGATCCGCACCGAGATCGGCCGGCCGGTCCGCGCCTGCTTCGTCGCCGAGGAGGGGATGCGGTTGCTCTCCGCCGACTACAGCCAGGTCGAGCTTCGCGTCCTCGCCCACGTCGCCGACGAGAAAGTCCTCAAGGACGTCTTCCACGCCGGCGAGGACGTCCACTCGGCGACCGCCGCCGAGGTCTTCGAAATCCCCCCGGACGAGGTCGACGTCGGCCAGCGCTCGAAAGCGAAAATGGTCAACTTCGGGATCGTCTACGGGTTGACCGGTTTCGGCCTCGCCGACCGCCTCAACATCCCGCGCAAGGAGGCCGAGGAATTCGTCGCCCGGTACCTGGAGCGCTTCCCGGCGGTGCGTGCCTTCCGCGAGGAGGTGGTCGAACGCGCCCAGGACGAGGGCTTCGTCACCACCCTGATGGGTCGCCGCAGGCCGATCCCCGAGCTGCGCTC
>JAFDWD010000876.1 GCA_018268695.1 Actinomycetota bacterium
CCGGAGCCGTGGTCTGCAGCGCTTCGTCGACGAGGATGCCGTTCTCGAGCGCCAGGCCCGCGTCCCTGGCGAGGTCCGTTCGCGGGACGACTCCGATCCCGACCACGGCCAGATCGCACTCGATCACCCGGCCGCTGCTGGTGCGTACTCGGCCGAGTACACCATCTCCCTCGAAGGCCTCGACACCCTCGCCGAGGACCAGCTCGACACCGTGTCGCGCATGGAGGTCGCGATAGAAGGCACCGATCTCGGCGCCGAAGATGCGCTCGTTGGGCAGGGCGGTCGGGTCGATCAGGGTGACCTCGTGGCCGGTCTGGCGAGCCGATGCAGCAAACTCGCTGCCGATCCAGCCGGCTCCCACCACCGCGACGTGCCCGCCGCCGTCCAGTCGGTCCTGCAGCAGGTCACAGTCGGCAAGGGTCCTGAGGTAGTGGATTCCGTCCATATCGGCGCCGGGAACCCTCAACCGCCGTGGCTCCGCGCCGGTCGCAAGCAGAAGTCGGTCGTAGCCGAGCTCGCGGCCGTCCTTCAGCGTGACCTTGGCCAGGACGGGGTCGATCGCGGAGACGGTCGTATCCGTCATCAACGAGATCTCATGCTCGGCGTAGAAGCCCTTCTCGTGGACGAAGGTCGACTCGCGATCTGACTCACCCCTGAGGTAGTCCTTGGTCAGCGGTGGCCGTTCGTAGGGCCGCTCGGACTCCGCGCCGATCAGCAGCACCCGCCCGTCGAATCCTCGCTCGCGCAGCTCCTCGGCCGCCTTTGCGCCAGCCAGACTCGCACCGACGATGATGAAGGTCTCCTTTTTGCTCATCGCGCACGCAACCTCTCTGATCGCGCCTCAAACCCGTGTGGCTCTTGGTCTGGTCGATTAGCGGCCGATCGGTCCGAAGTCTTACCTCGAAAACGACAAGTCGGCGCCTGTGTGCCTTCCCCGTGAGGTCGAGATGGGGACCTTTGCCCATGGCATCAGAGAGGGAAAAGCCTGACGCTGAGGACATGATCGGAACCACAGACGGGCCGACGCATCGACCAAGCGGGCCCGCTCGCAGACCGGGCTTGGACCCCGAGTCGCAGGCGTGGATCGATCGACTCACTCCTGGGAGCCCCGACCTCGAGGCAGGGATCGAGGATCTGCACTCCCTGCTCCTGAGGGGGGCCCGGTTCGAGATCGGCCGCCGTCGCGCGGCGCTGCCCCATCTATGGGGCGATGACTACGACGACCTCGCCCAACAGAGCGCCGACGACGCCCTCCTTGCCGTGCTCCGCAAGCTCGATGATTTCCGGGGCGACAGCCGCTTCACCACCTGGGCATACAAGTTCGCTCTGTTGGAGGCCGCGGCGACGATCCGCTCTCGCGCCTGGCAGGGACGGGAGATACCGACCGAGCCCGATGATTGGACGCGGTTCGCCAGCCGCGGTCCGACGGCTCAAGATGAGCTCGAGACGAAAGACCTTCTCGGCGCATTGAAGGTCGCGATTTCGACCGACCTCAGCGCCCAGCAGCGCGAGGTTCTCGTGGCGGTCGCGCTCGACGATGTCCCGATCGACGTCCTGGCATCCCGGCGGGGCGCGAGCCGCGGTGCGATCTACAAGACCGTGCACGACGCCCGCCAAAAGCTCCGGGCAGCCATCGGAGCCGGTGGGATTGATCGTCGCCCGGTTTCGGACCAGGACCTTCGATAGTGCCCGACCATCTCCCAGGCCGCGGGGCGCCTGACCGTGGCCCATGGTCACGCCAAGGCCGAACCGGGCTTTCGGTCGGCACCGTCATCGCCACCCCGGCGGCCGTCGACGCGATCCTGCGACTTCGCGCCAGGCATCACGCGATCGCCTTTCGACAGAGTGCCGACCGTCAGGCCAGTGACAGGCCGAGCCCCCTGACCGAGACCGAACTGCCGCCCGGGATCAACGATCTCCAGTTGGGCGAGATCGGCGGGGTTCCGTTCTTGGTCGACGCCGACCAGTACAAGCGTTGGGGTTGCCCGGACCTGGTCGTAGACGTCATCGAGGGCGACGAGGAACCACCGCTTCGCGGAGGAGACGGTGGCCTCCGTCTCGCCCTCCGCGCCTCTCACTGAACTGGACACTCCCGAAGGCGGACTGCCAGTTCCCTGGTGAACCGGTGACCCGTCCTTTCAGCTCGGAGACGGGCTGAAGGTCTCCTCGAGATGGGTCTTTACGCCCATGGCCGACGACTCTGGGAACGGCAAGGATCATCGTTATGACTACGACCTCACAAACGCAGACCGATGTCAATGACGAACCGAAGCGCTCGCGGGCCCGTGCCGCAGGCGCGCCACCCAGCGCCATCATCACGCGGGACGGCGAGCGTGCGCTGCGGGCGGAGCTCGGACGTGTCCGCCGCCAACTCGAGGGCGACATGGCACAGCGCCTACGCGAGGCCCGGGGCTTCGGTGCGCCGGCGGGCAATGACGATTACCTGCAGATCCAGGAGGAGGAAATCATCCTCGCCGTGCGGGCTGCCCGCCTCGAGGAGCTGCTGGAGAGGGCCGAAGTCATCGACGGCGGAACGCTCGACGGTAGGGCGGCGGTAGGCACGATCGTCGAGGTCAAGGACACCGAGAGCGGTGAGGTGATCGAGCGTGAGCTGGTGGGCGGACATGAAGGACCGCGCGCCGACGCGGCCACGGCAGCGTCCCCGGTCGGTCAGGCCCTGATCGGCCGGGAGGCCGGCGAGATCGGTCTGGTTCAACTACCCGAAGGCAGGAGCCAGAGACTCGAAATCCTCACCGTTCGGCCGTCCGGACGAGCGCTTTCCCGAAAAAGGGTCTTGACTGCGTAGTCGATGTCCAGGGTGCCGCAAGCGTCGGACCGGACTCGCCCGATGATCGAGCGGATGAGCTGCTGATCATGGATCTGCTGGTCGCGGCCGCGGAGCACGTCGGAGGGGCGCTTGGTCCGACTTCGCAGCCCGACCTGTTGGCGGCACGGCAGATGCAGGCGATGTCCTTCGTCGTCCACATCCCCCTGGTCTGCTTCGGTATCGCCTTCCCGACGATGGTCCTGTTCGCCGAGGGGCTCTGGCTCCGGACCGGCAAGCCCGCCTACAAGGCCCTGGCCAAGCGCTGGTCGAAGGTGATGATGATCCTCTTCGCCGTGGGGGTCGTCACCGGCACCATCCTGTCTTTCGAGTTCGGTCTGCTGTGGCCGAATCTCACCGCGACGTTCGGCGACGTGTTCGGGCTGGGCTTCGCGATCGAGGGCTTCTCCTTCTTCATCGAGGCGATCTTTATCGCCATCTATGTGTACGGATGGGACCGCCTCCCGGACCGATTGCATTTCCTCACCGGTATACCGATCGCCATCGCCGGGATCACCGGTTCGCTCAGCGTGATCTCGGTCAACGCCTGGATGAACCATCCGGGTGGCTTCGATGTGGTCGACGGAAAGGTGGTCAATGCCGACCCCTGGGTAGCCCTCTTCAACTATCACCTCTGGTACGAGTTCACGCACATGTACCTGGCCGGGTACATGGTCGCCGGCTTCCTGGTCGCCGGCGTCTATGCGGCGGCCTGGCTGAAGGGACGGCGCGATCTCTACCACCGTGCGGGCCTGATCATCGCGCTCACCTTCGCGACGCTGGCGGCACCGGTCCAGATCGTCGTGGGCGACTGGGCCGGTCGGCAGGTCGCCGACGATCAGCCGGTCAAGCTGGCCGCCTTCGAGGGACTGGGAGAGACGACGAAGGGTGCCTCACTGCACCTTGGCGGCATCTACCAGGACGGCGAGGTCAAGTATGGGATCGGCATCCCGAAGCTGCTGTCCCTCCTCGCCTTCCACGAACCGGACGCGACCGTCCAGGGGCTGGATTCCGTCCCGCCACGCGACCGCCCGCCGGTCAACATCGTCCGTCTCAGCTTCCAGACGATGGTCGCGATCGGGACCGCGCTGGCGGCGCTGGCCGCGTTCTACGTGGCGGTGTGGTGGAAACGACGGCGGCTGCCGCGCTCGCCCTGGTTCTACCGCGCCGTGATCGCCGCCGGCCCGCTGGCCTTGGTCGCCTTGATCGCCGGGTGGGTCACCACGGAGGTCGGCCGTCAGCCGTGGGTCGTCTACGGCTTCATGCGCACCAGGCAGGCGGTGACCAATGCCGGCGGTCTACCGGTCGCCTATATCGCCCTGGCCGCGGTCTACCTCTCTTTGCTGATCGGGGTCGTCTGGCTGCTGCGCCGGCTCGCCGGCCGCTCGCCTACGCTCGAGGTCGAAGCTCCCCTGGAGAGTGCCGATGCTCGCTGACCTCTGCCTCGCCCTGATCATCCTCGGACTCACCGCCTACGCGGTGATGGGCGGCGCCGACTTCGGAGCCGGCTTCTGGGATCTGACCGCTGGCGGCGCCCACCGAGGGGGGCGGGTGAGGGGGATGGTGGCAAGGTCGATGGGACCGGTCTGGGAGGCCAACCACGTCTGGCTGATCTTCGTCCTGGTGATCTTCTGGACCTGTTTTCCAGTCGCCTTCGGATCGACGATGTCGACGCTGTATGTACCGCTGTTCATCGCCACGATCGGGATCATCTTCCGCGGGACCGCCTTCGCCCTCCGGGGTCAGGCGGCGACGATCAACGAGGCCAGGGTGCTCGGCACCCTCTTTGCCCTGTCCTCGGTCCTGGTTCCGTTCTGCATGGGCGCGGCGCTCGGGGCGGTCGGCTCGGGGCGTGTGCCGATCGGAAATGCCGCCGGTGACCCGTTCGCGTCCTGGCTCAACCCGACCTCGATCCTGGTCGGGGCGCTCGCGGTGGTCACCGGCGCCTACCTGGCGGCGGTGTTCATGGCGGGAGACGCGGCGCGAGGCGGGCTGCGTGATCTTGTCCGCGCCTTTCGTGGCCGGGCGCTGGCTTCCGGCGCAATGTCGGGCGTACTCGCGATCGGTGGGCTGATCGTGCTCCACGATGACGCGCGCAGCCTCTTCGACGGCCTCACCTCGTCCCCCGGTCTCTTCTTCGTCATCGGTTCGGCGCTGGCGGGAGCACTGACCATGGTGCTGGTCTGGCGGGAGAGCTTCGAGGCGGCCCGTTATTCCGCCGCGGCCGCGGTCGGCTGCGTGACCGTCGGCTGGGCGTTTGCCCAGTCGCCGTACCTGTTGCCCGAGGAGTTGACCCTGGAACAGGCCTCCGCCGGCGACACGACCCTGGTCGCGGTACTGGTCAGCGTGGCCGTCGGGATGATCCTGTTGGTGCCGTCCCTCTACCTCCTGTACTCATTTGTGCTCAAGGGGCGCCTCGACGAGGACTTCGAACCACTGGACCAACGCTTCCGACCACTGAGTGCCAACGACCATCCGAAGGAGGGACGATGAGCCGCTCGCCGCGTCCGCTCAACGTCGTGGTCCCGGCCTCCCTCGTCGTCGGGCTGGGGCTGATGCTCGCCTTCGATGCGACGGTCACCCGCGTCCTCGGGATGGCGCTGCTCCTGACCTTCATCGTCGGCGCCCTGTTCATGATCGCCGAGCCTCATTTTCTGGAACGCGATCAGCAATAGCGCCCGTCGAGTGGCGGTCACCTTAGGTTCCTGCGGCGGCCTCACGTATGAATCCCGGCCCCGGCGACGCTAAGTCCTTGCGATGCGCACAAAGGCGCGCCGTACCTGGCGCCTTCCGGTCAGCCGAAGGGCATGCCTCCCGCCGTGAGCAGAAAGGGGCCCACGATGTTCAAGAATGTGATCGTCGGAATTGATGGTAGGAGCGGTGGCCGCGACGCCGTAGCCCTCGGTCGTCGGCTCCTGGATCCCCTTGGACGACTGACCCTGGTCCACGTCCACCTCGAAACGACCGCGGTCATCGTCCACGAATTCGATTCCGTTGCAAGGGAGGAGGACCGGCGGCTATTGGAGCGCGAACGGAAGGCGGCCGGGGGTATGGCAGAGGTGGCCGGCATCGGTGGAACCTCCGTGGCCGACGGCTTGCATCGCTACGCCGAGGAGCACGCCGCGGACCTGCTGGTCGTGGGTACCTGTCATCGTGGCGTCGTCGGTCGGGTGCTGAGCGGGGACGACACGCGCGATTCGCTGCGATGCGCCCCCTGCGCGGTAGCCATCTCACCGCCGGGATACGAGGAGGTCCCGGCGCCGATCGAGGTCCTCGGTGTGGGATATGACGCTTCGCCGGACAGCCAGGCCGCCCTCGGTACCGCACGCGAGCTTGCTCGCCGCGGAGGTGCCGAGATACACGCCCTGATCGTCGTCGCTGCGATCCGCTTCGACGGCTCCAGGCTCGCTCCGATGAACGGCGTCATGGGAACCGACCCACCCCTCGAAGACATGCGGCGCCAGCTCGACGAGCTTGAAAACGTCACCGCGCGACCGGCCTTCGGAATCCCAGTCGAGGAGCTCGGGACCTTCGGAGAAGAAGTAGACCTGCTCCTTCTCGGTTCGCCGAGCGAGGGGGCGGAAGGCCTCCTGGTCGCCAATCGCGTCTCAAAGCATCTCGCTCGCGCAGGGCGATTCCCACTACTGGTCGTTCCGACTGCCCCGATGCGGCGGGCTCCCGCCGTGGCCGGAAAGGCGCAGGGAGTGGCTCTACCCGGATTCGAGAAGCCGTGATGAGCGAGCTGATCGGTCTGAGTGGAGCGTCACTGGCCGGGTTTGCCTACCTGCCACAGATCCGCCACCTGATCCGGCAGCGGTGCTCGGCCGGCATCAGTAGGCATGCATTCTCGCTTTGGCTTCTTGCCTCGGTCCTGATGACCATCCACGCGGTACTGCTTCCCGCAATGGTCTTCATCGTGCTCGGCGGGATCCAGATCGGGGCGATAGGCGTCATTCTTTTTTACAGCGCCAGGTATCGAGGCCTCGCCTGCCCCCTCCACAAGTTGAACCCGGCTCGCGATTCTCTCTAGGCACTCGGAGGGCCGGTCGGACTCGCCGCGCACCGCCGCAAACATTTACCCATAACCGTTGTGTAAAATCTAACGAAAGCCTGAGATCCCGATCGGATTTCAGGCAATGCAGACGATGACTCCTGGAGGCTGTGATGAGCTACGCAAAGGACGTATTGGTCGGTACCGACTGGGTCGCCCGGCACCTTGCCGACGACGCAGTCCGGATCGTCGAGGTGGACGAGAATCCCGCTCTGTACCAGGAGTCTCACGTCCCCGGTGCGATCGGCTTCGACTGGCAGGCAGACCTCCAGGACCCGGTCACGCGGGACTTCCTCGGCGCCAAGGCGTTCGGTGAGCTGATGGGAGGCCACGGCATCTCCGACGACCACACCGTCGTCCTCTACGGCGACCGCAACAACTGGTTCGCCGCCTACACCTACTGGTACTTCCTCTACTACGGCCACCACAAGGTGAAGCTGATGGATGGCCCACGCGAAAAGTGGATCGCCGAAGGCCGCGAGACGACGACCGATGCGCCGTCCTACCCGGAGGCGACCTTCACCACGCAGCAGGGTGATTGCTCGATCCGTGCCTACCGGGACGAGGTCCGAGCGACGCTCGACAACGGCACCGCGCTGGTCGACGTACGGAGCCCACAGGAGTACTCCGGCGAGCTGATCACCGCGCCTGGCTATGAGCAGGAGGGGGCCCAACGTGGCGGCCACATCCCCGGCGCCTTCTCCGTGCCCTGGTCGAAAGCCCTGAGGGAGGATGGCACTTTCAGGTCGGCCGAGGAACTGCACGACCTCTACACCGGGGAGGGCGTGCTCGCCGAGGACCGTCCGGTGATCGCCTACTGCCGGATCGGAGAGCGCTCGGCCCACACCTGGTTCGTCCTCCACGAGCTGCTCGGCAAGGACGACGTCAAGAACTACGACGGTTCCTGGACGGAGTGGGGAAATCTCGTCGGCGTCCCGATCGAGACGGGCGCCTGACCAGGGCGGTTGGTCGACGATGCCTCGTTACAAGGCCATCTGCCGAGCGGACTTCAGTCACGGCGTGAGCGGGCGCCTCGACGAACAGGGCCTCTACTGGTTCACGGGAGGCCTGATGGACGGAGCCTCGGGCCGACGTCGGCACCACCTGGAGGTCGAAGCCGCAGACCCCGATGAAGCGTTGGACCTGATCCGAAAAGCAATCGAGGTCGCGGGTGGAGACGCCCGCGACCTAAACATCGTCTGACCCGGCGCTGCGCCCGATCGGCGACGAGGCCGCCAACGGCCTGGGAGCTCCGCCTCCAACCGAAAATCAAACCGAGGAGCATTATCCGATGCCACGCAGCGCTGTCCTGGGCCTACCCCGAATCGGTCCCGACCGTGAGTTGAAGTTCGCCCTCGAGTCCTACTGGGCCGGTAGCGCCGGCGCCGAGGAGCTGACGGAGACCGCCCGGGGCCTTCGCGCCGCCAACTGGAAGCGCGCCACCGGGGCCGGGATCGATGCGATCCCCTGCGGCGACTTCAGCCTCTACGACCACGTCCTCGACACCGCCTGGGCGCTCGGCGCGATCCCCTCGCGCTTCGGCGCGCTCGACCGCGGCTCGCTCGCCGACTACTTCGTCCTCGCGCGCGGCGACGAGGACCGGTGGCCGCTGGAGATGACCAAGTGGTTCGACACCAACTACCACTACCTGGTACCGGAGCTGGAGCCCGGCCAGGCCTTCGAGCCGCGCGCCGACCACTGGACCGGGCCGCTGGCCGAGGCCGCCGAGCTCGGCATCGCGGTGCGCCCGGTGGTGCTCGGGCCGCTCAGCTTCCTGCTGCTCTCCAAGGGGCTCGACCGTCCGCTGGAGCTGCTGGACGCGCTGGTGCCGGTCTACGCCGCGCTGCTCGGCGAGCTGGGCGCCGCGGGCGCCCGTGAGGTGCAGATCGACGAGCCGTGCCTGGCACTCGATCGGACGCCGGCCGAGCTCGATGCCTTCGCAGCGGCCTGGCACGAGCTGGCGGCGGCAAGCGATGTCGAGCTCTGCCTCGCCACCTACTTCGCCGGCCTCGACTCAGAGATCCTCGAGCGGGTCGCCGGCCTGGCCCCTGCCGAGCTCCACCTCGACCTGGTCCGCGCGCCCGGACAGCTGGCGCCCGCGCTGGCGGCGTTCGCCGACTCGCCGACGCGGCTCTCGCTCGGCGTGATCGACGGCCGCAACGTCTGGGCCGCCGACCCCGACCTGGCGCTGGATCGGATCGACGCCGCGGTCGCGGCTCTCGGCTCCGAGCGCGTGACGGTCGCCCCCTCCTGCTCGCTGCTCCACGTCCCTCACGAGGCGGCGCGCGAGGAGGGGATCGACCCCGAGGTCCGGCCCTGGCTCGCCTTCTGCGTCGAGAAGCTCGCCGAGGTGAGGACGCTGCTCGCGGCGGCCGGTCCGGATGCCGACCGCGACGCGCTGCTCGCCGACGGGCGGGCGATCGCTTCCGCCCGGCGCATCTCGAGCCAGACCAACGACCCGGCGGTGCGCGAGCGCGTCGGCGCGCTGTCGGCGGCCGACTACGACCGGCCGGCGCCGTTCGAGGAGCGGCGACCGCTGCAGGCGGAGCGCCTCGGCCTGCCCGAGCTGCCGACCACGACGATCGGCTCCTTCCCGCAGACCGAGGCAATCCGCACCGCTCGCCGTGAGCTGCGCGAAGGCAAGCTCGACGAGGCCTCCTACCAGGAGTTCATCCGCGGCCAGATCGACAAGGTGGTCGCCTTCCAGGAGGAGGTCGGCCTCGACGTCCTCGTCCACGGCGAGCCCGAGCGCAACGACATGGTCGAGTACTTCGGCCAGCAGCTCGCCGGCTTCGCTTTCTCGGCCAACGGCTGGGTGCAGTCCTACGGCAGCCGCTGTGTGAAGCCGCCGATCCTCTTCGGCGACGTCTCGCGGCCGGCGGCGATGACGGTCGACTGGTGGCGCTACGCCCAGGCGCGCACCGAGAAGCCGATGAAGGGCATGCTGACCGGACCGGTGACGATCCTGCAGTGGTCGTTCGTCCGCGACGACCAGCCCCGCTCGGAGACCTGCACGCAGATCGGCCTGGCGATCCAGGACGAGGTGCTCGACCTCGAGGCAGCCGGGGCGCCGATCGTCCAGGTCGACGAGGCCGCGCTACGGGAGGGCCTGCCGCTGCGGGCCGCCGAGCGCGACGACTACGTGCGCTGGGCGGTCGACTGCTTCCGCCTCGCCACCGCTCCGGCCCGGCCGGAGACCCAGATCCACACCCACATGTGTTACTCGGAGTTCAACGAGATGATCGAGCACATCATCCGGCTCGACGCCGACGTGCTCTCGATCGAGGCGTCGCGCTCGGGGATGGAGGTGCTCGACGCCTTCACCGACGGCGTCTCCTACCCGAACGAGATCGGCCCCGGCGTCTACGACATCCACTCGCCGCGGGTGCCTTCGGTCGAGGAGATCGAGGGGCTGCTCGAGCTCGCCGAGCGGCGGATCGGCCGCGAGCGGCTCTGGGTCAATCCCGACTGCGGACTGAAGACGCGGCGCTGGAAGGAGGTGCGGTCGGCGCTGAAGAACCTGGTCGCCGCGGCAGGGCGGCGACGGGCGGCAATCACGACGGGATGAACAGGTGTGCTGCTATTCGCTCCCGGCGACCGCGGAGACATAGGTCGCGACGGCTTTGACTTCTTCGGGGCTGAGGATGCCTTCCTTGCCGAAGGCTGGCATCGGTCCACCGCCGTTGATCACCTGGTGTTCGACGGTCGGCTCGCTCGGTTTGAGTTCGTCGAGGTTGGGACCCACTTCGCCGCTCGTCCCCGCCGCAGACAGGACGTGGCAACTGCCGCAGTTGGTGGTGAAGATCGTCTTTCCTTCTTCCGTCCCCCCCGCCGAGGCGGCGCCTTCGGATTCGCCGCCTTCTTCTTCGCCCGCGGCCGCACCTGGTTCCGCTTCTTCTTCTGCCGGTTCTTCTTCCGTCGGTTCCGGCGATTCGCTTTCTTCGGCGGGTTCTTCTTCGACTTGTTCGGTCATTTCGGGGGTATTTTCCCCGGGCTGACCACCCTGTTCGGTGGCGGTCGTGCCACCGCTCCCGCCGCATCCGGCGACGACAACGGAGGCCACCAGCGCGAGGACCACCAGCAGGATCAGGACTCTCGGGGTCTTGGCGTCGGTCATCGGTCTCCTCGGGGCA
>JAFDWD010000877.1 GCA_018268695.1 Actinomycetota bacterium
ATGGAGCGCGACTACCTCGACAACCTCTCGCTCCTGACCGACGTGCAGATCCTGATGCGCACCCCGCGGGCGATCATGCGCGGCGAAGGCGCCTACTAGCTTCAGCGGATGCAATCGCTCGAGGTCGTGATCGTCAGCCACGGCGCTGAAGCGCTGCTGCGCCGCTGCCTCGAGAGCCTGCGCGCCCACCCGTCGCAGAGCGCGACGATGGCCGTCACCGTCGTCGACAGCGGCAGCGCCGACGGGACGCCGGACATGGTGGCGCGGGAGTTCCCCGAGTTCCACCTCGAGCGCCGCGCCAACATCGGCTTCTCCGCCGCCAACAACCTGGTGCTGCGCGAGAGCCGCGCGGACGCCGTGCTGCTGCTGAATCCGGACACCGAGGTCTACGCCGGGACGCTGGACACCTGCCTGGAGCGGCTCGCCTCCGACCCGGCGATCGGCATGGTCGGGGCGAAGCTGGTGCGCGAGGACGGCGAGCTCGACCACGCCGCGAAGCGCTCCTTCCCCACCCCGCTCGCGGCGCTCGCCCACTTCACCGGGATCGGCCGCGGCGAGGGCGCCGGCGCGTCGCTCTCCCAGTACCGCGCGACCCATCTGGGCGACGACGAGGCGGGCGAGGTCGACGCCGTCAACGGTGCCTTCATGCTCTGCCGGGCGGAGGCGGTCGCCCAAGTCGGCCTGCTCGACGAGGGCTACTGGCTCTACATGGAGGACCTCGACTGGTGCCACCGCTTCTGGGACGCGGGCTGGAAGGTCTTCTACGAGCCCGGCGCCGTGGCGCTGCACGTGAAGGGCGGCTCGAGCGCCAAGCGCCGCGCCCCGCGCCAGGAGATCGCCTTCCACCGCGGCATGGGCCGCTTCTACCGGCGCTTCGACGCCCCCGAGGCCAACCCGCTCCTCAACTTCGCCGTCTACTGCGGCATCGCCGCCAAGCTCGCCGTCAGCCTGGCGATCACCGCCCTCCGCGGGCGAGGCTGATCGCGCCGACCAGGCCGCTGCGAGGGCCGAGGCCGGGGGCGACGACTTCCGGCGCCGGGACGTATCCGGCCAGGGCGTCGCGCAGGCGCTCGTCGACTTGCTCCAGCAGGCCGGGGGCGCGGCCTACTCCGCCGCCGAGGACGATGCGTTCCACCGAGAGCGCCATCGTCAGGTTGGCGAGGCCGAGGGCCAGGTACTCCGCCTCGAGGTCCCAGGCGCCGGGATCGGTCAGCTCCTCCCCAGGCTTTCCCCAGCGCTCCCGCATCGCGGTCCCGGAGGCGAGCCCCTCGAGGCAGTCGCCATGGAAGGGGCAGCAGCCCTCGAACGGGTCGCGGGCGCGGTCGTGCGGGACGAACATGTGGCCGACCTCGGGATGGAGGAGGCCGTGGACCGGGCGGCCGTTGGCGAAGACGCCGCCGCCGATCCCGGTGCCGACGGTGACGTAGACGAAGGTGTCGAGACCCTGGGCGGCGCCGTGGCACCACTCGCCGACCGCTGCGGCGTTTACATCGGTGTCGAGGGCGATCGGCACCCCGAGCGCATCGGCCAGCGGGCCCGCCACGTCGGCGCCTTCCCAGCCCGGCTTCGGCGTCGCCAGGATCGTCCCCCAGCTCGGCGAGTCGCGGCGCACGTCGACCGGGCCGAAGAGCCCGAGGCCGAGGGCCTCGAGGCCAGGCTCGGCGGCGAAGAACTCGGCCGCGCGGCCGATCGTCTCGGTCGGCGTCGTCGTCGGAAAGGTCTCGATCCGGGTCAGCTCGGCACCGTCGGCACCGCCGATCGCGCAGTTCCAGTGCGTGCCGCCCGCCTCGATGCCGCCGAAGCTCATCGCGCGAACTCTCGCTGCGCCGTGGCGACGCGGAAGACGGCTACCGCCGCGACCAGCAGGACGAGCACGGCGCCGAGGCCGATCGCGATGCCCGCGAGGTCGGCGACCTTCGAGGTGGCGATCTGCCACGCCGCGTCGGCCGCTCCCTGGTCGCGACCGCCGACGATCAGCTGGTCGACGATCTCGTTGCCGACGAGGGAGCGGAGGAGTAATGCCAGCCCACCGGTCGCCGCAAGCGCCAGGCCGACGCCCACCAGCGTGCGACCGATCCGGCGCCGGCCGAGGAAGAGGACGAGCGCGTAGAGCACCAGCGTCACGATCACCGCCGGCGCGGTCAGGTCGCGAATCACCCGGACCACGTCCTGGGCCCGGTTCAGCTCCTGGGCTTCGAGGATCTCGATCCGCCCGGCGCCGGGCGGGACGAGCC
>JAFDWD010000878.1 GCA_018268695.1 Actinomycetota bacterium
AGGAGCTCGCGGCCGGTGCCGCGGCGGGGCCCGAGTTGAGTGCCGCGGCGGCCCGCGCGACGAAAGCCTCGCCGCCGGTCAGGCCGCCGTTCGACTGCACGTAGCGCAGCGACCCGGCGTAGCCGTACTCCTGTAGCAGCGCCTCGACCTGCTCGACGTGGCGCGCGAGGCGCGGGCCGACGAAGGCGTTGACGGCGACGGTGTGCGCCCGCACGTGCTCGCCGAGCTGGGGGAGGAGCTCGGCCGAGGTGGTGATGCGGACGTCGGGCAGCGCTGCGGCGACGATCGCCGCCGCCCGCTCCTCGTGATCGGAATTGCGGAACGACCAGAGGAAGCAGATGCCGACCGCTTCGACGCCTTCGGCGCCGAACAGCTCGGCGGCGGCGCGGACGTCGTCCTCGTTCAGCTCCTCACGGACGGTGCCGTCGTAGAGGACCCGCTCGCGGACCGGACGACGCAGCCGGCGCGGGACCAGCATCGGCGCCGGCGCGTAGTCGAAGTCGTAGCGGTGGCCGTCCTCCTTGTGGCCGAGGCGGATCTCGAGCGAGTCCTCGTGGCCCGCGGTGAAGAGCATCCCGGGCTTCGCCCCGCGCAGGGTCAGCAGCGCGTTCAGCGCCACCGTGGTGCCGTGGATGACCAGCTCGCAGTCGTCGAGGAACTCCCGCACCGAGGCGCCGCGCGCCCGGCTTGCCAGCTCCAGCGCGTTGCCGATCGCCTCGTGCGGTTCGGCCGGCGTCGAGGGCGTCTTGAACAGCTCGACGGCGCCGTCGTCGGCGACCACCACCAGGTCGGTGAAGGTGCCGCCGGTGTCGATCCCGACCCGGTAGCTCAACTCCCGCTCCTCTCCGCCCGCAGCGCCGCGGTCGCCGCCGGGTCGACCGCCTCGCCGCCGGCGTCGATGACGACGCCGTAGCGCTCGCGCGCCGCGGTCGCCGAGACCCGCCGTTCGCGCACGTCCTCCAGCACCAGCTGGGGATCACGCGCGGTGGGCGAACCGATCCCCCCACCGCCCGCGCTGTGGGTGATGAAGCGCTCGCCGGGGGCGAGGGTGACGACCCGGTTGGTGCTCATCTCCTCGACGCTGCCGTCGCTGCGCACCAGTTCGACCCGGCCGATGTGATCGTCGGGGCTGTCGCCGCCGGCGCCGAGCACGCTCGAGGCCGGGTACTTGCGGCCCTCGCCCCAGATCACTGTGGTCATCTCGTGGCCGATCGCCTCGACCTCGTGGGTGACGCCGCAGCCGCCGCGCCACTCGCCCGGGCAACCGGAGTCCTCGCGCAGGAGGTAGGAGTGGACGAGCAGCGGATAGTGGTACTCGAGCACCTCCATTTCACCGGAGGTGGCGCCGCCGAGCCCTGCCTGCGGGCCGATCGCGTGCCAGCCGTCCATCACCCCACCGACCGCACCCGCACCGCACATCAGGCAGGACACCATCATGTGGACGTACTCGCGTTCGTCGCGTGGGTCGACGCCGGCCAGGTTGACCGCCGCACAGTGACCCCAGCCGGCGGCCGCTCGCTCGGGATAGGCGACGCTGAGCGTGTCGCGGACCGCGTCGGTGATCGTCTCCGCCGGGCAGGTGGTGGAGGCGACGTGGGCGGCGGGGTCGCTGGCGTTGACCATCGTCCCCGGCGGGCCGTAGTCGATCTCGACCGCCCGGTACATGCCCTCGTTGTAGGGCGGCGGCGGCTTCAGGAACATCAACACCCCGAGGTAGACGGCGCTGGTCGTGTTGGCGCGGAAGGAGTTGGTGTAGAACGGCAGCTGATCGGGGGCTTCGAGGGCCACCTTCATCGTCTCGCCGGCGATCGTCACCTCAACCCCGACCCGCTTGTCGCCGAGCCCGTGGCCGATGTCCTCGACCATCCGCTCGCCGCGGTGGACGCCGTCGGGAAGCTCGCCGATCAGGCTCCGCATCTGCCGCTCGGAGAGGTCGAGCAGGGCGTCGGTGCAGGCCTTCACTTCCTCCTTGCCGTACTTCTCGAGGATCGCCAGCAGCTGGCGCTCGCCGACGTTGACGGCGCCCCGCTGCGCCCGCAGGTCACCGGCCTGGTTGCGCGGGGTTCGGGTGTTGGTGACCAACATGTTGAGGATGTCGGTGCGGTCGCGCCCCTCGTCGCAGACCTTGAT
>JAFDWD010000879.1 GCA_018268695.1 Actinomycetota bacterium
AAGACCAGCGGGATGTTGAAGGCGTCGCAGAGGTTGATGAAGCGGGCGGCCTTGTCGGCGGAGTCGTTGTCGAGGATCCCCGCCAGGTGCTTCGGCTGGTTGGCGACGATCCCGACCGGCTGCCCGCCGAAACGGGCGAAGCAGGTGATCACGCTTTTGGCGAACTTCGGTTTGAGGTCGAAGTACTCGCCGTCGTCGACGATCTCCGCGATCACGTCGTACATGTCGTACGGCTTGCGTGAGGAGTCGGGGACGATTTCGAGCAGCTTCTCCGACATCCGGTCGGCGGGGTCGACTTCCGGCGCGACCGGCGGCTTCTCTTCCCAGTTCGACGGGAAGAAGGAGAGGTAGGACTTCACCGCGGCGATGCACTCGGCGTCGTCCTTCACTTCGAGGTCGCCGACGCCGCTGATGCGGGTGTGGACGCGGGCGCCGCCGAGGTCCTCCATCGAGATGTCCTCGCCGGTCACCGCTTTGACCAGGTGCGGGCCGGCCAACGCCATCGCGCCCTGGCCGGCGACCATCGGCACGAAGTCCGAGAGCGCCGGGATGTAGGCGGTGCCCGCCGCGCAGGGCCCCATCATCGCGGCGACCATCGGTACCACGCCCGACATTTCGACCTCCTCGCGGAAGAGCGAGCCGGAGCCGGCGAAGAGCGAGCCCGCCGCCTCCTGGATGCGGGCGCCGGCCGAGTCGAGAAGCCAGACGAAAGGCAGGCGCTTCTGCAACGCGATTTCGCGGAGACGGCCGACCTTCAGCTCGCCGGTCATCCCCATCGAGCCGGCCATCACGGTGAAGTCGTAGGCGGCGATGCAGCAGGGGCGGCCGTCGACGTCTCCCCATCCGGTGATCACCCCGTCGGCGGGCGCCTCGACGTCGTCCATCGCGCGCTGGGCGAAGTGCGGGCGGCCGTGGAGCCCGAGCTCGACGAAGGTGCCCTCGTCGACCAGCAGGTCGACGCGCTCGCGGGCGGTGAGCTTGCCGCGCTCGTGCTGCTTGGCGATCTTCTCCTCGCCGCCGCCGAGGAGCGCCGCCTCACGCCGCTCGTGCAGCTGCTCGTTGAGCTCGGCGAGCGGCGCGGTGCCGGGAAGCTTGTGTGGGGGTGCGTCGCTCATCGGGTTCCGTGCGGTCCTCTACGCTGATCGCGATGCGTACCTTCGCCGCGACGATGATCTCCGCGCTGGCGCTCGCGCTCGGCGGCGCGACGGCGGCCTCGGCGGACCTGCCGCCGGTTCACGACTTCACCCTCGCCTACAAGCGGACCGGTGGCGTCGCCGCGAGCACGCAGACCCTCGCGGTCCGGGCAGGCCGGCGCGCGACCGTCGCGACCGGCGGCACCTCGGCGGGTAGGCACCGCACCGAATTCCGCCTCGCGGTCAGCGATGTCCGCTCCCTGCAGAAGGGACTGTCCCAGGCGAGGCTCGACACGATCCCCGCTCCCGGCCCGGGCGGCTGCGCCGACTGCTTCCTCTACGACCTCCGCTACCAGGGACACCACATCGCGCTCGAAGAGGTCGATGTCCCGGCTCGCCTGCGCATGGTCTTCGACGAGATCGACGCGATCATCGCCGCGCACGGCTGAGCGCACCGGGCTCACCTTCCCTTCCACTTCGGCTCGCGTTTTTCGAAGAACGCCTGGACGCCCTCGCGGATGTCCTCGGTGGTGAAGGTCAGCGAGAGCTGGGAGCGCAGGAACTCGAGCGCGTCGTCGACCGGCATGTCGGCCTGGCGGTACATCGCGTCGTGGCCGAGCTTCATCAGCAGTGGGGACTTGGAAGCGAGGCGGGTCGCCCAGTCGGCGACCGCGGCGTCGAACTCAGCGGCCGCGACGACCTTGTTGGCGAGGCCGAAGGTGACCGCGTCCTCGGCGCTCATCCGGTCACCGAGAAGCATCATCTCGTTGACCTTCTTGCGCGGGACGTCGCGGAAGATGAGCGCCATGATCATGTAGGGGAAGGCGCCGACGTTGATCTCCGGCGTGGCGAAGGAGATCCCCTCCTTCGCGATGACGAGGTCGCAGGAGAGGGCGAGGCCCAGGCCGCCCGCCATCACGTGGCCGTTGGCGGCGCAGAGCGAGGGCTTCCCGAGCGCCGGCATCAGCCGGAAGAATTCGAGGAAGAGATCGGAGGCGAAGTGTTTTTCGATCAGGGCGGCGTCGGCGGCGAAGCCCCCCAGATCGGCGCCCGCGCAGAAGACCCGGTCCCCTGCCCCGGTCAGCACGACCGCCCGCACCGCTTCGGAGTCGCGCGCCATTTCCATCGCGGCGACCAGCTCGGTGAGCATCTGCCCGGAGAGCATGTTGCGCTTCTCCGGGTCGTTCAGCGTCACCGTGGCGACGCCGTCGGCGACCTCGTAGCGGACTTTGTCGAAGCTCCCGGCACCCATGCGGCCGCGAACGATAGCGGGTGTCGTCGAAAGTAGGAAGTGCTACTGTCTACTTGCCTTCGGGGCGGGCACGGGAGCGCCCCTGTCAACCGACCAGAGGAGAGAACCGTGGCGACCGCCTCCAGCGTCATCAAGCCCGACCATGCGGCAGGGCGCAAACACTTCATCTTCAGCCAGGAGCACGAAGACCTGCGCGAGTCGATGCAGGCCTGGGTGAAGAACGAGCTTTACCCCCACCGCAACGAGTGGGAGGAGACCTACTGGCCCACCTCGGCGATGGAACGGGCGGGTGAGCTCGGCTTCCTCGGCCTCTGTTTCCCGGAGGAGTACGGCGGCCAGGGCGGGGACTACTACTACTCGCTGGTGCGGGCGGAGTGCATGAGCTACTCCGGCTCGGGCGGGACGAACATGGCCTTCGCGGTCCAGTCCGACATGGTGCTGCCGCCGATCCACCTGCTCGGCACCGAGGAGCAGAAGAAGCGCTACCTCGAACCGGGCCTGAAGGGCGAAAAGGTGGGCGCGCTGGGGATCACCGAGCCGGGCGCCGGGTCCGATGTCGCCGG
>JAFDWD010000087.1 GCA_018268695.1 Actinomycetota bacterium
CATGGACGCGATCCGGATCGCCCGCGGGCTGACCGGCCGCGACGACATCCTCAAGATCTTCGGCTCCTACCATGGCCACCACGATGCGGTGATGGTCTCGATCGGCGTCGAATACGACCAGATCGGGCCCGCCGACGAACTCGCCTCGCTGCCCTACGGGGGCGGCATCCCCCAGGCGACCGTCGACCTCACCCACGCCGTCCATTTCAACGACGCCGAGGGGATGGAGGCGCGGATCGTCGCCCTCGAGAAGGCCGGCCGCAAGCCGGCCTGCGTGATCATGGAGGCGGCGATGATGAACCTCGGCGTGGTCCTGCCGGAGCCGGGCTACCTGGAGGCGGTGCGCGAGATCACCGCTAGGCACGGGGTCATCCTGATCTTCGACGAGGTGAAGACCGGCCTCTGCATCGCCGCCGGCGGCGCGGTCGAGCGCTTCGGCGTCGAGCCCGACATGGTCACCCTCGCCAAGAGCCTCGGCGGCGGCCTCCCGACCGGAGCGATCGGGATGACCGAGGAGGTCGCGCGGGTCGTCGAGGACGGCACCGTGTACCAGGTCGGCACCTACAACGGCAACCCGCTCGGCATGGCCGCGGCCCGGGCCAGCCTGCTCGAGGTCCTCACCCCGGAGGGCTATGAGCACCTCGACCGCATGAACGACCGCATCCTCGCCGGCTGCGACCAGGTGGTCGCCGACTTCGACCTTCCCGGCTACACCGTCGGCGTCGGCTCGAAGGGCTGCGTCACCTTCTCGCCGGTCAAGGTCACCGACTACGCGGTCTTCAAGCAGCACCAGGACGCCGACCTCTCCGAGCTCGCCTGGCTCTACAACTTCAACCGCGGCATCTTCATGACCCCGGGCCGCGAGGAGGAGTGGACGCTCTCGGTCGCCCACGACGAGGCGGCGATCGACGCCTACGTGGCGGCGTTCCGCGAGATGGCCGAGGAGCTGCGCGGCTGACGGCCGAGCCCGAGCAAGCAGGACTCTCAACTCGTTCCCGGGATCCGACTGATAGCACCCGGTGTCAAATGTCGATCGGCAGACCCCCCTCAACGACCCGCGACGAGATCGAAGCGGTGGCGCTGGCGCTCTTCGCCGAGCGCGGCTTCGAGGCGACCACCGTGGAGGACGTGGCGAGCGCCGTCGGGATCGGGCGCCGCACCTTGTTCCGCTACTTCGCCTCCAAGAACGACATCGTCTGGGGGGACTTCGACTGGGTGATGGAGCGCCTGCGCCGGGCGCTGGCCGAGGGTGACGACCTGCCGCTGATGGAGGCCCTGCGCCACGGGGTGGTCGAGTCGAACCGCTATCCGGCCGACCAGGAGGTCGGCCTGCGGATCCGCATGGACCTGATCACCGGCACGCCCGCCCTGCAGGCCCACTCCGCCCTGCGCTACGCCGAGTGGCGGGGGGTGGTCGCCGCCTGGGCGGCCGAGCGGCTCGGCGAGGCCCCCGACGACCTGCGGCCGCGGGTGATCGGCTATGCGGCCCTCGGCTCGGCGATGGCCTCGTTCGAACGCTGGGTGGCGAACGAGGACGAGGACCTGCTCGAGCTGCTCGAGGCCGCCTTCGTCGCGCTCGCGGCGGGCTTCGCGACCGTCGGCGATCGATGAGCCCGACGCCGTCCTTCGAGCTCGACGCCGGGGTCCGCCGGCGCCACCGCGGCCGCCTCCTGGTCGGCGGGACGCCGCCGCGGCTCGTGCGCCTGAGCGAGGCCGGAGCGGCGGCCCTCAATGCGGTCCTCGCCGGGGAGGACGCGGTTCCCGCGGTGGCGACGATGGCGCGGCGGCTCGAGCGCCAGGGGCTCATCCATCCGCTGCCCGGTGACGGCTCCGACGACCCCGAGGTGACCGCGATCGTGCCGGTGCTCGACGGCGGCGAGGCACTCGGGAAACTGGTCCGCACCCTCGCCGCGGAAGGGCCGGTGATCGTCGTCGACGACGGCTCGGGCGATGGCTCCGCCGAACGGGCGGCGGCCGCCGGGGCCCGGGTCCTTCGCCATGGCAGGCCGCGCGGCCCGGCGGCGGCGCGCAACGCGGGGCTCGCCGCCGCGGGCACCGAGATAGTCGCCTTCCTCGATGCCGACTGCCTGGTCGCGCCGGGCTGGCGCCGCGGCCTCGCCGGACTCCTCGCCGCCGACCCCTCGAACGCCCTCGTCGCACCGCGGGTGAGGGCCACCCCGGGCGCCTCGGCCCTCGCCCGTTACGAGCGCCTGGCGCCGCCGCTCGACCTCGGCCCGCACGCCGGCCTGGTCGGCCCGTCACGTCGCGTCTCCTACCTGCCCGCCGCCGCCCTGCTCGGCCGCCGCGACGTGCTGCTCGACCTGGGCGGCTTCGACGAGACGCTCCGTTTCGGCGAGGACGTCGACCTGGTCTGGCGAGCGCTGGCGGCGGGCCACCGGGTCCGCTATGCGCCGAGCCGCGAGGTCTCTCACCGCCCCCGCCCGACCCTTGCCGGCTTCGCCCACCAGCGGGCCGGCTACGGCAGCTCGGCCGTCGAGCTGGTGAAGCGACACGGCCGCGCCGCCGCCCCGCTGCGGACCGGCCGCCACAGTGCCCTTATATGGAGTGCGGTCGCGCTGCTCGGGCCGCGGGCCCTGCTCCCGGCGCTCGCCCTGTCGACCGCGATCGTCGCCGGCCGCGGGGACGATCGCGCTTCGCGCCTGGCCTTGGCGGAGCTGGCGCTACGCGGCCAGACGACCGCCGGCGCCCACCTGGCCCGCGTGGTGGCGCGCGAGTGGCTGCCGCTCGGGCTCGCCGCGGCGCCATTCAGCCGGCGCGCCCGCGCCGCGCTCCTCACCGCCCTCGCCGTCGACGCGCTGCCGGTATGGACGGGGGTCGACACGCCTGGCGAGCTGCCGCGGGCGAGCGCCCTGCGGCTGCTGGACCGCTCCGCCTACGCGACCGGGATGTGGCGGGAGATGGCGCGGCGGCGCGACTTCCGGGCGCTCAGGCCGAGGGGCCTAGGGCCGGGACCGGCCGAGACGAAGGAGGGGGCCGGGTCTGACCCGGCCCCCTCCTTTTTCAGGGCGCCTGGAGACGCCCGCGCTTGATCGGAGGGTGATTCAGGCCATCACCGGCTCGGCCCCGGCGTCGAGCTCGACCGCCCCGCTGCGGAGAAGCAGTCCCGAGATCACAGCACCGAAGGCGAAGATCCCGGCCGCACACCAGAAGGCGATCGAGAACCCGTGGACGGTGGCGACGGATGCCGCCTGCGCGCCACCCGGGTGACTCGCCAGGTAGGTGCCGGCGGCGCTCACCGAGAGGCTCGAGAGCAGGGCGGTGCCGACCGAGCCACCGATCTGCTGGGTGGTGTTGACCAACGCCGAGGCGGCGCCGGCGTCCTCGGGGCGGACGCCCGCGGTGGCGGTCGCCATCGCGGGAGCAAAGATCAGGCCCATCCCGACGCCGATCAGGAGCAGGCCCGGCAGCACCCCGGTTGCCCAGGAGCTGTCCACCGTGAGCTGGGCGAACCAGACCATCGAGGCCGCCGACAGCAGCATGCCGATGACCACCAGCGGCCGGGGACCGACGCGGGGCAGCAGTTTCATGCTCGCCACGCTGGAGCTGATCATCGTCATCGGGGTCATCGGCAGGAAGGCCAGGCCGGTCTGGATCGGCGAGAGGCCGAGCGTGCCCTGCAGGAAGAAGGTCAAGAACAGCAGGACGGCGAAGACGCCGGCCCCGGCGATCCCGACGGCGGCGAAGGAGCCGCCCCGGTTGCGGTCGAGGAGGATCCGCATCGGCAGCAGCGCGTGGTCGCGGCGACGCTCGACCCAGACGAAGGCGGCGAGCAGCGCCGCGGCGACGGCGAACAGGCCGAGGATCAACGGGCTGGTCCAGCCGCGGCTCTCGGCTTCGGCACATCCGTAGACCAGCGCCAAGAGACCCGAGGAGGCGGTCAGCGTGCCCAGCAGGTCGAGCCGTTGGCGGCGACGCTCCTCCTCGCCTCGGAGCAGGGTGAAGGCACCGACAACCGCCGGGATCGCGATCCCGATGTTCACGTAGAGGCACCAGCGCCAGGTCAGGTACTCGGTGAGGACTCCGCCCAGGAGCAGACCCAGGGCGGCCCCGGCGACCGCGATGCCGCCGAAGATGCCGAAGGCTTTGCCGCGCTCGGCCGGATCGGTGAAGGTCGTCGTCAGCAGCGAGAGCGCGGCCGGTGCGAGCAGGGCGCCGAACGCACCTTGCAGCGCCCGGGCGCCGACCAGCACCTCGAAGCTCGGTGCCATGCCACCGATCGCCGAGGCGCCGGCGAAGCCGACGAGGGCGGCGATCATCGCCCGTTTACGGCCGAACATGTCCGCGATCCGGCCGCCGAGCAGGAGCAGGCTGCCGAAGGAGAGCGCGTAGGCGGTGACCAGCCACTGGCGGGCCGAGTCGGAGAAGCCGAGGTCGTGCTGGGCGGTCGGCAGGGCGATGTTCACGATCGTCGAGTCGAGCACGATCATCAGTTGGGCCAGGCCCAATATCGCGAGGATCCACCAGCGGCGCCGGTGGTGGTCGGTCTTCATCTCGTTGCTCACTTTCGTCAAGAGTGGTTGTAACCGGAGGGATGATCTCCGTTTCGATCACGGTAGCACATAACCGGAGATTCTGTCTCCGCTTTTGTAGACTGCAGGCATGAACGAGACGACCGACACCCAGAAGCCCCTGCGGCGCGACGCCGCCGAGAACCGCAAGCGGCTGCTCGACGCCGCCCGGGAGGTCTTCGCCGAGGAGGGCCTGGAGGCGACGATGGACGAGGTCGCCGCGCGGGCAGGGCTCGGCGTCGGGACCGCCTACCGGCGCTTCGCCAACAAGGACGACCTGCTCGAGGCGCTCTTCCGCGAGCGGATCGGCGAGCTCGAGGAGATCATGGACCGGGCCGACCGCTTCGAGGACCCCTGGCAGGGGATCCTCTCCTACCTACGCGAGACGGTTGCCCTGACCGCCGGGGACAGGGGGCTGCGGGAGTTGATGCTGAGCCCGCCGGAGGGGCTCGACTTCATCGACGAGGCCCGCCTGCGGCTGGGCCCGCGGATCGACGACCTGGTCGCCCGCGCCGACCGCGCGGGCGCCCTGCGCCAGGGCATCGGCTCCAGCGATCTGGTGATGGTCGTCTTGATGCTCGCGCCGCTGGCCGACTACCGACCCACCGGCGGCGACCCCGCCTGGCCGAGATTCTTCGAGCTCCTGGTCGCCGGACTCCGTGCCGATGCCGGCAATCCGCTGCCGGGGGAAGCGCTGAGCCCGGCGGAGGCCGACGAGTTGATGAAGGACGAGTACCGCAACCGACGTCGGAGCCGTCCCTGACGGAGGCGAGGACCGGCGGGGCGCTCGAGCACGACGAGGATCGGGCCGATGCTCGTCACGGCCCGGACGGGCCGACCACCTTCACCCGGCGGTAATCGGTGTGGGCCTTCCCTGCCACGGTCTCGACCTCGCGCACGAGGACCGAGGTCGCCGCCGTCAGGCGGACGGCGAACTTCGGCAGCGGCCGCAAGTCGAGGAGGGCGCTGTGGCCGGGCGCCAGGCTGACCCGCACGACCGCGCTCTCGGGCTCGGGCGCGTGCAGCTTCCCGTTGATCCGCCGCGGTTTGCCGGAGACGACCTGGACGGCGAACTTGCAGCCGGTGGGCTTGGCGCTCTTCGGGCAGGAGACCCGGACCCGCGGCCCGGACTTCGGCGCAGGCGGTAGAGGCGACGACGGCGCCGTCGTCGTCGTCGTCGTCGGGGCGGGCGATGGCACGTCGGTGCCGGGCAGCGCCGGCGGCGGCGGGGCGCATTCGCCCGCCGGCGACTGGTAGGCGCCGATGTCGACCGTCGCGGCGGCGCCGCAGGTCAGCGCGCTCGCGCGCGGCGTGCCATCGAGATCGAGCTCACCCGGGACGAGAACCGAGAGGTCGCCGGTGGCGATCGTCGGCGAGCCGGACGCCTCGTGGAAATCCCCGCCGGCGACATCGGCGAACAGCGGCTCGGTGCTCACGTTCTGGCGGGATTTCGACGAGGTGAAGACGTTGCCGCTGCCTTCCACGAGGTGCGTGCTGAAATCGGAGTGGCCGAGTTTGATCGTCGAGGAGACCCCGGGTGACGAGTCCGTCCTCAGCCGCAGGTCGTCCGTGCCCCCCGAGGCGATCACGTTGGTGGCGTCGATCGTCATGCTGGACCCACCTTCGCTCCTCACCGAGATCCCGAACAAGCCGACTGCGGTGACGTTGTCGAGGGTGGCGGTCGAGGTGGAGGACGAGCCGGTAGCGGCCGTCACTCCCGTCCCCTGACCCCCTTCGGCGGTGTTCACGCAGAGGCTGTCGCGCAGCGTCACGGTCCCGAACAGACCGCATGCCCCCGCGTCGGCGGCCGCCTCGTCGTTCGTCACGTAGACGCGTTCGGCGCCGGCGCCGTTGAGGAGGTCCAGGCCGGTGCCCTGGTTCGCCGGCTGGATGATGCGCAGATCGTGGACCAGGATGTCACCGCCCGGCTCCAGCCCGAAGCTGCCGGACGATTCGATCACCGGCACCGGAGCCCCGGGTTCGCCGCCGACCGAGCTCACTCCTTCGAAGGCGATGCCGGCGGCCGGATGGTAGGTGCCCGGCTCGACCACGACGGAATCGCCGGCGTGAACTCCGTCTTTCCCGGTCCCCGTCAGCGCCACGGTGAGAGTGCAGGGAGCGGCCTGGAGGCAGGGCTGCGGACCGGCGCCGCTCGGTGCGGCATAGCGGGTGTTGGCCCACGCGGCCGGAGCGCCGACGACGAGGAGGCCCAGGGCAAGAAGAGCGACGAGGGCCGGCCGGACGATTGCTCGAGACATTTCCCGCACGAGGAATCCAAGGCTAGGCTTGGACGACGCCCCTCTCCACAAATTTGAGACTGAGGTGAGACACGGATGAGAGCCGAGCCCAGCCGCTCCCTGGGAGACGGCCTGGAGCGGTTGGAGAGCAAGCGGTTCGTCGGGCGCGGCAAGGAGCTGGTGGCGCTCGAAGGGCTCTGCGCGGATGCCGGCGGTGGCATCGCCTTCGTCTGTGGCTCGGCCGGGGTGGGCAAGAGCGCCCTGTTGCGGGCCGCGGCGGAGCGGGCCGCGGGTGGGCGGAATCTGCTCCGGCTGCGGGCCGGCGCCGCCGAGGCGGTCGCCGAGCTGGCGCGGCTCGAACGGACGGCGCCGCCGCTGGTGCTGCTGGAGGGCTTCGACCGGAGCCCGGCCGCCGTCGCCTTCCTGCGCTCGACCCTGCTGCACTCCTTGCCGCCCGGCGCGGTTGTGCTGGCCGAGAGCCGCCACCCGCCGCCCTCCGACCTGCTCGCCGAGAGGCTCGGCTCGGCGGTGCGAGCGATCGCCCTGGCACCGCTCGACACGGCCGAGTCGCTCGAGCTGCTCGCCGGCCACGGCCTCGTCGGCGAGGAGGCCGAAGCGGTGAGCGCCTGGGCCGCGGGCTGGCCGGCCGCCCTCGTCCTCGCCGCCGCCGGCACCCTGCCGTCGCCGCGGGCCGTGATCGCCCGCCTGGCCGGTGAGGAGCTCGAGGAGGTCGGGGCCGTCGAGCTCGCGGTCGCGGCGCTGACGCGGACCGTCGACCTCGGATCGCTGGAGGCCGCCGGCGTCGAGGACCCGGCGGCGGCGCTGCGACTGCTCCGGCGACTCAGCGTCTGCGAGCCACGGCCGCACGGAGTCGCGCTCCACCCGCTGCTGCGATGGGCGTTACGCGAGCAGCTTCGGACCGGCTCCCCCGACCGGGAGCGCGAGATCCGCCGTCGTCTCACCGACCACCTGCACCTGCGCAGCAGGTCCGGCGAGACCTGGCAACTGGTCGAGCTTGCCGCCCTGATCGAGGACCCGACGGTGCGCTGGGGGTTCGGTGGCGGGGACGACCCGGACCTTCGCGCCGACCGACCGGAGACGGCCGAGCTTCCCCGGATCGAACGCGCCGTCACCGCCCGGTACGGGGCCGAGTGGTGGGAGTGGACCAGGCGCTGGCTGAGCGAGCGGCCCGAGAGCGCGATCGTCGTCCGCGGCGGCGACGGGACCCTGCGGGCCTTCTGCATCGCGACCTCGCTGCGCCGCCTGCCCGAGTGGGG
>JAFDWD010000880.1 GCA_018268695.1 Actinomycetota bacterium
CCCCTCAGCAGGGCCGACACGGCCGAGTTTCTCGCCCGCGGGCCAGTCGAAATCGGCGGATCGGGACCTCGTTCCCTCAAACTCGGGCTCCTCGGAAGCGGGCACCTGATGGGTGGCCGCCATCACCCCAGACCTCGGGGCCCCGGGCCGGCGGCGGGATCGGCGCCTGCGGCGTAGCCGCGTCCCGAGCTGCGCGGGACTCGTCGGTGGGTGCCGGTAGGGCACGTCGATGCCGACGGCGCGCATTTCGTTGATCAGTCCGCCGACGGCGGAGGGCGTCAGGTCGAGAGCGTCGGCGATCGCCCTGGTGCTCCTGCCCTCGGCCCACATCCGAAGGAGCCGCTCCTGGCGCTCGGCCTTCGAGGGCGGTCCCTCGCCCTCGACGTATTCCGGAGGCGGCAGTGGGCGCACGTACCAGTCGTAGGTCCCGGCGAAGAGCTCGCGGAGATCGGTCTCCAGGCCTTCGGCCAGGACGAGCAGGGTGATCGGCCTCGGCAGCGCGTCACCGGACTCGATCGCGCTGAAGTGCCTGCGGTAGATCCCGGTCCGGGCGGCGACGTCCTCCTGGGAGAGCCGCAGCTCACGCCGCCGCCGCCGGATGTTCTCCCCCAGCCGAGGGCCGATGTCGGGTTCGCGGTCCGGGTCGCCGCCGGCATCCAGTGAGAGTGCGCCGGTCCTCGGGCCGTACGCGATCCCCCGGGTGATCGTCGCCACCGACACCCCCAGAGCGCCCGCGAGGCGGAGGACCGTGGTCAACCTCAGTTCAGCCCCGCGGTTCTCGGCCCGCCAGACCATCGTGATGCTCGACTCGACCGCTTCGGCGAGCTGTTCGAGGCTGAGGCCGGCGGCGAGGCGGTGTCTTTTCAAGTTGCTGGCGATCAGGGCACGCAGAGCGCCCAGATCCTCCGAGGGCGCCGTCCCCTGCCCCTCCTCCTCCTCCTCGGGCACTGTCTGGGCGGCGCGTCGTCCCCTCGCCCTGGAGGGCAGGTAGACGCCGCGGGCACGGAGCCGACGGACGATGCCTTCCACCGATGGTTGGGTGATCTCCAGCCGGGCGGCGATCTCGGCAACCGTCAGGTCGTCGCGCCAGAGCGTCGTGACGGCGTCGTCGTTCGCATGGAAGTCGTGGCGCCGGCCGCGCCGCCTCGGCTGCGTGGGCGAACCCTCCGAAGGCTGCCACCTCATCCCTCGCAGGAGGAACTCGGGCGGCACCTCGAGCGCCTGGGCCATCGTCAAGATCCCTTGCAGCTCGGGCTGCCGTCGGCCGGACTCGATCAGGCCCGCTCCGGCGGAGTCGGCGAGGCCGAGATCTCGCTGGCGAAGGTGCCGGCGGGTGCGGGCGTCGCCGACGTTGCGGGCGATCACGGCAGCGACGTCCTCGCGGCCGCCGACGAACGAGGGCTCCTCGGGTGCCTCGAACGCGGGCTCTCCCGGCGGCAGGACGGTGAGGAATCCGCCCAGCCGCTCGTCGTCCGGCCTCCTCTCGCCGGGCCGCCTTGCGATCTCGCCGGGGTTCCAGAAGATCCCGTCGACGAGGCCGTCGAGGGCGGCGCCGAGCGCGCCCGCGAGCCGCATCGCCTGGAGCACCCCGGTCTGTGAGCGTCCTGCCTCCAGCTGCCAGACCCACGAGTGTTCGAGTCTCCGGTCGGGACCGCTCGCCGCTTCGGCGAGCGAGTCGAGCGTCAGCCCGGCGGCGTTCCGCAGGTCGCGGACGTTCGCGCCGAGGCGCAGGAAGGCGGCGCAACCGGGGCCGATCTCCGTGCCCTCGGAGCCATCGGCGACAAAGGGGTCGCCTCCGATCCCTGCCTCCTCGTCGTGATCGGGTCCGGTGAGCACCAGGACCCTCAGCCCTGGCGTGGGACGAGCGGCCTGCTCGCCCGACGACGCCGCAGCCGGCCCGAGAGCTGGGCCGGGGTCATCGGCGCCTTGCGGTAGGGGATGTCGACGCCGAGCTCGCGCAGTCTGTTGACCGCGGCGAAGGCCGTCTGCGGCTTCATGTCGAGGGCTTCCCCGATGCTCTGGAGGTCGCTGCCCTGGTGCCAGAGACGGAGGAGCCGGTCCTGCTGGGCCGCCTTCTCGATCGCCTCCTCCGCCTCGGGTATGGCGAGGGGAAGAAGCGGACGGACATACCAGTCGCGGACACCGGTAAGGAGAGCCTCGACCTAGACCTCCAGGGCGCGGGCCAACATCAGGAGAGTCACCGGCCGTGGGAGTTTGCCGCCCCGCTCCAGGGCGTTGAAATAGTTGCTTCGCTTGCCGACGCGGGCCGCCACGGTCCCCTCCGGGAGCCGCGCCGCCTGTCGGGTCCTCCGTGCGTTTCTGCCGATCACCTCACCGGGGGATGGGACGTCCGTTCCACGTCGCCTGGAGAGCAGGAAGGTCCCGGCGCCCGGATCCCAGCGGAGGCCCTCGGTCAGCGCAGAGCAGGGGATCCGAAGGGTCGCCGCGAGCCGGATCAGGTTGGTGACCGCGTAGTTCGGCCCGGATCGCTCGTAGTTGGAGAGTCCATGACTGTGCGTGAAGCCGGCGGCATAAGCGACTTCCTCCTGGGTCAGCCCCAATGCCTTTCGGCGCGACCTGATGGCCTCCCCGACGACGGTCCTCGCGCGCTCCTCGGGGACCGGATCGCGCGCTCGTTCAGCTTCCTCGCGGCGCAGCGCGAGCTCGTCCTCGACGTCGGCGGCGGTCCAGCTGGCCGGGTCGGGCGTCAGGCTCCGTTCCCGCCTACGCAGGCGTTCGATCACCCGCCGGACGGTCGGCTCGTCGACGCCGAGATCCCTGGCGACTTCCCACGGCGGCCTTTCCTCGCGACAACCGCGAGCCACGGCCGCATCGAGGGAGTGGAGGTCCCGCGGCCGTCCTCCGCCGCCCCGCCGCTGGTCCCAGGCGTCGGGCGCGCCGAGGTCGGCCCAGCGCATCCCGGCCAGAAGTGCGTCGATCGGCACCTCGATCTCCCGTGCCAGGCCGATCACGGTCGCCAGCGTTGGTTCGATCTCGCCTCGCTCGATCTTCGATACGTGGGTCTGTTCCGAGCCCAGCGAGCGACCGAGGTCCCGCTGGGACAGGTGGCGACGCCGCCTCGCGTCCCGCAGGTTGCGGCCGATGATCGCGGCGACCTCTCCCCGGCTGGTGACGGGAACCGGCTCGGGGTCCTGGTCTGCGATATGCGCAGGCTCGGTCGAGAAGTAGCCGTCGAGGACTTCCGCCCGAGGCTTCGTCGGGTCTCCGCTCCCCGGCATCTCCCCCGGATTCCAGAAGACCCCGAGCGTCAGCCGGTCGATCGAGACGGCCAGCGACCCGGCCAGCTTCAGGGCGACGACGAGGTTCGCAATATGGCGCCCGGCCTCGAAATAGACGACCGCGGCTCGGGTGATGCCCGAGCGCTTGGCGAGTTCCGCCGTGGAGAGGCCAGCGGCCTGTCGAAGCTCAGAGATGTTGGCGCCGAGCTGGTCGGGGACAGCCCCGCGGGGGATGAGCTGGCCCGGTCCGAGGTGCCCGCCATCGTCTTCCTCGCCGTCGACGGGCACCTCCTCGCCCGCCAGATCGAGATCCGGGTCCATCTCCCGTTCGTCGGTCGCGATGGTCAAGAGGACGTCCCGGGCGCCTCGGCTTTCAGGTCGTAGGTCCGAGGCTTGGCCTGGACGCGCCTGACCGGGCTGTCGTCGGCCTTCGCCAGACGCTCGAGGCAGTTGCCGACCGCCCCCGACGAGCGCTCGATTCCCTTCGCGATGGCGGTCGCGCCGAGCGGGAGGGAGTCTTCGCGCCCACGCATGTCGGCGATCACGAGCCCGTCGAGCTCTCCGGGTCGCAGCCTCTTTGCCCCGCCGCGATTCGTCTTCGGTTTGGCCGCTCTGGGTTTGGCCGTCCTAGCCTTGGCAGGGGCCCGCCCCGCCGACCGGCCGCCTTTCGATTTCGCCGGTTTGGTCCTCGGTTTCCCTTTGGGCTCGTTCTTCGTGCTCACCTTGACGCCTCCGTCCTGTCGATTTCTTCCAGAAGGGCCTCGCATGCCTTCGCGGCCCGGTCGAATACGTCGTCGGGGCTGCCGTCGAGCGGCGAGGCCCCCGTCGCCGACGCCTCC
>JAFDWD010000881.1 GCA_018268695.1 Actinomycetota bacterium
CACCGCTCTGGCTCGTCAGCTTCTCGTTGATCTACACGCTGAATCCGAAGCTCGCCGCGAAGATGCCGGCGTACTGGACTCCGATCCCTGCCGACGTCGCCTTGGCGATCGCCGAGAGCCCCACCGGGCAGGTGCCCTACAGCGAGTACCGATCCTCGCTGGCCGTGCGCTGACCGAGGCCCGAGCGGTCAGGACGGGATCGCCGTGGCGAGCTCCCCGCGGGAGGAGATGTCGAGCTTGCGGTAGGTGTTGGTGAGGTGCATCTCGACGGTGCGGAGGGAGACGAAGAGCTCCTGGGCGATCTCGCGGTTGGTCGCGCCGCGGGCGGCGGCGACGGCGACGCGGCGCTCGCTCGGGGTCAGGGACTCGGCGCCGGAGAAGGCGCGTCGGCGGCGCCGGGCGCCGGCGATCCGCAGCTCCTCGTCGACCCGCTCCTCGAGGCGCTCGGCCCCGCACTCCTGGGCCAGCTCGGCGGCCTCGCGAAGGTGCTCGCGCGCCTCGGAGCGCAGCTTGCCGCGGCGCAGGGCGGCACCGAGCTCGGCCAGGGAGCGGGCCGGCTCGAGCCGGTTGGGAGCGTCGCGGAGGACCGCCACGGACTCCCGCAGGGCGGCAACCCCCTCCTCTCCACCACGCAGGAGGCCGAGCGCGCGCAGCGCCGCTCCCGCGGCCACCGGGGACTCGATCGCGCGCGCCAGATCGAGCTCCTCCGCGGCCAGGGCCAAGGCCTCGTCCCGTTCGCCCTCCGGCAGCAGCAGCGCGAGGTTCGACCGCCAGCGGGTGAAACGCGGCGTCGCGCCGAAGGGGACGAAGATCTCGGCGACGGTCCGCAGATCGGCGATCGCTCCCTCGCGGTCGCCATCGGCGGCCTTGATCGCCGCCCGGGTCTCCAGCAGCATCCCGCCGCTCTGCGTGGCGGCGAACGAAGGCGGCAGCTCGAGCCCGAGCAGGCCGTCGCGGACCTCCTGCAGCCCGGCGCGTTCGACCACCGTGTCGACACAGAAGAAGACCATCGTCGTCAGCGCCATCAGGCTCAGCTCGTTCTGTTCGATCACCTCCACCATCGCGGCCAGGTCGGCCTCGGCCTCACGGAGCCGGCCGCGGCGCGAGTCGACCGCGGCCCCCAGCCCCACCCCGGCCACCGTCGCCAGCAGGGCGCCCCGCCGCCGGCCGTCCTCCCTCACCTCGCGGCCGATTGCCTCGACCTCGTCGAAGGCTTCGACCACCAGCAGCGCGAGCGCCGCCTGGGTGACGGTGCTGATCTCGCGCCCGTCCTGTCGCATGCCCCACTCCCGCCCACCGGGGTCGCAGAGGGCTTCGATCTCGGCCCGCGGGGTGTCCCGTACCGAGCCGAGCCCGGCGAGCATCCAGCGGAGACGCCGCGAGCCCTCCGGCGCGCTCGCCTCGACCAGCTCCCGCAGCCGCGGCAGATCGCGGTGGTACTCGGCGGCCAGCGCCGGGTCGTAGCCACGGTAGGCGGCGCGGAAGGCCTCGAGCTCGAGTATGCCGTCCACGCCCGTGTCCGCGAAGCGGGCGAGACCGGCGTCCACCGTCGCGACGGTCGCCTCCCACTGCCCGGCCAGGGAGAGGAGATCCGCCAGCTCGAGGTAGATCCAGATGGCCTTCTCCGGCTCGACCGTCAGCTCGGCCGCCTCCTGGAGGTGTGGAATCGACTCGGGATCGCGGACCACCACCTCGAGGCTCCCCAGCGTCGCGAGCAGCTCCGCCCGCCCCGCGCCGGGCTCGAGCAGCGCCCGACGCAGGTAGGAGATGGCGCTCTCCGGCGCACCCCGGCCGACGGCCGCCTCGGCGGCCCGGCCGAGCGCCTCGAGCCCGCCGGCGACGCCCCCCGGCTCGCATAGGAGGAGATGGGCGGCGACCGCCTCCGGCTCGGCCTCCCGGGCCGACAGCGCGGCGGCGGCGCGAGCGTGCAGATCGCCGCGGTGGGCACTCGGGATGTCCTCGTAGACGGCCTGGCGGACGAGCGGGTGGACGAAGCGGTAGACGGGCCCGGCGTCGAGGATCGAGGCGGCTGCGAGTCGGTCGACGATGGTCGCCACCCGCGCCCGCTCGACGCCGGTGAGCAAGGCCAGCGCGGCAAGGTCGGTGGCGTCGCCGAGGACGGCGGCGGCGCCGGCGAGGTCGGGCGCGAGCGGATCGATACGGGCCGCCCGCTCGGCGACGGCCGCGCCGATCCGACGCGGGCCCATGACCGCGATCCGGTCCGGCGCGACGGCGGCGTCGAGCCCCTCCGCGATCAGCTCGACCAGAAGCTCCTCGATCAGGAACGGGTTGCCGCCGGTCGCCTCGTGGCAGGCCTCCGCGAGCGGCTCCGCGGCCGCGGCGCCGAGACGCTCGCGGACGAGCTCGGCGGTCCCCGCCTCGCTGAGCGGCGCCGGCCTCAGGACCGGCACGCCCAGCTCGGCGACGAGGCCGCGCACCAGCTCGCTCGCCACCCCGGGCTCGTCCGGGCGGGCGGTAAGGGCGAGGAGGACGGGCAGGCCGGCGAGGCGCCTCGCGAGGTAGCGGGCGAAGCGCAGCGAGGCGGGATCGGCCCAGTGGGCGTCGTCGATCGCGAGGACCAGCGGGCGGCCCTCCGACAGACCGGCGAAGAACCAGAAGAGCCCGTAGAGGGAGCTCTCCGCCGCGCCCGCCTCGAGCGCCTCACCGTCGAAGCCGAAGATCGGCGCCGCCAGTCCCGCCGGCCCGGCGAAATGCTCGGCCCGGGCATCGGCGTCGAGCGAGCGCAGCAGCGGCCCGGCCAGCTGCCGGACGACGCCGAAGCCGAAGTCGCGCTCCATCTCCGAGCCACGCGCGCCCAGCACGCGATAACCGTCGGCCGCGGCCCGGTCCTCGAGCGCGCCGAGAAGCGCCGACTTGCCGACCCCGGCCGGCCCCTCGATCAGGAGCGCTCCACCGTGTCCGTCACGACACGCTTCCGCCAGCGCGGCGTCAACCACGGCAATGTCGCCCTCACGCTCAAGCAGACGAGACAAGCACCAAACCCCTGACGAATTGCATCGGACCCCAGACGGCGTGGAATATACGCAGGTTTTTAGACCGGAGTCCTTGCCTATTCCTACGGTGGTACCACGTTGTAAGGCCCCGGAAAGGGCGGAACCATGCCGAGCCGAGTCCGGAACGAGGACGACGAAGCTCGCCGGCGGCGTCATCGCATTTAGCCTCCTGGTCCCGGGCTCGACGGCGCCGCTGCCGGCGAGTGGCGTCGCCACTTCGAACCTTTTCGCCGGTTTCAGGGTTTTCTCGATGTCCGCCGATAAACTCGGATGACCTGGGCCGATTGGCCTCTACGCAGGGAAAACGTGACGATCCGACCGAACGAGGCCAATTTGAACCGCTCCGCCCGCCGTGCCCTGGTACCGCTGCTTGCCGCCTTCGCCCTTCTCGGGGCGCTGATCCTCTCCGCCACCGCCACCGCCGACGCGCCGAATCCGAAGGCGACCGCCTCGGTGATAGGGGGGCACAACGCGACGATCGCCGAATTCCCGTCGCTCGCCTTCATCGAAGGCGTCCAGGCGACGGCGGGCTATGCCTGCACCGGCACCGTGGTGGCGCCGCGCGTCGTCCTCACCGCCGGGCACTGCGTCGAGGACATCGAATCGAGCTCGATCGTCGAGCCGGGGCTGATCGCGGTCGCGACCGGGGTCTCCAACCTGACCAAGATCAAGCAGGATCAGGTCAGCCAGGTCGAAAAGGTGCTGGCCTTTCCGGACTTCGACCCGACCAAGCTGCACGGCGACGCCGGCCTTCTGATCCTCACCGAACCGGTCACCGCGCCGCCGATCGCCCTCGCCACCTCCACCGACGGGGCGCTCTACGAAGCGGGCGACCAGCTGACGGTCGCCGGTTGGGGAATCGACAACCGCAACACCGGCCACGCACCGAACCAGCTGCAGTCGGCGACGGTGCCGGTCGAGGAAGCCTCGCGCTGCCGCGAAGGGACGAAGCGCTACTACCCGTTCTTCGACTCGAGCCGCCAGGTCTGCGCCCTCGATGCGCCCACCTTCCACATCACCACCTGCCACGGCGACTCCGGCGGCCCGGCGATCGCGATGCGCTCCGACGGGACCCCGGTCGAGATCGGCATCACCAGCCTCGGCGACGGTTCCTGCAACCCCTCCAGCCCGGCGGTCTTCACCCGGGTCGACCAGATCTCCTCCTGGGTGCAGAGCTGGATCGACGCGGTCGAAGCGGGCGGCCCGGTCCCGAAGGTGACCGTGCCCAAGGCCCACATCCCCTTGCTCACCCGCGAACGCGCCGAAGAAATCAGCGCCATCGCGATGGAAGAAGCCTTCGGCCCCAAGTTCGCCCACGGCCAGGAACGGACGATCAAGTGCCAGCGCCTCGCCAAGGCGCGGGTGAAGTGCGGCGTCACCTGGTTCCAGGGGCCCAACGACTACTTCGGCAAGGTCACCGTCTTCTTCGCGATCAAACACAACGTGGTGCTCGCCGGCGTCCACTACACGGTCAACTGGGTCAACGACCAGTGCTACTTCCACGGCGGCAACCCGCAGAGCTGCAGGATCGAAACGAAGAAGAAATAGGGGTTGCGCCGGCCGCGCCGGCAGTCCTAGTTGCGTTGCCCTGGGCGTCTCATGGAGGCCCTGGCAGGCTGTGACCTCCATGAGACGCCCAGGACGGGCGGGAGTGCGCTGTTTCTCCGAGAGTTCGTGCGTGAGAGGCGAAACCTCGGCCGATCCCTTGACGAAGACCGTGAGAAGTCCACACTTCCGCGCGCCTTCGGTCGCTTTACCTGGCCTTCCGTGACGGCCCAAGGGGCGTTGCATGCCTTTTCCACCCTATGGCGTGGAAAAGGCATGCATCGAGAGGTCTGGGTGCTGCGCATGAGATGCCACATTCACCCGATCCGGTCACAGGGATGTCGGGAACTCCACCCTTCCTCGCGCCTTCTGTCTGTTTCCGTGGACTTCCATGACGGTTCCGTCGCGGCCCAAAACTCGCTGTCGACTTCAGGGCCCCTATAGGGGGCTCAAAGTCGAAAGCGGTGAATCCGGTGTTGTGCAACACGGACCGAATTCAGGAGTTCTTACGCTCTTCCGCACGACTTGCGGGTCTCGTCACGGATCCGTGTCCCTCCCGTGCGCCTCGCGTGACCCGCGCGCGACGATCCTTCATCCCCTCCCGTAGACCCGGCCGTCTCGGCCACGGCCACAGCC
>JAFDWD010000882.1 GCA_018268695.1 Actinomycetota bacterium
CCGATGGCCGAAGCGCACCTTCTTGTCGATCCCGCCCTCGCGCGCGGTGTCGCGCACGTATTCGAGGATAGAGGCGCCGTCGGCGATCGACTTGGCCGCCGTCCAGGGACGGAAGCGATACCCGAGCGTGTGCATGTCCGAATCGGAGCGGATGCCCGGGTAGCGGAAGAGGTCCCAGGTGCCGCCGATCGCCTCACGCGCCTCGAGGATCGCGTAGCTCTTGCCCGGCGAGCGCTCCTGTAGGTGGTGAGCGGCGCCGATGCCGGAGATGCCGGCACCGATGATGAGTACGTCGACCTGCTCGGTGTTCATTTCTCCTCCACGACTCGGAACGCTATTCCGGCTTTTTGCAGTCTTGTGAGAAGCATGTCACCCATCGATGCAACGGTCGTCAGCTGACCGACGCGCTCCGGGTTCTCGTCGAAGGCCAGGCAGAGGCCTGACTCGGCGAGCATCTTCGAGGTCTCCGAGTAGCCCGGGTCGCCGCCGGAGACCTCGGTGACGACGCGCTTCCCCCCGCCTTCGCCGACGAAGCGGATCTTGAACCAGCTCTTCGCGCGGCGCGCCTCGCTCGGGCCCTCGCCCGGCGATTTCGCCTTCAGCATCAGCTTGCGGACCGGCGGGATCGGAGCGAGGACGGCGACGGTGCCGACCCCCGCGGCCATCCCGGCGATCGTCGCCAGATGCTTGGCGACGACGTTGTGTCCGTAGGTGAAGTCGGGGCCGTAGCGATCGACCAGGGCGGCGGAGCGGCGGATGATCGTGCCGTCGACGGTCGGCAGCGGGGCGCTCCAGCCGCCGAGCTCCGGGACGTGATGAATCCGCGCGGGAGCCGAGTGGATCTGGCGACCGGCGGGGCGCGGCTCGGCGGCCTTGCGCTCCTTCGCGGCGGCGAGCGTCTGCCGTCCTCGGGCGAAACCGTTGACGGCGGAGTGGTAGGTGCCGCCGGAGAACTGGGCGTTGGTGCGGACGTAGCCGTTGACGGTGAGCGGCACGCCCTC
>JAFDWD010000883.1 GCA_018268695.1 Actinomycetota bacterium
AGCACCTCGGTCTCGCAGAAGAGCGTGTCGCCGTGGAACACCGGGTTCGGGTGGCTCAGCTCTTCGGTCGCCAGGTTGGCGATCGCCTTGCCGGAGACGTCGGACACCGACATCCCGAGCGCCAGCGAGTAGACCAACGGGCCGACGACCACGTTGCGGCCCTGCTGCGAGCCTCCCGCGTAGACGTCGTTGATGTGTAGCGGGTGGTGGTTCATCGTGATCAGGCAGAAGAGGTGGTCGTCGGACTCGGTGACCGTCTTCGCCGGCCAGTGCTTGTAGGTCGCGCCGACCTCGAACTCCTCCAGGTAGCGCCCGTAGCTGTGGGCGCCGCTCGCCTCGCGCTCGGCCTGGTCGGTGGTGAACTCGGTCGTCATCTGCTCGCTCAATTGCGCCTCCTCAGGGAATTGGGCGCCCGATGCTAAAGGAGGGGTGCCCAGGTGACGATCTAGACTGCGCGCCATGAAGATCGCCATCGTCGGACTTGGATATGTGGGCCTCCCGTTGGCCGTCGCCTTCGCCGAGGAGGGGCACGACGTCGTCTGCTTCGACCTCGACACGCGAAAGACCACGGCGCTCGCCGAGGGCCGCTCCTACATCGAGGACATCTCCGACGCGACGCTGGCGCCGATCCGCGAGCGCCTCCACCCCACCTCGCGCCACGCCGACCTGGCGACCTGCGACGCGGTGATCATCTGCGTGCCGACGCCGTTGACGCGCTCGCGCGAACCCGACCTCACCTACCTGCTCGACGCCTCCCAGGCGCTTGCCGGGGTGCTCCAGCAGGGCCAGCTGATCGTGCTCGAGTCGACCACCTATCCGGGCACGACCCGCGAGCAGGTGGCGCCGATCCTCGAGGAGTCGGGAATGAAGGTGGGCCGCGACTTCCATCTCGCCTTCTCGCCCGAGCGGATCGACCCGGGGCGCACCGACTTCACCGTGCGGACGACGCCGAAGCTTGTCGGCGGGATCACCGACGAGTGCACGGAGCAGGCCCGCGCCCTCTACGCCCAGATCTGCGAGACCGTCGTCGTCCTCAGCTCACCCGAGGCGGCGGAGCTCTCGAAGCTCCTGGAGAACATCTTCCGCTCGGTCAACATCGCCCTCGTGAACGAGCTGGCCCAACTCTGCGACCGCCTCAACATCGACGTCTGGGAGGTGATCGACGCCGCCTCGACCAAGCCCTTCGGCTTCATGCGCTTCGAGCCCGGGCCCGGGATGGGCGGCCACTGCCTGCCGGTCGATCCCTTCTATCTCGCCTTCAAGGCCCGCGAGCACGACTTCTACCCGGAGTTCATCGAGCTCGCCGGCAAAGTCAACCAGGCTCAGCCCGCCTACTGCGTGGAGCGGATCGAGCGCTCCCTGAACCTCGCCGGCAAGCCGGTCAAGGACTCCAAGGTGCTCCTCCTCGGCGCCGCCTACAAGGCCGGCTCGGGCGACATCCGCGAGTCCCCGGCGCTGAAGATGATGCGCCTCCTCAACGTGCTCGAGGCCGACCTCTCCTACCACGACCCCTACGTCCCCGAGCTGAGCAAATTCGGCCTCTCCTCGGTC
>JAFDWD010000884.1 GCA_018268695.1 Actinomycetota bacterium
CCTCAACCTGGTGATCCTGGTCGGCATCCTGCGGGTGCTGGGCCGGCTGAAACGGGGCGAGTACGACTAGGCCGAGCTCGAACACCAACTCGACAACCGGGGTCTGATGAACCGCTTCTACGGGCGCTTCACCAAGGCGGTGACGAAGCCTTGGCAGATGTACCCGATCGGGCTGCTCTTCGGCCTCGGCTTCGACACCGCGACCGAGGTCGCGCTGCTCTTCCTCGCCGCCGGCGCCGCGGGCGCGGGGCTCCCCTTCTACGCGATCCTCTGCCTGCCGATCCTGTTCGCCGCGGGGATGTCCCTGCTCGACACGATCGACGGCTCGTTCATGAACTTCGCCTACGGCTGGGCCTTTTCGAAACCGGCGCGGAAGATCTTCTACAACCTCACGATCACCGCGCTCTCGGCCTTCGTCGCCCTGGTGATCGGATCGATCGAGATCTTCGCCCTCCTCGCCGAAAAACTCGGCCTCAGCGGCGGAGCGTGGGACTGGCCGGCGGCGATCGACCTCAACACGATCGGCTTCGCGATCTTCGGCCTGTTCGTCACCACGTGGCTGGTGGCGCTGGCCATCTGGCACTTCGGGCACATCGAGGAGCACTGGACCGCACCGATCAAGGGAGCCGACATCGACTGAGCCGGCCTCCACCCCGATCCGTGAATACAGCGGGATCGAGGACGTCTTCGACGCCCTGCGCGGCGAGGGCCACCGCGTCACCACGCCGTGCCGGCTGGTTCTCGAAGCGCTGTTCAGGGCCGCTGGGCCGATCTCGGCCCAGCAGATCGTCGAGGACACCCCGGTGGCCGGCTTCGAGCCGAGCTCGGCCTACCGCAACCTCGAGCGCCTCGAGCAACTGGGAGTGATCCGCCACGTCCACCTCGGCCACGGCCCCAGCCGCTACATGCTGGTCGGGTCGGGCAAGAAGGAGTTCCTGCTCTGCGAACGCTGCGGCCGGGTCAAGAGCGTCGACCCGTCCGCGCTCGACCCCCTCCGCGAACAGATCGAGCGCGCTTTCGATTACCGCGCCAACTTCGGTCATTTTCCGATCGTCGGCCTCTGCGCTGCGTGTGCCAAACCGCAC
>JAFDWD010000885.1 GCA_018268695.1 Actinomycetota bacterium
CGGCGGCATCGACCGGGTCTACGAGCTGGGCAAGGACTTCCGCAACGAGGGCGTGTCCCACAAGCACAACCCCGAGTTCACGATGCTCGAGTGGTACGAGGCCTACGCCGACTACGACAAGACCGCCCACGACCTCGAGCGGATGGTCGCCCAGGTCGCCGAGCGCACGCTGGGGACGACGAAGGTCCAGCGCGGCGACGTCGAGATCGACTTCGCCCCGCCCTGGCGACGGATCACCCTGCGCCAGGCGATCCTCGAGCGCTCCGGCATCGACATCGCCGAGCACCCCACCCGCGAGGCGCTGGCCCGGGCGATGGGCACCGAGCCCGACCCCGACGAGGGCTGGGGCAAGCTGGTCGACGGCCTCCTCTCACGCGACGTCGAGCCGGGCCTGATCCAGCCGACCTTCATCCTCGACTACCCGGTCGAGCTCTCGCCCTTCGCCAAGGCGCACCGCACCGAGCCCGGCGTGGTCGAGCGCTGGGAGGCCTTCGTCGGCGGGGTCGAGATCGCCAACTCGTTCACCGAGCTGAACGACCCCGACGAGCAGCGCCGGCGCTTCGAGCAGCAGGCCGCCGAGATCGCCCGCGGCGACGACGAGGCGCAGCCCTACGACGAGGCGTTCGTCGAGGCGCTCGAACAGGGGATGCCGCCGACCGGTGGCGTCGGCCTCGGCATCGACCGGCTGGTGATGATGTTCACCGGGGCTCAGACCCTGCGGGAAGTGCTGCTGTTCCCGGCGATGCGGACCTGACCTCACCCGCCAGCTGCTCCAGGAAGGTGTCGAGGTCCTTGGTCGTCAGGCCCTGCGGTTCCGCCTCCAGCTCCGCTTCGGCGACCGGCCCGGCGGGACCGGCGACGACGGCGACCCGGTCCTCGCGCTTCGACCCGTCGCCGTAGACGCAGAACGCGCCTTCGCCGCCCCCGGGCAGGGGCCCTGACATGACCCGGTCGGGACGGAACGGCAGCTTCGCCTCGGCGTGGGTGGCGGCGAAGTGGAGCGGTTCTTCGAGCTTCAGGTGGCGCTTGTCCGCGTAGTCGCGCCAGAACGCCTCGGCGGCGTACTTGCGCCCCGACGTCCGCAGGTCCTTGCGGAAGATGAAGAAGGCGCAGATCAGCACGAGCCCGAGCTCGATCGCGGCGAGCAGGGTCCAGGCGCCCTGGACCGAGAGGACGATCGGGATCGCCATCCCCGGGATGTTCAGGAGCAGGGTGATCGCGATCGCGTAGGAGATCGCGTGGATGAAGGTCGCCGGCGAGTGGCGGAGGTGGCGGCGGAAGACCGGTTCGGCGGCGCCGATCGACTCGGGCGGGTCGACCGGGATGGCGCCGAGGGCTTCCTCCATCCGCCGGTCGACCGCCTTCGGGTCTTTGGCGGCGTTGCCGGCGGCCGTCCCGCTGTCGGAGTCCTGGTCGGACTCGGCGGCGATCACCTCGGTCAGGTGGGCGGCCTCTTCGCAGAGCCCGGTCAGCGCGGCGGCGTCGCCGAGGTAGTCCTTGCGGCTCGTGGTTAGGACCCCGTCGGCCAGCTCGAACCCGAAGTCGTCCTCCGACCGGGCCAGCCAGTCGACGAATCCGGGCGAGAAGAGGCGGCGCGTCCACATCTCGCTGGCGCCCTTGTAGCGATAGCAGCGGCTGCCCTTGAGGCCGGCGTGCCCGCCGAGGTCGACCCGCTCGACTTCCTCGAGCTCGCCGCCGAGGCCGGTCATGTCGCTGTCGGCGCCGGCGAAGCCGAGCGAGGGCATGAAGCCGATGCTCTGCGGCACCGTGGTGACGACGATCGTGAAGCGGCGCGTGTGGGACTCCGTGTGCCCGTCGCTGTCGGTCGTCGTATACGTGTAGGTGTAGTAGGCGAGGGTGCCGTCGATCCCACC
>JAFDWD010000886.1 GCA_018268695.1 Actinomycetota bacterium
CAGCATCACCGCCCGCGAGGGCAACCCGTCGCGCCCGGCGCGGCCGGCCTCCTGGTAGTAGGCCTCGACGCTGGTCGGGATCGCCATGTGCCAGACCGAGCGCACGTCGGCCTTGTCGACCCCCATGCCGAAGGCGTTGGTGGCGACGACCACGTCTACCGCGTCCTCGCCGCCCGACATGAAGCGCCGCTGGACGACCTAGCGTTCGTTGCTCTCCATCCCGGCGTGGTAGGCCAGCGCCCGCAGGCCGGTCGCGCGCAGCTCCCCGGCGACCTCGTCGGTGTCCTTACGCGTCCCGCAGTAGACGATCGCGGGGCGGTTGGCCGGGTCCGCCAGCCCCGTCTCCAGCAGCGCCTGCCGGCGCGCCTTGGAGCCCTTGCCCTCCAGCGCGATCACGTCGAAGGAGATGTTCGGCCGGTCGAAGCCCGCCCGCACCCGCAGCGGCTCGCGCATGCCGAAGCGCTGGGCGATCTCGACCGCGACCGGCACCGTCGCCGTCGCCGTGCAGGCCATCACCGTCGGCCGCCCGAGCCGCTCGGCGATCTGCGGCAGCCGCAGGTAATCGGGGCGGAAGTCGTGCCCCCACTCGGAGACGCAGTGGGCCTCGTCGACCGCCAGCAGGTCGATCTTGCGCTGCCCGATCGCGTCGAGGAACGTCCGCGAGGCGAAGCGCTCCGGCGCGCAGTAGACGATCTTCGCCCGCCCGCTCCGCACGCTGTCCAGCGCCTCCCAGGTTTCCCCTTCGTCCATCGCCGAGGACACCATCGCGACCGGGTGCCCGGCCTGGGTCAGCCGCAGCCACTGGTCCCGCATCAGCGCGATCAGCGGGCTGACCACGATCGTCAGGTCTTCGGAGGCCAGCCCCGGCAGCTGGTAGCAGAGGCTCTTGCCGCCGCCGGTCGGCATCACGATCAGCGAGTCGCGCCCCTCGAGGGCCGCGATCACCGCCTCGCGCTGCCCGGGCCGCCAGTCGGCGTACCCGAGCTCCGCCAGCAGCGCGTCGGCGCGCCCGCCGGGATCGGTGGGCGCCGTGGCGCCGCCAGGGGAGGAACCCAAGCTCATCTGTCCGGTCTGATCCATGGACCGTCCCAGGCTAGGGACTCCCCCGGCGGGTTGTGCCTAGGCCTGTTCCCCCTTGGCGATCTGCGCCGGAACGAGC
>JAFDWD010000887.1 GCA_018268695.1 Actinomycetota bacterium
GAACTCGGCCGAGCGCTCGAGGGCCCTGCCATCCTTCATCCGCTACTACAACCGGCGCAGGCCCCACAGCTCACTCGGAGACCGGCCGCCGATCAGCCGCGTTCACAACGTCCGTGGGCAGGACAGCTAGGAGCGGCCACGCCCGGCTTCTCAGCGCAGAAGCCGGGTTCCACGCAGGCTAGATCACAGCCCGCGCTCGATCGCTCCCTTGATCAGCCGGATCTCGGTGCGCCAGAGGTGCTCGTGGAATTCCCAGTCGTCCTGCTCGGCGTCGGGCCAGCGCCAGATCGTCAGGGTGACGACGCAGGAGTCGTCGCCGTCGGCGAGCCCGATCCAGGAGCCGCGCCGGATCCGCGCCTCGACGTGGGGCAGCAGGTCGTCGGCGGTGTCACCGACCGCGTAGTCGACCAGCAGGCGCTCCGGGTCGGAGTCGAGGCGGATGTAGAGGTCGGAGCCGTCAAAGGAGGAGTTGCCGTGGAAGAGGCCCTCGGAGACCTCCTTGCGGCCCATGCTGCCGAGCGCCCAGTGGTCCTGTTTGAGGCCGTCGGCCATGAACTCGAAGGCCTGCTCGGCGGGGACCTTGACCTCGATGCTGGCGCAGATCGCGTTGGGGTCGACCAGGGACATGACGGGTCCTCCTCGGGGGCGGGGCTGACGGGAGGTTGCAAAGCTCGCACACTCCTGTTCAAATGACAAGGACGGAACCCGAGGGAGGAGTCGACCGAGTTGCACGCATGCGCGTTCTCTGAGTACGGGGATCCGGGGGTCCTGCACTGGCAGGAGCTGCCCGATCCCGAGCCCGGCCCCGGCGAGGTGACGATCGCGGTCGCCGCCTGCGGCCTCAACCACCTCGACCTCGACTCGCGCCTGGGCATCTCCCCCTGGCAGTTCGAGTTCCCGCACGTGCTGGGCGGCGAGTTCGCCGGGACGATCGTGGCGCTCGGCCCGGGGGTCGAGGGCTGGGCGGTCGGCGACCCGGTCACCTGCGAGCACCAGTACGCCTGCGGCAAGTGCGCCGAGTGCTACCGCTGGCGCGGCGACCTCTGCCCGAACTACGACTACATCGGCTCCGACAGCTGGGGCGGGTACGCCGAGCTGGTGCGGGTGCCGGCGCGCCTCCTGATCGCGCTGGAATCGGTCGACCAGGCGCCGATCGCCGCCTCCTCCCTGGTCGCCATCAGCACCGCCTGGAGCATGGTCACCCGCCTCGCCGAGATCCGCCCGCGAGAGACCGTCCTCGTCCCCTCCGCCTCGGGCGGCGTCGCCGGCTCGTTGGTCCAGTGCGCGCGCCTCGCGGGGGCGCGGGTGATCGCCAGCGTCGGCTCCGCCGAGAAGGTAGACCGGGTCCGGGACCTCGGCGCCGACGAGGTCTTCGTCCACACCGACGTCGCGCCCTCGCGGGCGGTCGCCGAGCTGACCGGCGGCGCCGGGGTCGACGCCGTCCTCGACACCACCGCGGGCCCGCTCCTCGGCGAGCACCTCGACTGCCTGCGGCGCGATGGCCGGCTCGCCTTCTGCGGCGCCCACGCCGGCGAGAAGGTCGAGGTCGACATGCTCGGCGTCTTCGTCTGCGGCCTCCGCATCCTCGGCTTCCGCGTCTCCACCCCGGATGAGATCCGCACCGCCCTGGAGCTGGCGCTGGAGGGAAGCGTCCGAGTCCCGATCGACCGCAACTTCCATCTCTCCGAAGCGGCCGCCGCGCACGGATACCTCGAACGGCGCGAACATGTCGGCAAGGTGCTGCTGACCCGATGAGCAACGAGCCCGAAATCCGCCACCTCCGGCCCGACGATCTCGCCGGCTGGAAGCCCCTGTGGGAGGGCTACACCGCCTTCTACCGCGCCGAGCTCGGCGAGGAGCAGACCGCCGCGACCTTCGCCCGCCTCTGCGAGGACGAAGGCGATCTGATCGGCCTCCTCGCACTGGACGGCAGCGACACGCCGGTCGGCCTCGCCCACCTGGTGATGCACGAGAACACCTGGTCGAGCGCCCCCTCCTGCTACCTCCAGGACCTCTACGTCGACCCCGCCTCCCGCGGCGGCGCCGTCGCCCACGCGCTCTTCGCCGCCATCTACGCCGAGGCCCGCAACCGTGGCGCCGACCGCGTCTACTGGCACACCCAGCAATACAACGGCCGCGCCCGGTCCCTGTACGACACGGTCGGGCAGCTGACGTCGTTCATCGTCTACGAAGAGGAGTTGGGCTGAGCTGAGCTCCGGCCGCCCCGTCCGTCCGAGATGGGTCCTGGGCGTCTCGGCCACGGCCACGGCCAGCCCCCTGCACGCTTGTCTCGCATAGCGAGACAAGCGTGCAGGGCGTCGTGGCCGAGACGGCCGTGCTTGCCGCAGAC
>JAFDWD010000888.1 GCA_018268695.1 Actinomycetota bacterium
CCTCCACTGATGATCCACGCCCTCTCCCCCGTCCTCGCCGACGTCTCCCTCAAGTCCCCGAGCGGGCCCGCCTGGGAGTTCCTGATCCTCTTCCTGGTCGTCATCGTCGGCCCGCCGCTGATGACCAAGGCCCGGGTGCCGGGGATCATCGGCCTCTTGATCGGCGGCTTCGCGATCGGCCCCTACGGGCTCGACCTGATCGGCGCCGGCAACACCACCGTCCCCGACCTGGGTCAGCTCGGCCTGCTCTACCTGATGTTCGTCGCCGGGGTGGAGCTCGACCTCTCGCTGGTGCGTATCCACCGGCGCGCGGTACTGGTCTACGGCGTCCTCACCTTCGCCCTGCCGATGCTCTTCGGCACCCTGATCGGACTCGCCCTCGGCTGGGTCCCGGCGGCGTCGCTCCTGCTCGGCGCGCTGCTCTCGTCCCACACCCTGCTGCTCTACCCGACCGTCCGCAACGCCGGGCTCGCCGCCGACCGCGGCGTCGCCACCGCCGTCGGCGCCACCGTCCTCACCGACACGGCGGCGCTGATCGTCCTCGCCGCCGTATCCGGCACCCAGGTCGCGGGCGGCTCGCCCGCCTCGATCGCGATCCAGATCGTCCTCGGCCTCACCGTGCTCGTCGCCTTCACCCTCGTCGCCCTGCCGCACCTGGTCCGCCTGGCGTTCCGGTATCTCGGGACCGACCGCGTCGTCCGCTATCTGCTCGCCGTCTCCGCCTTCCTGGCGGCCGGGACGGTCGCCGACATCTTCGGCATCGAGCCGATCGTCGGCGCCTTCTTCGCCGGCCTCGCGCTCAACCGCCTGGTCCCCAACGAGGGCCCGCTGATGGACCGGATCGACTTCTTCGGCAGCGCCGTCTTCGTGCCGATCTTCCTCGTCTCGGTCGGGCTTCTGCTCGATCCCGCGGTGATGGTGGAAGGCGAGACGCTGAAGCTCGCCGGCCTCTTCATCCTCGCCAGCCTGGCCGGCAAGGCGGCCTCGGCGGCGATCGCCCGCCTCGCCCTCGGCTACAGCGGGCCGCAGGCGACGCTGATGCTGGGACTGACCGTGCCGCAGGCGGCGGCGACGCTGGCGGCGACGATCGTCGGCTTCAACATCGGCCTCTTCGACCAGTCGGTGGTCAACGCGGCCCTGGTTCTGATCCTCGTCTCGATCGTCGTCGGAACCCTGCTGGTCGATCGGTCGGTGGCCGCCGTACCGACCCCGGACACGCTCGGCCACCGGGTCGGCGCGCGGGTCCTCGTCGTCCTCACCGACCTCGGACAGGCGCCGCTCGCCTTCAC
>JAFDWD010000889.1 GCA_018268695.1 Actinomycetota bacterium
CGCCCACATCGCCAACCTGCGCCGCAAGATCGAGCCGCCGGGGGGAGAGGGACCGAAGTACATCAAGACGGACCCGGGAGTCGGCTACCGCTTCGCCGAGTAGGGGGCGGGGGCAGGCGTGGCGCCGGCGCTTGCGGCAGTCCGAGTTGCGGTGCCCTGGGAGGGAGTGCGGTGTTCCTCCGGGGGTCCGTGCGTGATCTGCCACACCCGGCCGGGATCGCCGGGTGCGTTCGTCCTTTGTCCCGTATACGGCAACTAAGGACGAACGCACCTCCGTGCCGATCGTGGAACACGCACCGAAGTGTGGAGTTCGTGGCATCTCCCGCACGTCTCCCGGGACGGCCGGGCTCGCCGCAAGCCCTTGTGTCCCTTTCCCAGGGCGCCGACCCCTTCACACGATCTGTATACGACGCCTTCCTAACTTCATGCGGCCTTGACGGGGTGGGGCGCAGGATGCTGGTGTGCTCTTCCTCGCAGACATCTTCCCCGGCGGCGGCGGTCCTCTCGCCGACGTGTTCTCGATCGCGATCGCGATCGGCATGTTCGCACTCCTCTACTGGCTCATCGGCCTGATCGACCGGATATGAGCGCCGCCGACATCCTCGGTCTCGTCGTCTCGTTCGCGGTGTGCGTGTACCTGGTGTACGCGCTGCTGCGAGGGGAGAACCTCTGATGACCGACGGCTACCTGCAGATTGCGATCTTCGTCGTCGTCCTCGTCGCGCTGATCAAACCGGTCGGCATCTACCTGGCGCGAGTGCTCGGTAACGAACGGACCTTCTTGACCCCCGTCCTCGGGGGAATCGAGCGTGGCACCTACCGTCTGCTGCGTGTGAACCCCGAGGGCGAGGGTCAGGACTGGAAGGCGTACGCCCGCAGCCTGATCGTCTTCTCACTCCTCTTCTGGATCCTGCTCTACCTGATCCTGCGCACGCAGAGCATCGGGCCGTTCAATCCGCAGGGCTTCCACGCGGCCCCCTGGGACCTCAACTTCAACACCACCTCGTCGTTCATCACCAACACCAACTGGCAGTACTACGGCGGTGAAACGACGTACAGCTACTTCGCCCAGATGGCGGGCCTCGCGGTACAGAACTTCGTCTCCGCGGCGGTCGGGATCGCCGTCGTCGCCGCGCTGATCCGCGGCATCGTCGCGCGATCGGGACGCTCGATCGGCAACTTCTGGCAGGACGTCGTGCGGATCATCCTCTACGTGCTGCTGCCGATCTCGATCCTCGGCGCCCTCTTCCTCGTCTCGCAGGGTGTGATCCAGAACCTCAGCAATTCCACCGTGATCCACACCCTCACGGGCGGCACCCAGATCCTCGGGCAGGGCCCGGTCGCCTCGCAGGAGGTGATCAAGGAGCTCGGGACCAACGGCGGTGGGTTCTTCAACGTCAACTCCGCCTTCCCGTTCGAGAACTCGAGCGGCCTCACCAACCTCTTCGAGATGCTTTTGATCCTGGTCATCCCGGCCGCGCTCACCTACACCTACGGGCGCATGGTCGGCAGCCAGCGCCAAGGCTGGGCGATCTTCTCCGCGATGTTCGTCCTCTTCATCGTCGGCGTGATCGTCGTCTACATCGCCGAGCAGCACGGCAGCCCCGCGCAGCACGCGGCCGGCCTCCACACCGCCGCCTTCGACGGCTCGACCGGCGGCAACATGGAGGGCAAGGACCAGCGCTTCGGCATCGCGAACACCTCACTTTGGACGGCGATCACCACCGTCACCTCGTGTGGCGCGGTCAACGGGGCGTTCGAGTCCCTGACCGGGATCGGCGGCGCCGTTCCCTTCGCCAACCTGAGCATGAGCGAGGTGGTCTTCGGCGGCGTCGGCACCGGCCTCTACTCGATGCTCCTCTACGTCATCCTCGCCGTCTTCATCGGCGGCCTGATGGTCGGACGCACCCCCGAGTACCTCGGCAAGAAGATCGGCGCCAAGGAGATCAAGCTGGTCTCCCTCGGGGTGCTCTTCACGCCGCTCGCGGTCCTGCTCTCGGCGGGTGCCGCCTCGGCGACCGAGCTCGGCAAACGCTCCCTCTACGCCGGCATCAACCCGACCGGCTTCTCGGAGAACCTCTACGCCTACCTCTCGCAGGCCAACAACAACGGCTCCGCCTGGGCCGGCTACACCGGCTTCGTGCAACCGAACGCGCCGGGCAACGTCGGCGCCTTCGGCATCAGCTTCGCCGACCTGCTGGGCGGCATGGTGATGGTGACCGCGCGGTTCGCCCCGATCCTCTTCGTCCTCGCCGTCGCCGGCGCCCTCGCGGGCAAGAAGGTCTCACCGGCGGGGCTGGGGACGATGCGCACCGACAACCCGACCTTCGTCTTCCTGTTGATCGGGATCGTGATCCTCGTCGGCGCTCTCACCTTCTTCCCCGCGATCCTCCTCGGACCGATCGCCAACGGACTCACCGGGAGGCTCTTCTGATGACCAACGGACCCCGTAAGGATCTCCTCACCGGCCTGATCGCGATCGTCGCGATGACCATCGTCCTCGGCCTGCTCTACCCACTGGCGATCACCGGCATCTCGCAGGTGCTCTTCCCCGGCGCGGCGAACGGCTCGAAGGTCTCCTTCGACGGCAAGGTCGTCGGCTCGCACCTGATCGGCCAGGAATTCACCGAACCGGTGATCGGCAAGAACGGAAAGCCGGTGAAGGACGAAGAAGGCGAAGTCGAAACGCGGCCGAACCCGAACTACTTCCAGCCGCGTCCGTCGGCGACCGGTTACTCCGGCAACGTCACCTTCTTCGGCAACGCGGGCCCCAACAGCGCCGAACTCCGCGAAGAAATCCGCGAAGAACTGAAGGCCTACGTGCAGTTGAACAAGCCCTATGACAAATCGCTGACCCGCGCAGACGTACCGGTCGACGCGGTGACCCAGTCGGCGTCGGGCGTCGACCCGCACATCTCGCAGGCCAACGCCCGGATCCAGGCTCACCGGATCGCGGCCCTGCGGAAGCTGCCACTCGAAAAGGTCGAAGAACTGATCTCCGCGAACACCGACAACCGCTCTCTCGGCGTGCTCGGCGAGCCCGGCGTGAACGTGCTCGAACTCAACATCTCACTCGAAGAAGAAGCGCCACTCAAATGAACCAAGACCAGCAGCACAACACCAGGAACCAGTCCCGCTCCCTGTTCGACTGGGAGATCCTGCGCCCGGCGATCGTCGAGTCGTTCGCCAAGCTCGACCCGCGCATCCAGGTCCGCAACCCGGTGATGTTCGTGGTCGAGGTGGGCGCCGTGATCACCACGATCGCCTGGCTGATCCAGGCCTTCGGCGGCGAATCCCTCGGCGGCGGCCACCAGCCCGCCTGGTTCACCTTCACCGTCACGATCTGGCTCTGGCTGACGGTCGTCTTCGCCAACCTCGCCGAGGCCCTCGCCGAGGGTCGTGGGCGCGCCCAGGCCGCGAGCCTGCGGGCGATGCGGACCGAGGCCGTCGCGAAGATGCGCGATGGCGGTGAGAAGTCGGCCTCCGAGCTGGTCCGCGGCGACATCGTCGTGGTCGAAGCGGGAGAGGGGATCCCCGGCGACGGCACCGTGATCGAGGGCATCGCCTCGGTCGACGAGTCGGCGATCACCGGCGAGTCCGCGCCCGTGATCCGCGAGGCGGGCGGCGATCGCTCGGCGGTCACCGGCGGCACCAAGGTCCTTTCCGACCGGATCGTCGTCGAAATCACCCAGGAGCCCGGCGGCTCCTTCCTCGACCGCATGATCGCCTTGGTCGAGGGTGCCTCGCGGCGCAAGACGCCGAACGAGATCGCGCTCGGCATCCTGCTCGCGGCGCTGACCCTGATCTTCATCCTCGTGGTCGTCAGCCTGCGGCCCTTCGCCCTCTTCGCCGGCACCGAACTCTCGGAGACGACGCTGATCGCGCTGCTCGTCGCGCTGATCCCGACCACGATCGGCGCGCTGCTCTCGGCGATCGGCATCGCCGGCATGGACCGA
>JAFDWD010000088.1 GCA_018268695.1 Actinomycetota bacterium
GCCCGTGTCAAGTTAGGCGCGAGAGGGATCTCGACCGCCGATGTCGAGCAGATCCCACGTAATCGCCATGCGATCGTCCGAAATCCCCGCGGCGGAGGTCAAGAGGGTGAGCGCTTACTGCTGATCGGCCACACCGACGGCGGCAGAGCCCTCACGCTGGTCATCGAGCGCACGCTCGATCCGACCTCCTGGTTGATCGTCACCGGCTGGACCGCCACCGAGCGCGAGCGTAGAATTCTGGGGTGATGGCAACGGACCCTTGGACCGATCCCGATCCTCAGCCCGGCGATTTCGACACCGAGCTCGATCATGCCCGCCCGGATCAGATCGAGATACGCGAAGGCAACCCGGACGCGAAACTCTCGATCCTCGTCAGCATCGAGGGCGACGATGCCAAACGCCTGGAGCGGATCGCCACTGAGCGCGGCCAGCAACCTGGCGAGGTCGTCTCGCAGCTCCTGCGCAGCGCCTGAGCCATCCCGCCGGAGGGGCTCGTAAGGCATAGCCGAAGGGCCCGCCGCGCCGTCGCCTTCAGCCCTAACACGGAAGGTCGGTTTCGTAGGCCGCGCGACGGTCGCGCCGTGGAGCGATCTCCGGCTCGGATGCGACTGGGATGCGACACCGCCAGCGAACACGCAGCCGATTCGTGGCTGGCCACTCGAAAGAGGCTGGATCCCGTCCAGACGCGACCAGTCGGTCAACAGCAAACTAACACTCGATGGTGACTCCGGACCCTAAGGTGCGCGTAATGAGGCTCATGGGAGACAGGATTAGGTCGGGGCTGAAAGTCCCCGAGGTTCACCCGGGGTGAGCTTAGCCCCGGTCGCTCACCCCACGCGGCCGATGAAGCCGGCGGCACGCTGGAGGCTTTCGTATTCGATGATCCCGGCAGCGCCACCGCCGCTGTTCCCGTGATAGGCGGCAGGCCCCGCCGCGTACCAGAGGGCCCCTTCCGGCCCCGTGGCCAGCTGGCTGATCTCGCCTTCGCAATTGTGCTTCCCCGACACGCAGATCGGTCGGCTCTTGCGGCCACCTGGGCCGATCGAGGAGAGGGCGTCGTAGTAGGGCCCTCTCACGAGGCTCGCGAACCAGAGCCGGCCTTCCGGCCCGACCGCCATTCCGGGAAAGCTCGCGTACCGCACGCGGCGTTCGACGAGCGTGCCGCCCCCTTCGAGTTGCACCAGCGACACGGGCCTGCTGAGCTTGTAAGGGTCGCTGCGCATCCCGACCCAGACGCTCGTGTCGGAGCCTGCCGCCACCGCGATCGGTTGCTCGCCGGCCGGTAGCGGGAGGCGCGTGATCGCCCCCGTCGAGCTGATTTGGCCCAGGCTCGATCGTTCGGGCGGCTTGGTGGACGAGGACGCGGTCAGCGGGCACGATTCGCCGAACCAGATGGTGTCGGCGGTCGCGGTGAACGCTTCCCCGGTGATTCCGTCGTAATAGGCATCGGCCGGTTCGCCGTCCGCCGGCGAAGGCAGCGGGATCCCGCCGACCACGTAACCGGCCCCGCCGCCGAAGCTCGGGTCCGGGTCGCCTGCGGAGGTGAAGCGCTCCACGAACGATTCCCCGACAGGCGCGCTCCATTCAGATCCTGGAAGTTCGGCATGCCCTGCGACCACCGGCCTACCCTGGTCGTCGACGCCGAGTGCGAAGGCATCGACACCCGTACTCCCGCTTGGAACCGCGTAGCGCGCAGATCCGCCATTGCCGAAATGCCGATCGATCCGCCCCGACGGCAGAAGGGTCAGCAGTTCCCTGCCGTGGCTGACAGTGACGCGTCCCCCGGCCAGCAGACCGACCCCCCAGTCCGCCAACATCTGTTCAGGAAGGAACCTGACCCCGCCAGAACCGAAACTCGAGTCGAGTCGCGCGCCCGACGCCTGCGCGACCCCCGGAGCCAAGAACGTTGCCAACAAAGCGAGGAACATCGGAAGCACTGTCCGCCGGCAAGTCGGCATTCGCTCCATCCTTATCGAACCGGAGGGGTCGTTTGGAGTTGCGCACACGAGTCCTGGATCCTGATTGGATTCGAACCAATGACCTGCGGTCTCGTAGAACCGGGCGACCGTGGCGCCTCAGGCGAGCTCGCCGCCCCGATGCCACTGAAATGCGACCTTTACATCTAGGTCGCACATTGGACGCCTAATCACCTTGCTTCCGGCTCTCAGGTCCCATCTCGGCCCGGCGGCCAATTCAGCGGCGTCGCTCGACCAATCGAGGATGTCTGCGTAGACTGCCCGCGGCATGTCCGTCCATCCGAAGCTCGCCGTCGCCCTATCGGTCCTCACCGCGCTCCTCGCCCTCGTCCTGCCGGGGGCGGCGAAGGCGGCCAAGACCCAGCGCAAGCCGGCCACCCAGTTGATCACGGTCGAAGTGCCAAAGACGAACGGGTGGCGGCTCTCCATCTCCGGCGTCTTCAGTCCGCAGTTCAAGCAGCAGACTGTCTCGATCAGCGCCGAAGGCCCGCACGGATTGCATGTCGGCTACGGGGTGCATGGCCACCTCGCGCCCGACGGGACGATCAGCGCCAAGTTCCCCGGCATCGGCGTCGTCGACCTGAGCTTCCGCCAGTCCGGCGAAGGCAGGGCCACCTCCGAAGACGAGGGCTGCACGAACGACGGGCCCGCCCACTCCTACCTAGGTGCCTTCCAGGGGCGGATCAAGCTGGACGGCAAGGGCAGCTTCGGGAAAGTCGAAAGACATAGGGCGCCCGGCAGCATCTTCGAATCTCCACCGGAGACCTGTGTGGTCGAAAAGCACGATCGCCATCCCAGCGGTGGCGAAGTCCCCGGCGACCTCGGCGATTCACAAGCCCTGTACGTCGCTCGCCACCGGCAAGGAGGGTCGCTGTTCTTCGATGCGAGCGCCGAAGAACCCGGCATCGGCCTTGGTGGCGTGGTGCCCCGCGGAGTCAGCTTCTCGCTGTCCTACCTGCGATCGCACCAAGGCATGACCACCTCCGTCACGGCCGGCGTGCTGGGCAAGTCCGCGCAGTTCAAGAACTCCTCACCGGTCGGCACGCCGAGCGAAGCCGTCGTCGAACCTCCGGCCCCCTTTGCCGGCAGCGCCACCTTCAAGCTCGAATCGCCGACCGTCGCCGACTGGTCCGGCGACCTGCGGATCGACCTGCCGCTGCTCGGCGAGGTCCACCTCACCGAACCGAGCTTCTGGTCGATGCTCTGCGAAGGGCTCACCTGCACCGACACGGCGCCGCCCAGTACCGAAGTCGGATTCCTCACCTTCGGGGAATAGACGTACCGAACAAGCGTGCCGAGCTCGTGCCTCGGCGAAGCTCCCCCACCGCACCTAGATGAGTAGTTCCACGAATCTCCCTCGTGGAAGGCCGCGGCAGGGGTAGTGGGCAACGCGGTCGAAGTCGACGGTGCTCAAGTCCACCGTCTGCCCGAAGGAGGGCCACGATGCTCGCCGACCTCGACCTGCTGCTCACTGCGGTCTTCTGCACCGCCGACGATCTCCTGCCTGAACGGAAGAAGAACGCCCGTAGGAGGCTGACCGACGCGGAGGTCGTCACCCTCTGCGTGGCGCAGTCGATCATGGGCGAGACCTCCGACGAGCGTTTCGTCAAGATCGCCGCCAGGCGGCTACACCACCTGTTCCCGACCCTGACCCGGCGCTCGGGGTTCCACCGGCGCCGTGACCGGCTCGCCGACGTCATCGAGGCGTTGATCGACGTCTTCGCGAGGCGCTCGCCCGGCTACCACGACGATCTCCTCCTCATCGACTCGACCCCGGTCGAGTGCGCCCGCTCGCGCGAGACGGTGAAGCGGGGCGGGTCGAGCCGCCTCGCCGACGCCCTCTCCGACGCCGCCGACCACGGCTATTGCGCCTCCCACTCCCGCTGGTTCTTCGGCTTCCGCCTCCACGCCCTGATGGCGGCCGACGGTACGCCCCGTCAGATGGCGCTCACCTCGCCCAGGGAGGGAGAGCGTGAGGTCTGCCTGCGGCTCCTCGGCAGGGTCGACCGCGAAGGCCGGCTGATCCTCCTCGGCGACAAGGGATATGCCGGGGCGGGGTTCGCGGCGGACGCCGCCGCGCTCGGTGCGACCGTGGTCAGGCCACGGCGCAAGGACGAGGACGGCGGGGGACCTCACCTGGCGCCGCTGCGCCAACGGATCGAGTCGATCTTCTGGACATGCAAGGACCTGCTCGCCCTCGAGCGCCACGGTGCCCGTACCCTGCGCGGTCTACGGGTGCGGATCGCCGCACGGTTCCTGGCTCTCGCCGCCGCGATCTCCCTGAACCACGAACTCGGCCGCCCGAGCCGGGCCCTGGTCGACTACGTGGCCTGAGTCGTGGAACTACTCATCTAGGACGAATGCGCCCGATTGGATTCGAACCAATGACCTTCGGTTTCGTAGACCGACGCTCTATCCGGCTGAGCTACGGGCGCAGGGCGGGGGATTTTAGCTGCGGACGACCATCGCGGCCCAGCGGCCTGAGTTGTGGGCGACCTGGACCTCGATGTCGAAGGTGGTGGAGACGGCCTCGGAGGTGAGGACGGCGGCGATCTCGCCGGCGGCGACGATGGCTCCGTCGCGGATCAGAAGGGCGTGGGTGGTGGAGGCCGGGATCTCCTCGAGGTGGTGGGTGACGGTGACGGTCGGCAGGTCGGCGTTGGCTTCGGCCATGGTGTCCAGGGACGCGATGAGGCGCTCGCGGCTCGGCAGGTCGAGGCCGGTGGTGGGCTCGTCGAGGAGGAGCAGGTCGGGCTCGTCCATCAGGGACCGGGCGAGCAGCAGGCGCTGACGCTCGCCTTGGGAGCAGTCTTCGAACCTGCGCTCGCGCAACGCCTCGACGCCGACTTCGCCCATGAGGCGGTCCGCCCGTGCGCGGTCGTCGTCGGTGATCCGGTCGTGCAGGAGGGCGATGCTTCCCGTCGCCCCGGTGAGGACGACCTCGTGGCCCGTGTAGCGGCCGCGGATTTTGCGCGAGATCCCCGGCTCAAGACTGCCGATCGATTCGCGCAGCTTGCGCATGTCGACCTCGCCCAACCTCTCTCCCAGCACCTCGACCGTGCCGTCGGAGGGGTGAGAGACCGCCGCGGCGAGGTTGAGGAGCGTCGTCTTCCCGGCGCCGTTCGGTCCCAGGACCACCCAATGCTGCCCCGGCTCGACCGTCCAGTCGACGTCGCGCAACAAAACGGCACGGCGTTCCTCCGCGGCGACCCAGCGCCACACCGTCACCTCCGACATCCGGATCGCGACCATCGTCCCTCTCGCCGCGCTCAGGAGTCCGCGGACTCTGAGGAGTCTTTGAGGCGGACATTCCAGTCGACCGTCGCGGTGGCGACGACGTCGCCCTCGGCGTCGGTCATCTCGACCTCGACCGAGAAGTCGATGCGCCCGTCCTGGTCGAGCTTCGCGAGGGCCTCCTCGGCGGGGACACCGAGCTTCGCCTTCGCCTCGACCACGCCGCGCGCGACCTTGACGTAGGAGATCTCGGCGTTGCGCGCCAGCGGCGTCAGGTCGCCCATCCGCACCGCGAAGGCACCGACGAAGGCCGCCCCGCTCGCCGTCTCGGCGACCCCGAAGAGCGCCCCGGCGTGCTGGCTGCCGACGTGGTTGTGGAGGTCGGCACGGTCAGGCAGGACCGCCGTCGCCGCGCCCTCGGACATCTCCGTCACTTCGATCCCCATATGGGAGATGTAGGGCACGGCGATCGCCATTCCCTTGGCGATCGCGTCGAAATCGATGTCCATCCGGGGACCCTAGACGGTTTCCAGCTCTCCTAGCGCCCGCGGAACTCGGCGTGGCCCGGACCGCCGTGCTCGAGGAAGGTGCGCACTGCGTTCTGCAGGTCCTCGGTGGCGAAGAGGTCGGCCGCCTCGGTCCGCACGACGTCGTCGGCGGCCGGCAGACCGCCTTCGCGGAACCGGCGCAGGATGCGCTTCGTCATCGCGTGCGCCTTGGTCGGGCCGGCGGCGAGCTCCTCCGCAAGCGCCCGCGAGCGCGCCTCGAACTCGTCCTCGGGATAGATCTCGTTGACGACTCCCCAGCGCTCCATCTCCTCGGCGCCGAAGATGCCGCCGCTCATCACGAACTGGCGCGCCCGCCCGGAGCCCGCCCGCTCGGCGAGCCGCTGCGTCCCGCCCATCGACGGCGTCAGGCCGACCACTTTCTCGACCAGGCCGAACTTGGCCTGCGGCGAGGCGACGATGATGTCGCAGGCGAGCGCCACCTCGAAGGCGGCGGTGAGCGTCAGCGCGTGGGCAGCGAAGACGACCGGGCAGGGCAGCTCTTCGAGGCCGTCGATCATCTGCAGGAGGCCGGTCCAGAGCTCGGAGCCCTGCTCCGGCGTCAGGCCCGCGAAGACGTTTACGTCGACGCCGCCGGAGACGGCACGCCCGGCGGCATTGATGAGGACGGCGCGCGGCGGCTCGTTGGTCAGGCCGAGGACGGCGGCGCCGAGGTCGTCCATCATCGCCCGGTCGAAGAGGTTCAGCGGCGGGCTGTCGAGGGTGAGGATCGTGAGGCCGCCGGGGTCTGCCTCGACCCGGACGACAGGTTGGCGGTCGCTCATCGCCGCAATGTATCCGCAGGCCGTCGCGGGCCGCGCCCGAGAGCGACGCTAAAGGATCCCGATCCTTTGCCGAAATGGATGCCATGGAAACCCTCCCGCTCTTCCGCCCGCGGCGCGCCTGGGTCGGCGCCGTCGGCCTCATCGTCCTGCTCGTGGCCCTCGCCGCCGCGGGCCCCGCGGCGGCGAAGGAAACGCACCGCTTCCACCGCGGTCACCTGCCCTCGATCGGCCAGATCAAGCTCGCGAAGAAGCACGGCCGCGCCGTGATCACCGTCCCGGTCGCCTACACGCAGGCGCTGTCGGGGAAGTCGTCCGGCCTCGAAACGGCCGAAGTCACGCTCCACATCGCCCGCCAGATCAAGCATCGCCGCGCCATCGGGGTCACCGCCACCCGCGTCCACGAACACCACCTGGCGCGGAGCGGCGTCGTCGTCGACCGCTTCCGGCTCGACCCGAAGACCTCGAAGTGGCTCTTCGCCCGCGGCGCCTCCGAACGCGGCAAGCTGGTGCGCGTCGACGTTCGCCACCGGATCAAGCTGCACCGCGGCGAACCGCCCCTCCACGAGAAGGACGCGTCCCTGACCATGGCCTCCAGCCACCAGGCGCGGCCGCAGGGCGAAAACGTGATCCTGGTGATGCACAACGCCACCCAGATGCCCGTCAAAACCGCTTCCGAACCGATCCTCTGCATGTACACGAACGGCGAAGAAGGCTCGAACCTGCAGGCGTTCACCTCGCCGCCCGGCGCGGTGCTGGGGCCCGAAGGCACGATCGAAGCCGAAGTCGAAGCCGACGGCAGCATCTTCGACTCGGCCGAATACCAGGGCGGCACCGACGAAAGCGCCGGGCGCTACTTCGACTGGACCGGCCTCGGCCTCGACGTGATCACGACCGCGCTGGACGTCGAGCTGACGCCGGTCTTCCTGGCGATCGACGTGGCCGAGCACTGCGACTCGCAGGCGAGCACGTTCATGATGATCGCCGCCGGCGAAGAAGGCCAGGTGGCGAGCTCGGAGGCCTACGTGCTGACCTCGGAAACCTGCCGCCACGGCTGTGTCGACACCAACCTGCCGACGGCCGCCGAAGCGCTGAACGTGCAGGGCGTGGGCGAAGAACAGATCAACCCCGGCGTCTGGGCGCACGACAGCACCGAAGTGCTGAAGGGGCTCGTCGGCGGCTGGCGGTCACCTCCGGCCGGCGGCAAGGTCGTCCAGGATCAAGGACTGCACTGGAGCCGACATGAACTCCCCGAAGTCGAAGAAGAATATCTCTGGGGGGCGATCACGACCAGCACCAAGGTGTTCGAACTCTCGATCCACGAAGGGTCGAGCGCGGCCGGCTACTCGGGCTGAGATGCGCGCCGCCCTGGCCGGGATCGCGGTGGCATTGGCGCTGGCGGCGCCGGCCGCCGCGGCCCCGGTCCGGGTCGGCGTGATCGACTCGGGGGTCGGCGCGGGCGACCCGACCGGCCACGGGACCGAGGTCGCGAGGACCCTGCGGGAGGCGGCCGCCGCGCGCCAGGTCCCACTGCGGCTCGTCTCCTTCCCGGACGTTAATCGGGCGGGCTTCGGCCAGCCGCGACTGATGGCGGGCGCGATCCGGCGCGCCGCCGCGTCGCGGATGCGGGTGGTCAACATCAGCCAGACGATCCCGGGACGCTCAGGCCGGGTGCGGCGGGCGCTGGCGGCGTCGCCGGAGACGCTCTTCGTCGTCGCCGCCGGGAACGAAGGGCTCGACCTCGCCGAGCCGGGTCTCGAACGCGACCCCTGCAGCGCGCCGCTGCGCAACGTCGTCTGCGTCGGCGAGCTCGGCCCCGGCGGGCGCCCGTCAGGGAGCACCAACGTCGGCGCCGGGGTCGTCGACGCCTGGGCCCTCGGACCCGGCGGCACCTCCTTCGCCGCCCCCCGAGTCGCCGCTCATGCCGCCGCACTCCTCTGGCGCCACCCGGAGTGGAGCGTCACGCGGGTGGCCGGGGCGCTCCGCTAAGGAACCCGATGGACCTCGAAGAGGTTCGTCCCCAGTTCCTGGTCGGGTAGGCCGGCGAGGATGCCGATCAGCTCGCCCGAGTGGGCGACGCCATGTTTGGCGGCGATCGCGCCGCAGTCGTCGAGCAGCTCGCGGATGTCCTCGTTGGGCGGGCTCTGCACGGCGGTCACGCCGAAGAGGAGCGCGAGCCGCCGCACCGTCTCGAGGCGCGGCGAGAGCGCCAGCACCGGCACGTTGGGCCGGTGGGCGGAGACGATCCGGGCGGTGCGACCGCTCGTCGTCGGCACCACCAGCGCTTTCAGCCCGAGCCGGTAGACCGCCCCGACGGCCGACTGGGCGACGGAGTCGGCGACGTCGGTCGACGCCTGGTCGGTGCGGCTGAAGAGCCACTCGCCGTAGCGCAGGTCGGGCTCGGTGGTGCGGGCGATGCGGTCCATCACGCGGACGGCCTCGATCGGGTTCTCGCCGACCGCGGTCTCCTCGGAGAGCATCACCGCGTCGGTGCCGTCGTAGATCGCGTTGGCGACGTCGGTGACCTCGGCCCGGGTCGGGCGGCGCGCGGTCACCATCGAGGCGAGCATCTGGGTCGCGGTCACGACCGGCTTCGACATCCGCCCGGCGGTGCGGATCAGGCGCTTCTGCAGGATCGGCACCTCGGCCAGCGGCACTTCGATGCCGAGGTCCCCGCGCGCGACCATGATCCCGCCGGTCGCGGCCGCGACGATCTCCTCGACGTTCTGGGCCGCCTGTTGGCGCTCGATCTTCGCGATCAGCGGGATGTCGGAGCCGAGGCCACGCAGGCGCTCCTCGACCGGCACCAGGTCGGCGGCGGTGGAGACGAAGGAGACGGCGAGCAGGTCGATCCCCTCCTTGACCGCGAAGTCGACCCAGGTGAGGTCGCGCTCGGTCGCGGCCGGGAGTTCGGTGGCGCC
>JAFDWD010000890.1 GCA_018268695.1 Actinomycetota bacterium
CCCTCTACCTGGCGACCGCGACCCGCTTCGCCCCCGAACAGACGCGCCTCCTGCTCGGCGCGATCAAGCCCGCCTCGAAGCCCGCCTCCGCATGAGCGCCACGCCGCGCACCGCCGCCGACCGGTCGCCGTGGGCCGGGCGCGCCCATGAACTCGGCCGGCGCGTCGCCGCCGCCACCGACGCCCAGGCGGCGGCCGTCATCGGCATCTTCTTCGTCATCCTCGCGGCGCTCAGCTGGCAGGCCTGGGGCTCGCCCTCGGTGGACGCCGGGCACGAGCTGGCGGTCGCCTCGATGATCGCCGAAGGCCACCAGCCGTACGCCGACATCCGTTACTTCTACGGACCGCTCGGGGTCTACACGCTGGGCGGGACCTTCGCCGTCTTCGGCGCCTCCTTCACCACCGCGTTCGCCTTCGGCCTGGTCCAGGCGGCGGCCATCTGCGCGGCGTTCTACCTGCTGGCGCGTCGGCTGCTCGACGTCGTCACCGCCTGCGTCGCGACCCTGATCGTCGCCGCGATCGGCTTCTCCGGGACCGCCTTCAACTTCGTCCTCCCCCACACCAACTCCGCCACCTTCGGCCTCCTGACGACGCTCCTGATGCTGCTGGCGCTGTCCCACAACCGCCTCGTGCTCGCCAGTCTCGCGGCGGGTCTCGTCTGCCTCACCCGGCCCGAGTTCGCCGCGATCGCCGTCCTCACCCTCGGCGCCTACCTGCTCGGCACCTGGCGCCAGGAAGGCTGGGAAGCGACCCTGCGCGCGCTGCCGCGTCTGGCGGTCCCAGGGCTGCTCCTCGCGGGTGTCGTCTATGCCGTGCTGGCCAACGAAGCGGGCGCCTCGCAGCTCTTCACCGAAAACCTCTGGCCGGTGAAGATGCTGAGCTCCGCCGGCTTCGCCTCCCAGGAAGCGTGGGCGCCGAAAACCTTCGAAGGGCTGGTCGCCACCCTGGCCCGCGCGGGGACCTATCTCCTGCTCTTCGGCAGCGTCGTCGCCGCCGCCGTCCTGGTCGCCCGCGAGCAGACCACCGGCGAGCGGATCAAGGCGCTCTGGCCGATTCCCTTCGCGATCGTGCTGATCGGCTTCGTCGACCTCGTCTGGCGCGTCCTCGGCATCTGGGAGCCCGCCCGCGAAGCGGTGCAGGAAGAGCTCTCCCACCTGATCATCGGGATGAGCTGGCTGCCCGCGCTCGGCTTCATCGCCTGCGTCCTGATCGCGGTGCGCTTCCTCAAAGGCAAGAGCGCGCCGATCACCGGCAACTGGGCCTTCGACCTGGCGCTGGTCGCCTGCGCCGCGGCGCTCGGCGCCCGCGCCTACGACGCCTTCACCGCCGAGGGCTCCTACGCCCCCTACTACGCGCCGCCGCTGGTGCTGCTGCTGGCCGTGCTCCACGACCGGGTGGCGAAGCGCTGGCCGCAGGCGCGGGCCGCCGCCGCGCTGGCCCTGCTGGCGGTCGCGATCGGGCTCGCGGCCTACGCCGAGGGCGCCCTCTACCCGCACGAGAGCACGGTCGTCCACACCGAGCGCGGCTCCTTCAAGACCACCGCGGCGTCGGCCCCCGTCCTGCAGTCGACGCTGAACTGGATCGACTCCCACACCGCACCCGGCGAAGCGGTCCTCGCCGTCCCCGCCGACGCCGGCATCGACTTCATGAGCGACCGGAAGGTGGCCCTCTACAACCCGATGTTCCTGCCCGGCCTGCTCTATGACCGCGCAGAAGAACGCGAAGCGATCGGCCGGCTCAAGGCCGAGGGCGTCCGTTACGCGGTCGTCGACAAGCGGAACTTCGACCGCTATCCGCAGGAAAAATTCGGGATCGAATACAACCGCCCGTTCGCGGCCTGGATCGAGCGAAACCCGCCGGTCGCCGAATTCGGCGACGGCGCCCGGGTCGGCGGCGAGAACCCGGCGACCAGCTTCACGATCTACCCAATAGGCGAAAGCGGAGCGAACGGATGAGCGACGCCACCACCACGGTCGAGGCGGCAGCGGTGCGCGCCCGCATCCTCGAGATCTGCGGCCCGTCCCTGACCGTCTGCGGCGTCGACCTCGCGGCGCCGCCCGCCGACCTCGACCTGCGCGCCTGCGGCGCGATCGACTCGCTCGGCTTCCTCGAGCTGGTGACGGAGCTGGAGGAAGTCTTCGACGTCGAGCTGGAGCTCGAAGACATCGACCCGGAGCGGCTGACGATGCTCGAGCCGCTGGCGGCGGCCGTGGCGGAGCAGGCGTCCGGGGTCGAGCCGTGAGGTACGAGGCGACCTGGCCCGGCGCCAAACGCCGGATCCTCGCGCTGGCCGCGCTCTACGGGCCCGGCGCCGAGACGACCCGGGTGCGGATGCACCGCGCCCGCGGGGTGAAGATCGGCGAGGGCTGCTTCATCGGCACCGACGTGATCCTCGAGACCGCCTTCCCGCACCTGATCGAGATCGGCGACGGCGTCGACATCGGCATGCGGACCACGGTCGTCGCCCACCAGCAGGGCGAGGTCGCCGAGGAGGGCGTCCCCTCGGTCGTGATCGGCGACGACGTCTTCATCGGCCCCTGCTCGGTCCTCCTGCCGCACGTGACGATCGGCGACGGCGCCGTGATCACCGCCGGCAGCGTCGTCACCACCTCCGTTCCGCCCCTGACCATGGTCCGCGGCAACCCCGCCCAGGTCGTCGCCACCTGCAAGCGCCCGCTCGGTCGCAAGGTCCCGCTGCGGGAGTTCTACCGCGGTCTGAAGCCGGTCGGCCGCGGATGAACGGGCCAGATCCCAGGCTCCTCGTCGGCGTCTTCGCCGACTGCACGGCGACCCGCCGAACCCGCCTGCTGGCGGCGCTCGAGCTCGCCTTCCCGGTGCGCTTCGAGGCCCGCCGGCCGGGACAGCTCGGCGGCCTCGACGCGGTGCTCGATCGCGGCAACGGCGTCGCCGCCCGCGAAGCCGCGGCGACGGGGACGCCGGCGCTCCTGATGCTGGGAGAGGAGCCCGCCGAGGCGGGCGTCGCGGCGGCGTCCTTCGACCTCGCCGGCTCGCCGCTCCTGGACTCGCGCCTGCGCGGCGCCTCGCTGCCCGACCGTCGCCTGCTGGGCGGGCTGCATACCGAGGGCGCCGGGGACCGTCCCGGCCCGGGCGCGACCGTCCTCGCCCGCTGGGGGGAACATCCGGTGTGGTGGGCAGAGGGTCCGCTGCGCGTCTCGCTCCTGGCACCACGCGAGCTGGGCGAGTGCGAGGCCCTGCGCGACCGCCTCTGCGAGGATCGCTCGCTCGCCCTGCTGCCGCTGGTCGAGTTCCTACGCGGCGTCACCGCCGGGGCCGCCTGGGCACCGCCGCCCCCGGCCGCCGCGTTCATCATCGACGACCCCAACCTCCACTGGCCGACCTACGGGTACATCCAGCTCCCGGCGCTCGCCCGCCACGTCCGCGCGCACGGCTACCACGCCGTCCTCGCGACCGTGCCGCTGGACACCCGCTGGGCCCACACCGCCGCGCTCGTCGCGATCGCCGATGCGGCCGGGGGGATCTCCCTCGCCGTCCACGGCAACGACCACGACGGCGGTGAGCTCGGCCGCGTCGACACGACGATGGCGGCGACCGCCCTCGCCGCCCAGGCCCTGCGGCGGGTCGCCCGTTTCGAACGCCGCACCGGCCGCACGATCGAGCGGGTGATGGTGCCACCCCACGAGGCCTGCTCGGCCGCCACCCTCGCCGCCCTCCTGCGCTGCGGCTACGAGGCGATCTCGATGACGATCCCCTTCCCCTGGCTCGGCGTCGCCCGCGGCGACTGGCTCGCTCGTCCTCCCCACGCCGACGCCCTGGTCGGCTGGCGGCCGATCGACCGCGGCACCGGCCTGCCGACGATCCTTCGTCACCCCCTCATCGGCCGTTCCCCGGCCGAGATACGCCTGCGCGCCTACCTCGACCAACCGCTGGTCCTCTACGGCCACCACGACGACCTCGCCTCCGGCCTCGACCTCCTCGCCGAGGCCCAGGCCGAGGTCGCCGCGATCGTCCCCGACACCACCTGGAAGTCCCTCGCCGCGATCAGCCGCCGCGCCTACGAGACCCGACGCGAGGGCACGACCCTCGCGGTGCGCCCCCTCGGCAACCTGCTCCGCGTCGAGGTGCCGGCGGGCGTCGACACCATCCGCTTCGAGCCCCCGGCGGGCCCGACCTCCCCCCGCCTCATCGTCGACGGCACCAAGCGCGAGTACGGCGAGCCGATCCCGATCGCCGAGGGCGCCGAGGTCGTGAAAGTGGACAGCGGCCCCACCCCGATCGAGCCCGCCGAGGTCCCGTCCCCGCCCCGCCGCCCGCTGGCGGTGGCAAGACGCATCGCCGGAGAGTCCCGCGATCGCCTCGCCCCGTTGCTCGCCCGCTGAGTTGGCCACACCCTGTTGTGGCTAAGTCAGCGAGCCTTGCCGATCAGGGGTTCTTCCAGGCGGACCGGGCTCGAGGCATCGCGGACTAGCAGTTGCTCTTCGCCGCTGCCGTCGGCCGGGACCGTGTAGACGTTCGTGCCGTCGGAGTAGGCCAGGGTGGTGTCGTTCAGCCACTCGGCCTGGTCGTCGACGGAGCGGGTCTCGGCGACGGCGTGGTCCTTCAGGGTGGCGACGTCGAGGACGCGGAGGTGCCAGCGGTTGCTCTGGCCGAGGCGGGACTTGTAGGCGATCTGCTTGCCGTCGGGCGAGAGGGACGGGCACTCGACCCCGTCGCGGAGGACCTTCAATTCCTCGCCGGAGACGGTGCCTTCGACCAGGTAGTGGTGGTCGCCGGTGCCGAGGGTGGCGTAGAAGCGATTCGAGTCGGTCGGGTCGAAGGTGATCCCCCAGAAGTTGAAGTCGACCGCGTCGAAGGGCTTTCCTTCCTTGGTCACGGAGAACTGCTCGAGCTGCTTGGCGACCTTGCCGGTCGCAATGTCGACGATGTAGGTGCGGGTGGAGAAGGCGGTGCTCGATTCGAGGTAGGAATCGCCGGTGACGAAGACGGTCATCGCTCCGTACCTGCCGTCCTCGGAGACGCGGGCACGCGAAGGCAGGCCCTGCAGCGGGATCGTGTGCTCGGATTCCAGCGCTTCGTCGAAGACGGTCGCCGTGTAGTCGACCCCCGACGGCGCCACGCCCATGCAGATACCGCCACCGGCGGCGTAGTAGACACGCTCGCAGCTGAGGTCGCCGCCGCGGTGGACCTTGCCGTCGTCGACTTCGAAGACGCCGCCGTTCAGCGTCGGCTGCTTGGGGTCGACCGCCCGCACCAGCAGGTCGGCCTGGTCGAGGACATCGGTGGCGACCGGACGGGAGTCGGTTTCGGTGCCGCTCGGCCCGGTCGCCGCGACGGCGACGTAGACGCCCCCGCCGACCACGCAGAGGACGACCAGGGCGATGAGGATCTTGGCGTTTCGGCTACCCATGCAGCGGCGCGGAGCGCTGCGACCGTACCAAGAGCGGCGCCGCGATCATCAGGGCGAGGGCGAGCCCGGCGGCGAAGACGATCACCGCCTGCTGGAGGCCGAGCGTCACCCAGAGGGCGCCGAAGGCGATCGACGAGACGAGGTTGCCGATGCTGACGACGGTGATCAGGATGCCGATCCCGCTCGCCTGTAGATCGTCGGGCAGCGCCGCCCCGGCGACCGCGGTCAGCACCCCTTCGCTGCAGGCGAAGAAGGCGCCGAGGGCGAGGAGGCAGAGGACCAGCTCGACGTAGCCGAGGTGGTCGGAGATCAGCGCCGCGTAGTCGAAGAAGAGCATCGCGAAGCCGCCGATCAGGACCGGCACCCGGCCGACCCGGTCGGCGAGCCGCCCGATCGGGATCGCCAGCGCCATGAAGGCGACCGCGGTGATCACGTAGAGGAGCGGGAAGACCGCCGGGTCGAAGTCGATCTTCCGCTGCAGGCCGACGTAGATCAGCGCGTCGGAGACGCTGGTCAGCGAGAGGATCAGCGCCGCCAGCAGGAGGAGGACGAACTTGCGGTCGCGCAGGAGGCCGGCGGCGCGGCCGAAGCTCGGCGGCGTCCCCTCCCGCGGCGCCCTCCAGGGCTTGCCCTGCACGGTGAGGACGAGGACGGCGAGGCCGAGGAAGGCAAAGAGCGTCGAGACGAAGAAGACGGCGTCGAAGCGTGCCGGCGCGACCAGCAGGATGCCGAAGGCGACCAGGGGTCCGAGGAAGGCGCCGACGCTGTCGAGCGCCCGGTGCACCCCGAACGAGGTGGCGAGGTTGTCACGGGTCGAGGAGAGCGAGATCAGCGCGTCGCGCGGCGCCGTGCGGATGCCCTTGCCGATCCGGTCGAAGGCGACGATCGCGCCGATCCCGCCGATCGAGTTCCCGGCGGCGACCAGCGCCACCTTCCCCAACGCCGAGAATCCGTACCCCGCCTCGGCCACCTGCTTGTGGCGGCGGAAGCGGTCCGACATGAAGCCCGAGGCGACCTGGACGACCGCCGCGGCGCCGCGATAGGTACCGTCGATCGCCCCCAGCGCCAGCGGGCTGGCGCCGAGCGAGAAGACGAGGTAGATCGGCAGGATCGTCGCCACCATCTCCGAGGAGATGTCGGTGAGCATGCTGGTCATCCCCAGCATCACCACGTTGCGGGAGACCCGCAGCGATTCGGGACGACGGAGCCAGAGGCGCGGCTTCAGCAGCGCCTTGGACGCTTCAACCTGGTACATGACCCGGCACCGGCGGAGCGGCGGCACCGAGCTCGAGGCGCTCGGTCACTTCGGCGGCGACGCCTTCGGCGAAGCCCATCACCGAGTCGCCGTTCAAGAGATAGGGGTAGATCTGGGCGTTGGAGGCGAGCGCCAATCCCTCCACCCCCGGCCAGACCGGCGCCATCTCGAGCGGCCGCCCGTCGGCGCGCAGCTGGTGGACCGGCTCGACCAGGCGCGCCCGCTGCACGGTCCAGTCGACCACCTCGTCGCGGCTGAAACCGGGCGACAGCCGCGCCAGGTAGTCGGTGAAGCGCGTGTAGATCGACTCGTCGTCCTCGGACTGCTCCGGCGCGTCGGGGGCGCAGTACTTCGGCATGTAGACGAGCGTGTGGCCGTCGGTGTGGTCGGTGCCGACCACCTGCGTCGTCTCCACCGCCGAGGTCAGCGGCGTGTCCTCGACGATGTTCACCGCGTAGTACGGGAGCAGCGAGCGCTTCACCTTGACGATCACGCAGACGCAGCCGAGCCAGCGCTCCGGGTAGGGCGCGAGCAGGCCCTGGTGGCGCTCCGGCAGCAGGAACCGCAGGGCGGGCGGCTGCAGGGTCGGGATCGTCAGATCGAAGTACATCGACTCGCCGTCGAGCTCCACCCCCGTGACCGCGCCATCGGCGTCGGTGACGAGCCCGCTCACCGGCGCGTCGGTGACGATCTCCACGCCGAGGCTCCGCGCCCGGTCGGCGATCGCGTCGATCAGGCGCTGGTGGCCGCCGACGATGTGGCCCATCGCCTCGCCGCCGCCGCCGGACGTCTTCTTGTCGCGAGCCCCCGACATCCGCCGCGTGCGTGCCCAGAGGTAGGTCGCGGGCAGCCCGGACGGGTCGCC
>JAFDWD010000891.1 GCA_018268695.1 Actinomycetota bacterium
CCGGGGAATTCCGCCTCCTCGGCAAGCGAGCCGAGGCAGAGGAATGCCTGATGGGAGGCGCCCGCCTCCGACTCGACCACCAGGGAAGGGGGTCGGCCGGGCTCCTCCCGCATCGGCGCGTTGACCGGCTCCCAGAGGTCGGATTCGAGCGGCTCATAGAGGACCTCCCCGCCCTCGCCGCCGAGGATCAGCGCGTCGGGTTGCCAGTGCCGTTCGAGCTCGGGCTCGCCGAGCCCGCGGACGGCGGCGCGCCGCAGGAGCCACTGGAGGTCCTCGGTGCCCGCGCGCCGCAGCTCGACCACCGACGCCGCCCTGCCGAAGGCGCGGCGCTCGGCCTCGGCGAGCGTGTGCAGCTCGGCGCCCGAGATCGGGCTCGCCGCACCGACACCCGCCAGGTCCTCGAGCCGGCGGCGCGCCCGCCCTAGCGAGCGGAAGGCACCGCCGCCCCGCCGACCCTCGGTGAGGGAGATCGCCAGGTAGATCTCGGGAAGGTGGGAGTCGAGCGAGGCGAGCCGCTCCTGTTGGCTCTCCAGATAGACCCGCCAGCGACCGCGGTCGGCGTGCTCGCGGTCGGCCAGCCAGGTCAGCTCGGCGGCATAGCGCCCGGCCGGGTAGGGGCGGGCGATCCGGTAGATCGAGAGGTCCGCCCCGACCACCGAGATCATCCGCTCGAGCCGGTGGAGGAGACCCCACTTGTCGGCGATCGAGAGGAACGGATAGGAGCGCGACTCGACCCGGTAGAGGCCGGCGGCCTCGCCGCCCGGCCCGATCAGGACGTTCGCCCGCGCGTAGCGGAGAGGGAAACGGATCACGGCCGGACCTCCAGGGTCTGGCCGGGCTTCAGCACGACCCGGTGGCGCAGGCGCGAGCGTCGGGTGAAGAGGCCCGGTTCCCGGACCACGAGGTTGCCGCCGCGGAGGCGACGCCTGACCGCCACCGGCTCGACGAAGCCCACCGAGCCGGGCCCCGTTACGCGGGCGTGACGAAGACGGAACCCCCTCGCGTCGGGTGCGATCCAGATCCGTGCGCCGGCGTTGCGGCGCGGGCCCGCCGACGGCAGACCGCGGCCGAGTGAGCGCCGCGACGGCGCCAGCCGAAGGCCCGCCCAGGAGAGGACGAAGCGCTCCGGCCGACGACCGTCCGGGGTCGCCTGGGTGGCGAGGGTCGCGACCGCCATCGGCACGACGACGAGCCGGAACGGCCAGTCGAGCGCCCCCAGGAAGATCCCGAGGATCAACGTCCCTGCGGCTGCCGCGGTGGCGGCGAGGAGCCCGGCGGTCCTGTCTCCGATCGCGAGGCCGCCTGCTCCGGCCG
>JAFDWD010000892.1 GCA_018268695.1 Actinomycetota bacterium
CGGCCGTCGGCAGCTGCCGACATTGACCAAGCGCAGCAACACGGTGGATGATGGCGATCAGCCCTCCCACCGAAGCTTCCGCGGCCAACATAGTGCGCCCCGGCTCGGGTCCGACACCATCCAACAGCGACGCCACATTGATCGCGAAGGTATTTCTCCAGCGCAGCCCCGCGCCCTCCCATGCCAGCGGCTCAGCGAAAGCAAGCGTGAGCAGGGCCGGATCTTCTGCAAGGACCTCACAAAGGCGGCTGACCGCACGATAAATTCCGGCCGGCCAACTCTCCGCACTTCTAAATGCCACCTTGGCTTCCGCCAACAGGTCTCGAGCGAGGGCTTCGATCGCGGCGAGATAACAGTCTGCAACCCCGTCGAAGTGCATTTCGAACCGCCGCCGCGAAATGCCCGCTGCTTTTCGGATGTCAGTCGCACTGAGTGCGACGTATCTGTCTCTGGCCGCGAGTTGGCTCACGCCCGACAGGATCATCATTCGCTCATTACCGAACTGGCTCCAAGTGTGTCCCGTCGGTAGCTTTCTCTCTGCTTGCCTTGCCTGGATGCTCCGGCATGTCGCACGGCTTGGAGTGACTTCGGATGCGGCCTCACCTCGAAGCGACAGGAGCCAGGCAACCATCTGCTCCGTCGTGCCTGCCATCAGGAGTCGATCCTCCCCCAGCAGCCGTGCGCGTGCCACGTGACTGATGCCTGCCACCATGCCTCTCAGAAGGATCGGCGGTGCAGAAATGCCATCGGCGAAATACTCCAGGCTGCTTGCCACAAGCGCCCCGAAGAGTCCGCCGGTGCGCAATCTGGCACCGCTTGCCGCTCGGACGCCGAGCGCGGACACGAGGGCCAGGCGAGCAGCTTTCGGCGCATCGTCAACCTCGCTCGAAAATGCGTCAAGACCGGCCTGGATTCGGGCCCGTGGTTCATGCTGGCGACTCTGAGCGGCAAGCACCGCACGTGCTGCATGACGCACGATCACTTCATAGGTGGTTATAAAACAGGCGTCTTTGTCCTTGAAGTTCTCGTAGAACGTGTGCTTCGACACGCCCGCCGCGGCAACCACCGCTCCGACGGTGAGCCCGTCGTACCCGAACTCGTCGACCAGCTCGATGGTTGCCGCGCGTAGCCTGCCGCGTTGATGCTCCACCACCGCCGTCCCCGAGCTGCCTGGGTGCGGCTTCAGTTGCCGGTATCGGGATGCCATCCACTGACTCCGCGAAGGGACTGGTCGTAGAGGTTGGCTGGATCCCAATCCGAGTGGCCCGCGGCGGATATGCACGAGAGCACCCCCGAACCAGGGGTGCTCTCGTACGGCTACGGACCTAGTGTTCGTTAACTGCTTCTGCCCGTGCGATCCAGATGTTGTTCTGCAGAGCCGCGACGTTTTTGCCTGCCGCCGCCGGGACACCGACTGAGGCACTGATGATCGGGTCGAGGATCAGTTCCACTCCGAAGCCACCGCAGCCGGAAGCTTCCGGTGCCGACCAATTGTTTTCGACGAGTTCTGCACCCGTGATCCTGGCGATCTGGGCTTCTTCGAGGAATTCCAGAGTGCCTCCTTTACCGTGGATCGGGGCGGTCCCCGTCGGAGGATGGGTCGCGCCAGTGGTCAGATTCCAGATGATCGGCGAACTGCTTGAGCCGATGTAGCAGCCGCTTCCCAGGAATGGGTTTTCGAGATGCATTTTGACCGGGAGCTTCAGTGCGAGCCCTTCTTCAAACGCCAGATTGAGTTCGCCGACTCGGATTTCGCTTGCGGGCCGCGCCAATTCAAGCGTCGCATTCACCCCGGTCAATCCATTTTCGACGCCCAGTTCACAGGAGGCACGGAGAAGGAAGTTGGAGATTTCTTTGCAGTTCACCAACCCTGCGAGGCCACCCGGTACCGGTTGCGGCGTTTTCGACAGCGTCACGCCATTGGTAGCACCGAAGAACTTGGAGAGTCCTTCTTCCGGACCTTCGAGTTCCGGAAAGCTGTAGCCGCCCTGCAGCGTGACTGGATTCACGATCGGCACGTTCTTCTTCCCCAAGACAACTTTGCCTCCGGTGGTGATTGCCACAAGGCACTTATTGACTGAAGGATTAGTCGACGGGCAATTGTTGAACCGAGCGAATTCGCCCGTGTGCGCCGAAGCCGCGGTCGCCGTCCCCAATCCAGCCACGGCAAGTGCGACCAGAGCGAGTAACCCTCGTCCCATCCTCTTCTTGAACATTCCCATTGTTCGTCTGCTCCTTTGTTTGGAAACGAAGAGGCTGGTGTCGGCTGGGTCGCGATGCGCAGGGCCGTACCGGCCACAGACGCTATCCCTCCCGTATTCGCTCCCACGCCCCTCCATGGTTCCGAAAGCGGAGCTGGACCGACCTTGAACATCGTCAGACAGCCCCGTCCTCCGGCTTCCTCTCTCCCTGACCGATCGGATATCTCCCACCGTTCAGTACCTCCAGCATACCGGATTGAGACCGTGTGGTGTCAAGGCCACTAAGCGTCTTTTTCACCGGCCCGACTGCTTGAGAAGAGCCCCTGAAGAGCTCGACAGGTGTGGGCCGCGACTCGGTAGGCGCCTGAAGTCGCGTCGTCGGGCGACAGCGAAAGCGCGGGCCGTCTGGTCCGTCTTGAATCTCCCAGCTCGGGCCGGACCTCGCTGCGGCTCTTACCGGCCTTTTGCTCCCTTGCTCTTCTTGGATCCCTTACCCTTGCAACTGTTTGCGATGGTGGGTTCAAGATGCAGCGAATCCCCGTTCTGAGCATTGAAGAGGGCACTCGCGCGCTGCGGTTTGCGACAGATGTTTTCGGAGTTTTCCAGCAGTCCGTACTTCTTTCCGCCCTTCATTTCAAGGACGAACCTCGAGACTGGTGCGTCGGGGACCGCTTCGAAAGTGTTCCTGAGCCCTTTGTTCTTGGTGGTGTCCACTTTGCCCTTGAGAAGGATCCGCACCTGTCCGTTCAGGTCAGCGACCAGCGCGGGCAACTTGTAGCCGAAGCCGACGCCCAGGTAGACGGGACCTTCCAACGGCCTTTCCAGAATTGGCGTCCAGGCCTTTGCGTGTCCGTAGACCGAACTCTTCGGGCAGGTGTCAGATCGGAGCTGGGGCTGGGTGCATACCTTGTTTAGATTTCCCTGATCCAAGAACTCGGAGCTGGGCAGCCCGACCTGGGCCCGAGCGATGTTTGCGTACGCCCCTTCCTTCGGATAGGTCACCACCGCCTTGAGAGCGGGGTGTCCGGTCCGCTTGGTGGCTCCCTTCAACTGGAGCTTGAGCTGTGGCTTGAACTGAAGCCGTTCGCATCCGGCCACCTGAAAGCGATCGCTTGGACTGGCGGTGGCACCGGTACTGGACGTCAGTACCGAGGTGATCTTCATAGGATCACAGCTGGTCGGGTTGAGGATGAAGTCTTGGCGATCGACGTTGACGCGTACATCGCGATAGGCGACCGGAATTCCTTCGAGGATCTGCGGCAGGGGATCCGAGGCGGCCGTCACCTGCGCGCTGAACAGATCAACGTTGAGCGCCACCCGAACGGCAATCGTGCCGAGGTCGAAGGGCCCCGCCTGGGCAGGCACCTTGACGACGAGACTGTATGGCGCGCCTTTGTAGGGTCCGGCGAGATATACCGCGGTGGGCGCCTTGCCGGGCTGAGGAATATAGAGTGGCTGCGTGCCGGCGCCGACGCCGGTCGTCGTCGTGCCGACCTGCGAGCCCGCAGGGCAGTTCCCGGTCATTGCTTCCGCGTCACCGCAGAGGGGGACGCCCGCCAACTTGGCCACCAAGCCCTCGGGAAGGGTGGTGTCGATGCGGGACAGGTTCTGTTCGCCGTCCTGGCGGGTGATACGAAGCGTGAACGACGAGAAAGCTCCGCCGATCGGATTCGCCGTTCCGGCCTGAAGTACCGGATTGAAGCCGCCTGCGGTGCAGCCCTGGTTCACAATCAACGGTGCGTTGATCGCCACCGGGCCTTCCGAAGCCCAGGAGGTGAGCTGAGTTTCAGTCGTGTAGCTGCCGCAGGCCGATGGCGTGACGAGCGTGGCTCGCGAGCCACCGCTGAATTCGAGCTTGAAGTTGCTGAACGGCAGCTCCGGATTACTGTCGAAGGTCGCGGTAAGCTGCCCCGTCGCAGGATCGGGGTCGACCCGGCCAGGAAGCTTCACGACGATCCCTTCACCTTCGACGACAACGTAGAGGGCCAGGAGGGCCCTGAACGGATTATTGGTCTGTTCAGCGAGGAACACGGAACCGCGCAGCGGAGATTCAAGGAGCGGGGTCTCCACTTCAACGGTGCCCACCTTCGCCGAGTCCGGACACGTCGCAGGGGAGTTGTTGCCGATCCCGATCTGAGCCGGAGAACAGGCACCCAGGCCATCGGCAGCCGATGGGTTCACGGCCATCCCTTGCGGCAGATGCACGACCACCTTCTTCAGGGTTGCAGTTGCCCGCGTCGTCAGGCCTTCGTTTTGCGGCACTTCAAGTTCGACATTAAGTCCGGTTGGAGAATCCGCGGCATGGGAAGTTGGTCGTATTGAGATCGACGGGTTGAACGCCAGCGTTTCACAACCCGTCACACCCACCGGGTTCCCGTCGGTGTCGGTGGTCGGCACCGCGACCGTATGCGGTAGCACCCCTTCCGGCTCTTCCCATGATGCCGCGCTCGCTTCAACCTGCAGGGGTCCAGAGCACGCGCTGGGCATGGTCAGAAGCGGAGTTTCGGTCCGCCGGACGGGGCATTCGCCATGGAAGCCCGGAATTGCGAAGTTACAGTTGACCCCCAGCCGCTGGTAATCATGACGAGGATCCGTTGGATTCCCCCAAAGTTCGGCATCGACACCTATCGCGCCGATCTTCGCCAAGATGTTGCGCGAGGTCGCCGTGAGGTGAACGTCTCCACCCAGCCCTCCCTGAACATGGATCAATACCCCCTTCACCCCGAAGGCGAACTCAGCAGGCACATCTGGAGGCGGCGCCATGTTGTAAAGGGCGACCGGTCCAGGCACGACGCCGGCCACGTTGCTCGTAAGCAGGTTGACGTCGCCGACCTGGGCCTCCGGCGGACATCCTTCGGTATTTGATTCCGACTGTAGCTGCGCCTCGGTGCACCGAATCGGCGTCGCCTTCGGATTCACAACAATGCCCTGGGGAAGATTGAAGCTCAGGTCGCGCAAGCTGCCTACCGGAGCAATCTGATTCCCGATCGTCGCTCCTGGGATGAGCGAGCTCGGGAACGCAGCTTCGAGCGACAACCCAAACAGGCGCGAGCCGGCGATGGTGGCGACGCTCCCGTCTTCGTAAGTCGCGGTGGCGGACAGTCCTTGAGCGCCGGGCAAGAATCCAAACCTTGCGGTGGTCTGCCCTACGCTGGTGGGGATCGTCGACGAGGCGGAGGGAGCGCCGCCCCCCGTCACGCTCACCTGATTGTTAACAACGACAGGCGCCGAGAGACTAACGTCTATCGGTACGGCCATGGTGATGATGTCACCCGGCCGAGTTGGACCGGCCACGGTGCATTCAACCGTTTGCCCTACCGGCGGAGCGCATGGTTCGTATTGTCCATTTCCGAAGATTCCTTCTGGTCCCAGGAAATTCCGAACCTGTGCTCCCGTGGACACTGCCGGCGTTACGCCCGCGGGGAGCGTGTCGACGATCCGGACCGGCCCTTCGGTATTGCCCCCCCCGACGTTAACCACCGTAATTGAGTACTGAGGAGCCGTCTGCGCGGCCCGTGCAGCGGCTGGAGCCGTCGCGCCGGGCTGGAATATGGTCGGGACTGCAACCTGGGAGAGCTTCCACGCAGGAGCCGGCACAGCGGCGTCGGCCGGGAACGGCGAAGCGGCGGACCATACAGCCAGAGCCGCAAGGAACCCGGCAAGCCGAAAAAGAAGACAAGCTGAAGGGCGAGGGGCAGTCACTTAGATCCTCCTGGCTTGTTGGCGGCCGCGCGCTTGTGATGTTTGAGCGGTGCATGCTTCCGCTTGCACTTCCCCGACTTCTTAGGACAGCGGTGGTGCACCTGCTTCTTATGCTTGTGACGCTTCTTTCTGTTCCCTGGGCCGCTAACCGCCGCACTTGGGGCGACCGCCACGGTCGGCGGCGGAGTTGCGGCGCCCTGGCATTCTTCACCCGTACACGATGGCGACGGCTGCTGGTGCTGCGACGCAAGACCACCGTGTTCTCGCGCGTCGTACACGTCAAACAGCTGATCGCGATCAGCGGGCACAAGTTGCGACTGCGTGAAGAAGAAGACATTTTCACCTTCTTCGTCCGCATCGGCGAAGTAGGACGGCTGATTGCTCTGGCCGGTCGAGATGAGATAGAGACAGCCCCCGTTGGCGCTTGGAGCTTGACACGAACCCGTCCCCGGCGCCTCCCACTCATAAACGTCCATGCAACTGCCGCTTTCGCGGCTCAGTCTGGTTGGACAGCCCAAGGTACCGTTGGTGTCTTTCGAAACCAACGGGTCGGGCGTCTGGAAGAAGACTCGGTTTCCGCTCGCCGATAGATTTCTGGTGAGAAATGCCGACTTGGTACCGGCAGTCACCAATTCGCCATTGATCAATTCATTCGAGACAAACGCGGGTCCCAGGGGAGATGCTCCGGTCGGATTACAGGACACGCACGCGAGACTGCGATCTCGGGCGCCGTAACGATAGAGCTCGAGACAGGCATCTGCTTCTTTGTCACAGTTGGAGGATCGGTTGTTGTATCCGGTGAGGCTGCGCCGCGACGCGAATAGCAAGCTCTGGCCGTCCCGACTTACCCGGGCCGTCCGTGGCGACGGCGTCGTACCGACTCCAAGAGCACTGGGCGACCAGTCAAGAGAGTCGTTAACTAGTTTCCCGAAGAGATCTCCGCCCTTCAACTGAGTGATGAGGGTGATGTTGCTTCCAGAAGCACTTTCCTGAAAGTGGTACAGATTGCAGAGTGCGCCTTCATTGCAGGCGACGGGAGTGGCTCCGGGGGCGAGTGCGCCACCGGCGACGAAGTAGACGGACGATCCGTCAGGACTTATACCGAGAACCCCCTTGACTTCCGCCCCGTTCGGATCGGTAGGATCCGGCACAAGGTCGGTCAGGTCACCAGTGTTCGCGTCGTAGCGGTAGAGGTCTTTGCCTTGGTCGGATGGACCGGTGGTGGCGTCTTCGGTCAATTTCTGCGACGACATGAAGATGGCGCTCGAGCCATCCGGGGTTGCTTGAATGAACGCAGCCGGTTGGGCTCCGTTGGGATCCGTGACACCGGGCAGCGACCCAGATACGTGCGCGGTGGCCGGATCTGGCCCGCCCAACCCCGTACGGAGGTACAACTGCCCAGTGCCGCCCGCGGTAAAGTACGCGCGACTTCCATTTGCAGAAATGGCATTGGCTTCTCCGACGTACATGTGGCGCATCGCGCCTCCGCTGGTAAGGCCTTCCGCACCTTCGGCCCAATCGTAAGGTCCGCCGAATGATCCATCGGGGAATGGGCCGCCCCCTTCTTCGTGCGTTTTGACGCCTACCAACATGATCGCTCCTGAACCACGGCTCCAGAGGTAGATGTTGTCTTTGCCGGGCGGGACTCCTGCGACAAGTGGGGCCGTCGACTCGAAGAGCAACTCGCTCCCATCCGCACTGACGGCGTCGAGCGCATAGTCAGCTGGTTCTTCCGCCGCTGGCTGCGGGGGAACTGCCGTTGCAATCGAGTGGGTCAGAGTGTCTTCGATGAAGAGTCCGAAGCCGGTGTTGAAGTTGCCTGCCGACGTGACCGCGAAGCGAAGGTCGGTGCTGTAACCGAGGACGCCGGCGCGTGGACCAAAGCTCTGAGGCGGTAGAAGGCCCTGCGTGCTCCACGTGCCCGCGGCCCTAACGGCCAGATAGACCGGGAAGTCCTGGGAGCCAACTCCGCCCGCGATTCCACCCTGGCTGTAGAAGGTGATTCCATCACCTGAGGGAGACGTCCTAGTCAATTCGTTGCTGCCGGCAGCAGAACCGCCGCCCTTATCGACGGGGGTCACCTGTTCGTAGGCGCGGCAGTCGGGAAGAGTTGCGCCTGGACCGGTGCGAAAGGCTTCATTCGCGCAGGGAGCAAGCGGCCCAGTCGAGGGATACGGGCTGGCTGAGGTGGTGAACGTGTTGGATTCGCTGGTACGGCGCCCGTTGGCATTTTCCGCGACCAACCGGACATGGTAGACGGCGCTGCGTTCTAGGCTGGAAATAGTTGCTTCCACAGGCTTCGCCGTTGAACCCGTCAGCGGGACGGGTGGCGCGCAGTTCACCGTGGCAGCGTGTTCGAAGCCGCTTTCTTCAAACACGCTGCCTGCTACATATTCGAAGAAGCAACCCGTCACCGGAGGACCGCCGTCCGGATTGACAGAGCCGTGGACGGTGGCCTCGCTTTCGGAAATGGCGGTTGCGGGCTGGACCGTGACGTCGGCGAAGACAATGGGTTTGAAGATCTCCACCTGATTGGTCGAGCCACTACTCACGTAAACGTCACCCGAGGCAGCATGCCCGCTGGTCGCGTTCACTGCTATCCCGCGAGATTCGGAGATTGCTCCTGGGCCAGAGCCACCGAAGGTAAAGAGAAGATGTCCCGAGGGTTCATACTTTGCGACCGCCGACCCTTGGTCGGCATAGAGTTCATTGGTCACTGGGTCCACCGCGAGAGTGGAGGCAAACGGGTCAACTTCCGTCGGGTTGGGATCGGCCACTCCCTTCAGCCTTTTGATGCGCCCGAGGAAGCTCGCGGCGTAGACGTTGCCAAGGCCGTCGGCGGCGACATTGCACGTCCTGAGTTCAGCTTCCGGGCCGACGATCGAACTACCGGTCTGGTCAGCGAGGGTCGGAGGGTTGGTGGTCGGCGTGTATTCGACCACCCGCGGAAATATCCCGAGAAGGAGGCGACCGGTCGGGCTCACGCCGACTCCGCAGATTTCTCCCCCTGCTGCAAGTTCACCGAGCTGCGTCCCATCCGGATTGTAGATCTGCAGCGCACCGGAGCTATTGGCGATGTACACATCCCCAGCCGTACCCCCGGGCGAACCGGGGGGAGCGATCGCCACCTGGTATTCGGTCCCGCCGGCGCCTCCGCCGACGCCCGAGATCACGTTCGTTCCCAGCGCTGAAAAGTTGGCCGGATGCCCTTCAGCATCGAACTTGTAGAGCTTGCGTTCGGCGGCGTCGTAGGCGTAGACATCTTCGGTGACCTGATCGACAGTGAGACTGCGGAGCCCAACGAAGCTCGTGCCAGCCGTACCATCCGGGCCGAAGGACACGCCACTGTAGGTCGCGCTCGTCGCGGCCGAGGCCGATGAACTGATCAGAAGCACCGAAAGCACGGCTATAAGGGCCGCCGTCAAGAGCACCGCTGAGCGGCCCCCGGCGCACCTGCAATATCCAGCTTGGGAAGCCGCGTATGACGCTGGCTCCCGGTCCCCGCCGTAGTTCACTGTCCCTCCCTATCCGTCCCCATGCCGGTAGCGCAAGGAGCTGCACCGGCAAGTTTCCCTGGGCGACACGCGATGTTCCCAAACTGCTCCGGCAGCATACCTCCGGCCGCAAGTTTGTCAAGCGACGCGCAATTGGATACTTGGCGGGTGCTTACGGACAAGCGGACAGCAATGCGGCATTCGCGCAGACCAAGAATTGCCAGCTTTCGGTTTCTGTCGCCGAGGGCTTCGACAGAATGCTCACCGGAGCCCTTCCAGAACGAAGCGCGGGCCGGACTCAGCCAGCCCTCGCTCATGGTCAGGCAAATACTCTGCCTATTTTGATCTGACGCCGAATTTCAATCCGCTGACCAGTTCGTTGTCGACTGTCCCCATGAGGAATGCCGGTTCGGTACCGAGCGTCAGGCTGCCGCCCGCTGTGGTCTGGACGGCTTCGTCGAAGCGGAGCCGCTGCGGGGTGAATTCTTCACCTGTGACCGCGTTTTCGCCATTTTCTTTCTCGGCGAGCCCGAAGATGCCGCCTTTCACCGGGATTTTCGGATTTTCGAGCGCGCATTTCGTGATGCTGAGGTTGATGAACACTTCACCTGTCGGTTCGAATTTGTCGAAGACCGCGACAGATTCGCCTTTTTCGTTCTTCTCCTCGTAGATCTCGGTCTTAAGCGGTTCCGTCGTTGTTTCTTCCGGCACCACGCAACCGGCCGGTTCCACGACTTTCACGCCTTTGAAGCGGATTTTGCCGAAGTCCTCGGCGACGAATTTGCCCGCTTCCGGTTCTGTCTGTTCGATTTTCGCGTTGGTTTCGCCCGTGGCGTGCGGCAGGCATTCGATGCTGGCCGCAGAGAGCACGAATTTGGTTTTCAGCACCGTGCTGGTGAAGGACAGGCCTGTTTCGCCGGTGCCGGTCTTTGTCGCTTTGCAGGTGACCGGGCGACTTTCACCTTTGTTGAGGCCGACGCCATTCACGTACCACCGGGCGTTGACTGTGACCGCGGCGGCGGAGGCGCTGCTCGCCATGACCGCGCCGAGCGCCATCACGATTCCTAGCGTGATGCCGAGCTTCTTGAGGCTCATCAATGAGCTCCTCTCGTTTCGTTTGGTCGCTGCGCACCCGCATCCATGGCTGGGCACAGCGATTCCCCTTTTGCGCAGCGCCTGAGGCGCCGCTGGGCCAGAATGCCCAGTAGGAGACGAACTCGTCAAGAAGTCCTGCGGTTTGTTTTCCAAAGGAGAAGCAACGCCGGACCCACCGCCCTTTGGTGAGTTCCAGCAGGAGATCCGTCGGGCATGGCGCGATAGTAAAGCCCCTTGCTAATGATCAAAGGTTCTGTATGCTCGCGCCATGGGGCTCGGCAGAAAGTTGTGTGTAATGGTCGCGCTGACGATGATGGCCTTCACGGCCGGGTGCGGCTCAGGACGTTCATCGACGCAATCGAACACTTCCGCGAGCACTCCCGATGCAAGCGCCGAATTTGTGCATCAAGGTGGCAAGAAGGAGAACATCGTGCAGTTCGGCAGCCCAGCTTCGACCACTGAACGCGAAGCCGCCAATGTGGTGCTTCAGAAGAGTCTCAAAGCCCGAGCCTCAGCGGACTTTGCCACCCAGTGCGCCACGCTGGACCAGAAGACGCTCGAAGAAGTTTCGGAAACCATTGGATCGAAGAAGAACCCGGCGGTGGTCTGCCCTAGAGCTTTGAAGGAACTTGCCGAACCGTTCCCGATCAGTAAGGGCATCAGAACCGACACCCTCGATCGTCCGATCCCCGCGATGCGTGTCAAGGGCAACTCAGGTTATGCGCTGTACCACGGAACCGGGAATGAGGACTACGCAATGAAGATGAAGAAGGAACACGGGGAATGGAAGGTCGCCTCCCTGCTCACCATTCCGCTCGGAACCACGTCAGGGCCTGGAGGTCAGGCCAATACCACCAATGCGGGCGACAAGAAGTCGAAGACCTCCTAACTAACCGGAGCGGGAGATGCGCGCTCGGTGGGCGAGCTTCACGGTTGCCTTGCGGAGGCCCGCGGCGTCGGTGATCGGCGCGTCGTAGGGGATTCGCAGGGTTAGGGTGTCGGTGGGGGTGGTGGCCTCGAGGATCAGGGCCCTGGTGTCGGCGTCCAGGCAGCGGGCGGCGGTGGCCTCCGGGCAGTCGCCTAAGGCTCGGGCCATGTCGAGGAGCGCGTCGGCGTGGTCGGCGTTCAGATGGGCGATCGCGTCGGACGCTTCGCGGCTTACGGGGTCGTCGGGGTTCGGGACGTGGTCCGTCATGGGAGGGTGAAGGATGCCGAGAGGCAGCCGAATTCGTTGTCGGAGGGGGCGGGGTAGAAGCCGGCGAAGACCTTTTCGCCGTCGGGGGTGAGGCGGCCTCGCATGAGGCTGTAGGAGAGGGTCTTGCCGTCGGGGGAGATGGTGGGGCGGCCCGCCGTCCCGAGGGACTCGAGGGCGACTCTTTGATTGGGGTAGGGGGTGCCGCCGGAGCCGGAGAAGCGGAAGATGGCGCGCGATGAGGCGCCGTTGATCTCGAGCTCAGGTTCTGAGGCGGTGAGGTTGATGGCGTGGGCGGTGTAGCGGAAGGCGACGTTGCCGGTGCCGTAGATGCCGGCCTCGCCGCTCAGTGGGTCGTACCAGGATTCCTTCGCCGGGAAGTTGATCGTGTAGTTGAGGGGGACGTTGGCTGAGCTGGGGCGGTCGGGGCAGGGAGAGGCGGTGGACTGGACGCCGGTAGCTCCGGCGCCGGGTACGACACCGTCGTTGGCGCCGACGGCGTTCGAGACGTAGCGGACCCACGAATCCCTCGGCATCCAGGAGAGTTGGACGCCGGTGACGGTGACGGCAGTCGCCGGGCGGGCGAGGACCGGGGGTTCACCTTCGATCGGTGCAGACGCGGGCGGCGCCGACGGGCTCGGCCCGGCGCCCCCGCCAGTCGTGCCGGGAGCGGTGGAGCTAGCGGGGCGGGTGATCTTGGAGCTCACCACGCGCACCTTCTTCTCGCCCGCGGCCCGGACGACGACGCGGACCTTGACCTGGGCGGTCGCGCCGGCGAGCTTCCTCACCGCCCTGGAACCGAGCTTGACGCGGACGGCCGCGCGGGCGTGGGCGGCGATCCGGCGGGGAACGACGACCAGGGCCCGGAAGCCCTCGCCGCCGATCTCCACCCGCACCCGGGAAGGTGCGCGCAAGGTGCAGGGGGTGGCCCCGCAGGGGACCTCCCCCACCTTGGCGACGCCGTTGCCGGCGACGCTCCTTGGCTTGGCGGCCCCGGCCGGGCCGGCGCAGAGGAACGCCAGCC
>JAFDWD010000893.1 GCA_018268695.1 Actinomycetota bacterium
AGATCCTCGGCGGCGGGACCGACATCAACGACCCGATCGAACAGCGCGAACGCTTCGTCGGCCAGCGCGAACGTCAGGAGTCCGGGGCGGAGGAAGATCCGCACCCGACCGACGAAGAGTTCGTGCGGGCGCTCGAATATGGCATGCCGCCGGCGAGCGGCGTCGGCCTCGGCATCGACCGCCTCCTGATGATCATGACCGGCGCGAAGACGCTCCGCGACGTGATCATCTACCCGGCGATGCGCGAGCTCCAGGGCGAGCAGCGCTAGACGTTAGGTCGAGTTTCCTTTGCAAACGCCGCGCGGGTGTCTAAGCTGCCGCGCCCGTGCATCTCGTCCCCGGTCTGAAGTCGAATAATTCATCGCTGCGCCTGGTCGGCGTCGCCCTCGTGGCGGTGCTCGCGCTGCTGCTCTCGGTCGCCGCGTCGGCCGGGGCCGCGGTCCGCTACGCCGCGCCGGCCGGCGCCGGCGCGAGCCCCTGCAATCCGACGGCCTGCAGCCTGAAAGTCGCGATCGACGGGGCACAGGACGGTGACGAAGTCGTGGTCGGTGCCGGCACCTATGCGCAGGCGACGACGATCTCGGTGGCCAAAGCGATCACGGTTGGGGGCGCGGTCGGATCGGCGCCGCCGGTCATCGGGCTGAAAGGGGTGCAGTTCGAAGTGCGCAACGCCGGGGCACGCATCCATGATCTGTACCTGACGCTCACCGAAGCGTCGATGGCACGGCCGTTCGTCCTCATCGCCGGGAGCGGCGAACGCCTCGTCGCCGATTCCGCCGGCCTCGGCGGGGAAGGATGCCAGGTCGAAGACGGCACCCTGAGCGACAGCCTCTGCCTCGAAGGGCTCTCGGCGTACGGAGGGGAACCGGGAAACCACGAAGCCACGATCGCCAACGTGACCGCCGATCCGATCCTCCTGGGCGCCTCGACGGGTGCTCACCTTGACGCGCGCATCCTGAACTCGATCGCCTATCCGGCGCAGCGCCCGTTCACCTCCAAAGCGGGGCTCCTGATCGATGTGAGTGCCGGCGGGTCGCTGACTGCCGTGATCGACCACTCGAACTTCAACGAAGTCGAGACCAGCCTCAGCGCGGGGACCGCGTTCACCTACACGGGCGCGGGCCAGAACGGCAACCAGACCACGCCGCCCCAGCTGGTCGATCCCGCCGGCGGCGACTTCCGCCCGCTGTCGACCTCGTCGACGATCGACGCCGGGCTGGCCGAACCGGTGATCGGCACCACCGACGTGCTCGGCCTGCCGCGGATCCAGCCGAAGTGCATCGGCGGCACCGCGATCCCGGACATCGGTGCCTATGAGTTCCAGCCGACCGAAGCGTGCCCCGGTCTCCCGTCTGTCCCGTCTACTTCGCCTGCTCCGGTTGTCGCGCCCACCCCGATCGCGGTCGGTCGGCCTCTGGCGCTCGGGAAGGTGACGTTGAAGCTCGATCGCGTGCACGGGACCGGGACTCTGACCGTCGCCGTGCCGGCCGCGGGCAAGCTCTCGCTGTCCGGCAAGGGCATCGTCGCGACCGGCGCCACCGCGAAGAAGGCCGGGAAAGTGCGCCTGCCGGTGCGGGCCAAGGGGCGCCAGGCGAAACGGCTGGCGCGCACGGGGAAGGTGAAGCTCAAGGGAACGCTCACCGAGAGGCTCGCCGACGGTACGACCCTGAAGAAGAGCGTGCGCGTGACCCTCAGGCGACAGCTGCCGGCCTGACGCCTCGCGAACTGGTCGGCGCTCAGACCGAGCGCAGCAGGCCGCCGTCGATCGGGATCGTCGTCCCGGTGACGTAGGCGGCGCGCTCGCTCGCGAGGAAGGCGACGAGGTCGCCGAACTCCTCCGGCAGACCGAGGCGCCCCGCCGGGACGGTCTCCCGGGCGCTCCGTTCGGCGTTCTCCAGCGACCCCTCGTTTTCGGCCAGCCGGTCGGTGGCGAATTTGCCGGTGACGACGGTGTTGACGGTGACCCCGTCGGCGGCGACCTCGCGCGAGAGCGTCTTCAGGAAGCCGACGGCCGCCTGGCGGACCGCGTTGGAGATCGCCAGCGTGGGGATCGGCTCGACGGTCGAGTTGGAGCCGACGTTGACGATCCGCCCCCAAGCGCGCTCGCGCATCCCGGGCAGCACCCCCTCGGCGAGCACCCGCACGCCGAGCACCAGCGAGCGGTAGGCCTCTTCCCACTCCTCGAGCGAGTTGTCGAGCGCCCGCCCGGAAGGCGGCCCGCCGGTGTTGGTGACGAGGATGTCGATCGGGCCGAGCGCTGCCTCGACCTCGGCGACCAGCTCCGGCAGGCGGTCCAGGTCCCCGGCGTCGGCGACGAAAGCGGCCACCCCGGGGCCGAGCTCTTCGACCACCGCGTCGAGCCGCTCGCGGCCCCGGCTGGCGATCGCCACCCGCGCCCCCTCGCGCGCCAGCGACTCCGCGATGCCGCGTCCGATCCCCTTGCTCGCGCCCATGACGAGCGCGACGCGTCCGTCGAGTCCCAGGTCCATGCCGGGAGCCTACGGCGCGAGGCGCTCGAGCACCTCGCCGTCGGCGGCGACGGCGAGGACGGTGGGGACGACGGCGATGCCGTACTTGCGGGCGAGGTCGGGGCGCTCGCGCACGTCGAGCTTCACCAGCGCGCCGTCGGCGGAGAGGCGCCGCTCCCACTCGTGGCACTCCGAGCACAGCGGGTGGGTGAACTCGACGAAGAGGCGGTCGGGGGCGTCGGCGGGGAGGTCGGCCGGGTCGATGCGGTCGTGGTGGCGGGGAGAGATGCCGCGTAGGCGGGCGGTGAGCTTGTAGATCTCGCAGCCG
>JAFDWD010000894.1 GCA_018268695.1 Actinomycetota bacterium
AGCAGCGCGTTGGCCTCGATCAGCTCCTCGGGCTCGACCAGGTTCGGGACCATCGCCGTGCGCGCCGGGCCATAGGAGGTCTGCAGGACGGTGGCGAGCGCGGTCAGGGCGATGATCACGCCGAACGACGGCAAGGTGGCGATCGCGGCGAAGACCGCCGCCTGGCCGAGGTCGCAGCCGATCAGCAGGGTGCGCAGGTCGGTGCGATCGGCGATCCCGCCGGTCAGCGGGCCGAGCAGGCGCGGCAGTTGGGACGCGATCAGGAAGGCGGCGACCGCGGTGCCGGTTCCGTGCGTCTGCTGGACGTAGAGGGTGAGCGCCGTGGTCGCCGCACCGGAGCCCGCGTAGGAGAGGCCGATGGCCGCCCAGAGGGCGCGGAACTGGGGTCGGCGACGGAGCAGCGCGAGCGCGCCGCTCAAACGATCACCCCGCGAGGGCGCGTTCCGCGACCGTGATTTCGGCGCCCTTCTCCAGCAGCTTGTGCACCGGGCACTTCGCCGCGATCACCATCAGCTTGCGGCGCTGCTCGTCGTCCAGCCCGTCGGGGAGGGCGACCTCGACGGCGAAGTGGGTGGGAGAGGCGTGCGGCTGCGCGGCGTCGCCCTCCGTGCTCATGTCGACGGTGACCTCGAGGCCGTCCAGCTCCCAGCCTTTGCGCTGCGCGTAGAGCTCCATCGTGATCGCGGTGCAGCCGGCGAGGCTCGAGGCCAGCAACTGGCTCGGGCGCGGGCCGGTGTCGGTGCCGCCGTCCTCGGCGGGCTCGTCGACGACGATCGCGCGGTCGTCGCCGAGGTCGATCTCGTGGGCGAGGCCGGCGATCCGGCGGGCGGTCACGTGGGCGTGCATCAGCGGCCTCGACCCTCGAAGAGCGCCGGGTCGTCGACGTCCGCCCAGCGGGCCATCGCATAGGCGAGGTCGGAGGCGCGGTTGACGAAGTGGATCACGGTGGGACTGGCCAGCGCGCCCGCCTCGGCCAGGGTCGAGATGCGGCGCTCGGCGCGCCGGATCGCGGTGCGGGCGACGTCGAGGTGGGCGGAGAGCAGGTTGCCGCCGGGGATGACGAACTTCGGCGGCAGCTCGACCTCGGACATGTAGCGGTCGATCAGCCGCTCGGCCTCCTCGACCATCTCGTCGGTGACCCGGCTGATCCCGTCTTCGAGCCGTTGCGCCGCCTCCGGCGCCGTCGCCAGCTCGGCCCCGGCGACGAAGAGGTCGTCTTGGAGGCGCAGGATGTCGGCGGCGAGCTCCTCGGAGCCGTCGCCGGAGGCGCAGAGCGCCCGCGCCACGCCGAGCGCCGAGCAGGCCTCGTCGAGGGAGCCGTAGGCCTCGGTCCGCGCGCTGTCCTTGGGGACGCGACCGCCGTACCAGAGCGAGGTCGTCCCGTCGTC
>JAFDWD010000895.1 GCA_018268695.1 Actinomycetota bacterium
CCACAAAGTCCAGCCGATGACCGCCGAAGTCTCCGGGGTTTCGAACGGGGCGAAAGTCTCGGTGGTCGTGGGCGAGGACAATGTCCCGGCGGAAGGTTGACGCGGGCGTCGTCGTCTTCGCGCTGCTCGTCGTCGCCACCGTCGCTGCCTTCGCCTACGCCCAACGGGTGAAGCGCGACCCGCTGCTGGTCGACCGGGTCGAAATCGGCCACAAGAAATCCAACGCCTTCACTCCCGGGCGGTCCTGCGAGCGGCGGATCAAGCTGAAGTTCCGCACCACGACGACGAACGACCACGGCACCGTGGAGATCGTCCGGCCCGGCGGGGAACTGGTGCGGGTGCTGGCGAAGAAGGACTTCCTGAAGCGGTACCGCATCCACACCTACTACTGGGATGGCAAGAACGGCAAGGGCGTGATCCAGCCGCCCGGGCGCTACCGGCTGCGGGTGTTGCTGGAAGACGAAGGCCGTGAGCTGACCCTGCCGGGGACGATCCGCCTGCACAAGCGGGGGCCCCGCTGTTGAGCGCCTTCCTCTCCGGCGCGGGGCTGGTGATCGCCGCCGCCTGTGCCGCCGCCTCGATCCTCCTGCCCGCGGGGCGACCGCGCTCGGCGGCGATGCTGACGGCGCTGGTCCTCTTCCCGCTCCTGATCCTCGGGGACCAGTGGCACAACCATCAGATCGTCGAGCTACGCCACAGCGAGGCGAAAGCAGCGGTCGCGCTCGTCGCCGGCCTCGTCCTGGTCGTCGCGCTCGCCTGGGTGTTCCGCCGGTGGCCGGTGCTGATGCCGCTGGCGATCATCGGCACGCTCCCGTTCCGCATCCCGCTCGAATCGGGCGGGGAAACGGCGAACCTGCTGGTGCCGCTCTACGTCGTCATCGGCGCCGGCGTGGTGGCCTCGGTCTTCCTGCCGCCGCCCGCCGAGAAGCGCCGCCCGCGCTGGGTGGCGAAAACGCTGGCGATCTTCGTCGTCCTCTACGCGCTGCAGGCGCTCTATTCCGAGGACTACTCGAAAGGCCTGCAGGAAGTCTGCTTCTTCCTCGTCCCCTTCACGCTCGCCTACATCCTCCTGCGCGAGCTGCCCTGGGATCGCCGCCTGCTCACCTGGGCGCTCATCCTGGTCACGGTCGAGGCGGTCGCCTTCGTGCTGATTGGCAGCGTCGAGTACGCGAGCCGCAGCCTCTTCTGGAACGAGGCGGTGATCCGCTCGAACGAATTCCACACCTACTTCCGGGTCAACTCGATCTTCTGGGACCCGAACATCTACGGGCGCTATCTGGCGCTGGTGCTGGTGGTCCTGACCGCGGCGGCGCTCTGGATCCGGCAGCGGCGCCCGTTCTGGCTCGTCTGCGGGGCGATCCTGGTCCTCTGGCTGGGCCTTGCCCAGACCTTCAGCCAATCGAGCTTCGTCGCCCTGCTGGCGGGCCTCGCGGTGCTGGCGGCGCTGCGCTGGTCGTGGCGCTGGACCGCCGGCGTCGTCGTGGTGGGGATCGTCGGCGCGGCGCTGGTGGTGCTCTTCGTCGGCGGCTCGGGCAAGATCACCGCGGACAAGTTCAACGTCGACACCTCGGGGCGTTCGCACCTGATCTCCGGCGGCGCCGAACTCTTCTCCGAGCGCCCGCTCTGGGGCTTCGGGTCGGGCTCCTTCCAGAAGGCCTACACCAACCACCTGGAAACCGACAAGAAGGCGCCGGTGACGATCTCCCATACCGAGCCGATCACGGTCGTCGCCGAGCAGGGCCTGATCGGCCTGGCCGCCTACCTCGCCCTGATCGTCGTCTCGCTCTGGACGATGGCGGCGGGCCTCTGGGCGCGCGGCCCCGACCGTGACCCGATGTACGTCTTCATCGCCCGCGCCGCGGTCCTCGCCGCCTTCGTCGCCCTCCTGGTCCACACGCTCGCCTACGCCGGGTTCTTCCAGGACCCCATAACTTGGGTCCTGATGGCGATTGGTGCATCGCTCGCGGCCGCGCGCACCGGCGCGCCCGATCGCACCGCGGGAGCGACCACAGTCCCCGACGCCGCCTAGGCTTCCCGCCGTGTCCGGATACCTGCGCCGCCTGGCGACGACCGGCGCCGCCTACACGGCGGCGAGCATCCTCTCGAAGCTCATCGCGGTCGCGCTGCTGCCGCTCTACACGCGCCATCTCTCGCGGGCCGACTACGGCTACGCCGAAGTCCTCTTCGCCGCCGTCGTCACGGCCAGCATCGTCGTCCGCCTCGGCCTGATCGAGGCGGTGCTGCGCTTCTACTACCGCGAGGACGAGGACCAGGCCCGGGTGGTCGGCGCCACCTTCTCCGGGCTCTTCTGGTTCGCGACGATCGGCGCGCTGATCGCCCTGCCCCTGGCCGGGCCGCTGGCGGAAGCACTCCTCGATCCCAAGCCGGCCGACCTGCACGGGGCGGTCGAACTCACCCGGATCGCGATCGGCGGCCTCTGGGTGGCGACGCTCTTCGAATACCTGCTGACCCTCTTCCGCCTCGACGAGCGGGCGCGCGCCTACTTCCTCACCACGATCGCCAACGTCCTCTCGACGATCGCGCTGACGATCGTCCTGGTCGTCGGGGTGGGGGAGGGTGCGCGCGGGCTCCTGCTCGGCTCCTACATCGTCGGCGCCGTCTTCGTCCTCGGGCTGATCTTCGAGCAGCGGCGCCGCCTCACCCTCCGCGTCGACCCGCCGCTGCTCAAACGGCTGCTCCGCTTCGGACTGCCGACGATGCCCGCCGAGGTCAGCCTCTACCTGCTCAACTTCGTCGACCGGCTGATCATCCTGCGGACCCTCGGTGCGGCGGAGGCGGGCGTCTACTCGGTCGGGGTCAAGTTCGCGCAGGCGGTCAACGTGCTCGTCCGCGGGTTCCAGCTCGCCTGGCCGCCGCTCGCCTACTCGATCCGCAACGACGACGAGGCCCGCCGCACCTACGCCACCGTGATCACCCTCTTCCTCGCGGGCTGCACCTGGCTCGTGGTCGGGCTCTGGCTGCTCGCCCAGTACCTGATCCGCTTCTTCGTCGCGCCGAAATTCTTCGACGCCTACGAAGTCGTCGGGCTGATCGCCGCCGCGGTCACCCTGTACGCGCTCTACATGGTGATGGTGGTGATCCTGGGACGGACCGGGCGGACCGAGTACAACCTCCCCGCGGCCCTTGCCGCCCTTGCCTCGAACGTCGCCCTCAACCTGATCCTGGTGCCGCCGCTGGGGATCGTCGGTGCCGCCCTCGCGCTGGTCGGCTCCTACCTGGTCGTGATCGCGCTGATGTACGGGTTCACCCAGCGGCTCTTCCCGGTCCCCTACGAATGGGCTCGCCTCGCCCGTATCCTCTTCGTCGCCGCTGCGCTGGTCGCCTTCGGCGAGGTGGTGCTGCCGAGCGAGGGCTTCGCCGGGTTTGCCGGCCGCCTGGCGCTCGGCCTGCTCTTCCCGGTCATCCTCTTCGCAAGCGGCTTCTTCACCGCCGAAGAGCGCGGTTGGCTCGGCTACCTCCGCGACCCACGGCGACTGGCCGCGAGCTTCGCCGCGATCCGCTCCCGCCCCGCCGCCGTCGACGGCGATCCGGGCGAGATCTACGAAGCCGAGCGCATGGACGAAGACTCGAGGTTCTGAGGCGCGAGCCGGATTTTCACGGCGATTTGGCGCCGTAGTCCATACTGGGTTCCATGTTCTCCCAGATCGGACCCCTCGAGATCGCCATCGTCGCGATCATCGCCCTGCTCGTCCTCGGTCCCAAGCGCCTGCCTGAGGCCGGCCGCGGGCTCGGCAAGAGCATGCGCGAGTTCAAAGGCGCGCTGACCGGCGATTCCGAGAAGTCCGAAGCCAAGACCGAATCGAAGGATTGACTAGCCCAACTGGGCGGCCCGCTCCTTGATCCCGGCGCCGCGCCGGGGGAAAAGCGCCTGCCGCGCGTGGGCGCGGTAAATCTCCGCGGGCTGCCCGGGGATGACCGTCGCCGCGAGCGCGCGCAGGGCGTAGGACCAGGCGGTGAGGACCCGCACCGCGAGCGCCGCGACCCGGCCGTGGTGCTTGCGCATGTAGAGGTCGCGATTGCGGTGGAATTCGACGATCCGCGGCAGCCCGGCAGCGAGGTCTGAGGAGAGCTGGTCGTGGTGGACGGCGGCGGCACCGGGGACGAAGAGCTCATGCCATCCGGCCTCGGCGAGGCGCTTGGCGAAGTCGCACTCGTCGTAGTAGACGAAGAAGTCGGGGTCCATGAAGCCGGCCCGTGCGGCCGCCTCGCGACGAACCAGCAGCGCGCTCGATTGCGCCCAGTCGACCCGGCGCGTCACCTTGCCGGTGCTCTGCACGGTGAGCCACCGGTGGAGGAAAAGCGCCCCGGCGAGCGCCGTGCCGACGCCGGGAAAGCGCCACGCGCAGGGATAGGGCGCGCCGTCCGAGCCGAGCAGCTGCGGCGTCGCGGCGGCGGCCTCGGGATCGGCGTCGAGCGCCGCCATCAGGACCGAGGCCGCGCCGGGCTTCAGTTCGGAGTCCTCGTTCAGGAGGAGGCAGTAGCGGCCTTTGGCGCGTTCCATGAGGAGCGAGTCGTTTGCCGCCTTCCCCGCTGGCCGAGGCTGCTCGATCAGGTGGATGTCCCCGCCGAGAGCTCGCACCGCGTCCGCCGAGCCATCGGTCGAGGCGTTGTCCAGCACCAGGATCTCCCGCTCGACCCCGGCCGGATGCGTCGCCTCGATCGCGGCGAGGCAGGCGAGCAGATAGTCCCGCCCGTTGGTATTCACGACGCAGTAGGAAAGGTCCACGGCCAAGTCCCCAAGATAGTTCGCTCCGGTCCAGCTGCTCGACCCGCTCCCTTCTTTCCGGTGTTCCTTATGCGCCTATAGGGCGGTTTTCGAACAGCGCAAGGTGCTTGGGGGGGTGGGCGCCGAGTGGAAGTTCGACGGTGCCCTACCGGTCAAAGTAGCGTCTGACCGGTTGAGAGTCCTCTTACCATCAGGGTTTTCCACACCGTTCAGACCCGTACCGAAGGTGCTTGGCGCCCGGATTGAATAGGACAATGCAGACAAAACCCCTCCTTCCTTAGTCCGCCTTGAAAGTCCAACTCGTCGACCCATCCGCCTTCACGCCGCCGTATGACCGCGCACTCGCCGCGGCGCTCGCGCGCGGGGGGGCCGAGGTCGAGCTGGTGACGACGAAGTTCCTCTACGGGCCGGTGCCCGATGCGGAGGGCTACGAGGTCGACGAGCGCTTCTACAAGCGGACCGCGGCGCGCGGGCTCTCCTCTTCGGCACGCTTGCCGTTCAAGGCGCTCGAGCACCTGCGGGACATGCGGGCGTTCGGCCGCGCGCCGAGCGACGCGGACATCGTCCATTACCAGTGGCTGACGCTGCCGAGCCTCGACCGGCACCTGCTGCCGCCGACCCGCCCCCGGGTGATGACCGCGCACTACATCCTGCCGCCCGACGCGAGCCGGCGGGCCGCCCGCTCGGCCCACAAGGTCTTCGGCGCGATGGACGCCGTCGTCGCCCATTCCGAGCACGGCGCCCGGAGGCTGCGGGACGAGGTGGGGCTGCCGGCCGATCGCGTGCGGGTGATCCCGCACGGCGCCTTCGACTACCTCACCCGCCTGCCCGAGGAGAAGCCGCTGCCGGAGGAGCTCGAGGGAGCCGAGGGGCCCGTCGTCCTCTCCTTCGGCCTGCTGCGTCCCTACAAGGGCCTGGAGAACCTGCTCGAGGCGTTCACCGAGGTCGGGACCGCCGCCGAGCTGTGGATCGTCGGCAACCCGCGGATGTCGGTCGAGCCCCTGCACGAGGCCGCCGCGCTGACCGGCGCCAAGGTCCGCTTCGTCACCCGCTTCGTCGAGGACGCCGAGATCCCGGCGATCTTCCGCCGCGCCGACGTGGTCGCCCTGCCCTACCTCGACGCCGAGCACTCCGGCGTCCTCTACACCGGCCTCGCCTTCGGCAAGCCGATGG